>CAIVSQ010000588.1 GCA_903908605.1 uncultured Anaerolineae bacterium
ATGGCCCCAATCAAGTCTCCCTGTATACAAAAAAAGCCTTTGATATTTTATCGAAAATCTGGCTAAAGGTCGGTTGGAACCAAAAATTCGAATATACGTTCTCGTGGTTTGGACGCCCAATCATACAAATCCCAGAAGATATGGTGCGGTTGCAAGAGGTAATCTATCGAATTAAGCCAGATGTGATCCTTGAAACTGGAATAGCGCATGGCGGTTCAATAATTTTCTCTGCCAGTCTATGTAAAGCAATCGGAAAAGGCCGTGTAATCGGTGTTGATATCAAAATTCACCCAAGCAATCGCGAGGCAATTGAGACCCATGAGTTATTTCCCTTAATTACCCTGATTGAGGGCAGTTCAACCGCCCCAGATACTATTCAAAAGGTTATTGATCTAATCAAACCAGGCGAAACAGTCCTGGCAATTTTGGATTCCAATCACAGCAAAGCGCATGTTCTGGCTGAACTTGAGGCGTATCATTCTCTAATAACCCCAGGATCGTATATTGTTGCTACAGATGGAGTAATGGAAGATTTACACGACACTCCGCGCGGCAAACCCGAATGGATCTATGATAACCCAAAAGCTGCGGCACTTGAATTTGCCAGTCGCCACTCCGATTTCATAATTGACCAACCAATTTGGCCATTCAATGAAAGTGATTTAACGGATAATATTACACATTGGCCTGGGGCATGGCTGAAAAAAACGCCATAATAAATCTTAAGTTGACTCAGTATTCCATAGCACCAACTTATTGAGAAGATACTAAAAGAGTCCTTATCAAAAATTGCCCACGACCAGGCCTTAAGAAAATTGTCCGTCGACTGGGTTTCCGAAGCCAGTAATACGAACACGTACTCGCGGAACTAAAAGCCTATGCCCCTCTGACTTCCACCGGCAGTTATTGCGTTGTATGGGATACCGGCATTGAAGATTTACCCGAGGGCTATGTCACCAACCGCCCGTGGGGGAAAGGCAACAACCCCAAGACGGCTGTCTTTGAATACCTCAAATCCAACCCCGATTTCGTAATTGATCAGTCCGTTTCTGATAAATTCATGATTACCGCCGCACCGGACGGATTCTTGAAAAGGGTAAAATAACCCGCGCTATCTTTATCACGTTTGGTTCTAAATTCTGCCCTCCGAGGTTTGATAGGAGGCAGAATTTATTTTTAATCCCTCGCTGCTCTCCTGTCCCCGGCTCATTCATGGATGTCATCCTTCATGGCGCCTGGTGAAGCAAGGTTTTTTATGCCCGTTTTACGATTCACCTGTAGAGCTTTTGGTATGATTGGTGCGTATGGACTACCTCAGCCTCTGCCTGATCTGTAAAGACGAAAACGACTACCTGCCCGAATGGTTGGATTACCACATCCTGATGGGGGTCGAGCGTTTTTATATTTACGATAACGAAAGCCGTGTCAGCCTGCGCACAAGCCTGGGTGATTACATTGAACGCGGTTGGGTGGTTGTGGTCGATATCCCTGGCCGGGATATGCAGCTCCAGGCTTATGATCATTGTCTGCAGAACTTTGGCGCTCACACCTTCTGGCTTGGTTTCATCGATACCGATGAATTCCTGGTCCCCAAAACTACACTTGACCTTAAGCTATTGCTCAAGGAATTTGAGGCCTGTGCTGGCCTGGCGGTCAGTGCCTTGTTTTTTGGCTCCAATGGTCACAAGCATCGTCCCGCGGCTGGGCAGATATCCTCCTACACCCGTCACGCTCACCCCACCTTCATGGAGTTCATTTACGTCAAGAGCATTGTCCAGCCAGCCCTGGTTCTCATGCCCCATTCCCCCCATGATTTTATCTATCAGCCGGGCCAGTTCTGTGTCAACGAAAACTTCCTGCGTGTTGATGGGCAACGTTTCCCCAATTCCATTCAAAAAATACAACTCAATCACTACTATTGTCGCTCCGAACAGGAGATCGACCTCAAGCTCAGCCGCGGCAACAGCCAGGATGTGGTTTGGCCGCGCAAGCGTTTTGACCTGGTCAACACCCTTGCCACCTATGAAGATCGCTCCATCCTCAACAACCTTGCTACACTGCTCGGCCAGCCAGCCGGGATGGAGATCTGGCGAAGTCGCGCCTTGCAAATCCCGGCCACATTGATGCCAGAGGCTTTTTCCCAAAACCACATCGCCCGCACCTTCAGGTCTGAACTGCTGCGCATGAATAGCCTCCGTTCCGAGGTCGAGCTTGCGGTCCAACGCAAGGACCCCGCGCAAGTACAACAGCTTATCGCCAGGCAGTTATCGATTGCCCCCGATTATCTCCTGTTGTATGTTGATCTTTGCATCTATCTTCTCGCGCTCAATGACTTCCCCGGCGCCTGGCAGGCCATCACATCCGCCTGGAAAATTTCCTCCAGCAGCTATCTTGTCTTAAGCACCATGACTTTTTTCTTTATCAAGACCGAAAACTTTGAAATGGCCGAGAAAACCTGCCGCCTGTTGCTGGACCTGGCCCCGCATGATATGGTCGCTCTCGGCATGTTCACCCAGTGCCTCATTGGCCAGGGCCGTTATGAGGACGCCCTGCGGGTGGGTGTACCAGTCGTTGAACTTTCCTCCCAGGTCGGTGAACTTCCCGACCGGATGGGCGTTTTTCTTGTCAAAAAGATGGCCGATTACCTGCTTCAAAAGCACGATTTTGTCGCCGCAGTGCGTCTTTGGAATGCAGGTGTGCTTTGCCAGCCTGGTGATGTCAATGTCCTCCTTGAACTCAGTCAGGCCTGCCTGCTCGCCGGTGATCGCCCCGCAGCCCGCCTGGCCCTTGAAAAAGCCGCTGCTTTAACCCAGGCTGCTGGTCAGACTGCCCTTCGTGAAAAAGTGCTGGCTGCCCTTGCCCAGGTCGATCTCCCCGTTGAGCCCTGACCCTTTACCAGGACCCCATTATGATGGATTACCTCAGCCTCTGCCTGATCTGCAAAGATGAAAACGACTACCTGCCCGAGTGGTTGGATTATCACATCCTGATGGGTGTCGATCGTTTTTATATATACGATAACGAGAGCCGCGTCAGCCTGCGTGAAAGTCTGCGAGACTATATCCAGCGCGGCTGGGTCGTCGTAGTAGATATCCCGGGCAGCGCCATGCAGCTCTTTGCTTATGACCACTGTCTGCAGACCTTTGGCCATCTCACCTTTTGGTTGGGCTTTATCGATACAGATGAGTTCCTGGTCCCTCATACTACGCTCGACCTTAAAGAGTTTCTTCGTGAGTACGAGCCTTATGCTGGTCTGGCGGTCAGTTCGCTCTTCTTCGGGTCCAACGGCCACAAATTGCGCCCTACCATTGGCCAGCTGGCAGCTTACACCACCCGTCCGCATGCCACATTTAGGGAAAATGAGCTGGTCAAAAGCATCGTTCAGCCTTCACGCGTCCTCATGCCCAATTCGCCGCATGATGTCCTTTATCGCGAAGATGCCTGGGGCGTAAACGAAACAGGTTTTCGGGTCGATTACCAGCGTTTCCCCAACCATACTGAAAAGATCCAGGTTAATCATTATTACTGTCGCTCCGAAAAAGAGATCGACCAGAAGCTGAAACGAGGTAACAGCGGTGCCGTCACCTGGCCGCGCAGGCTCTTTGAGGCGGTCAACCGCCTCTCCACCGATCTCGATGAAAGCGTGCTGGTAAATCTTGAAACCCTCTTCCAGCGTGCGGACCAACCGGTCACCTTGCAAACCCTGCTCCCTGCCATGGCCGCCCTGGCTGGCACCCGCCTGGCAACGCCACCTGCCCCCGAAATGCTTCACCCCCTGCCGGCCACCAGCTTCCGGCCAGCTTTCTCCGAAATTGAGCTTCTCAAGGCCCAGACCCGCGCCGCCATGGATCGCCACGATATCAACGAAGCTCAGCGCCTGGTGCTGCAATTGTTGCAGCGTTGCCCGCAAAACATCAACCTCTATGACGTCCTTGCCACAATAAAAATTAACCTTGGTGATGCCCCCGCCGCCTGGCAGCTTCTTACCCAGGCCTGGCAGCTATCGCCTGGCAACAATTACATTGTGCTTTTGGCCATGGCCCATTATTTTCTTCGTATCGCCAACTACCCCATGGTCGAGAATACCTGCCACCTTGTTCTTGCCCTCGCTCCGCACGATATGAACGCTCTTGGCCTGCTTGCCTGGTCGCTTCTCGAACAGGGTCGTCCAGCCGAGGCCCTCAGCATCGGTGTGCCTCTGGTTGAACTTTGCGCCCAGCTTGGTGAGCTGCCCGAACGGGTTGGCCTTGGAATTGTAAAAAAACTGGCCGATTACCTGCGTGATCAAAAAGACTATACCGCTTCCATCCATCTCTGGCAGCTGGCCGAAAAATGCCAGCCCACAGAACTGGCCGTGCTGATCGAACTTGTCCAGGTCCAGCTGCTCCAGGGTGACCAGGCCGCTGCGCGCCAGGTTCTCCAGCGTGCCGCAGCCCTCGCCCCCGGGCACCCGCTCATCCTCGATCTGCAGCAGCAGGCATCGTCCCGAATCATCAACGGGGCATCGTCCCGAATCATCAACGGGGCATCGTCCCGAATCACTAACGGGGCATCGTCCCGAATCACTAACGGGGCATCGTCTCGAATCAGTAACGTGTCGTCGTCGAATGTGCCACCCTCCAAAAGGAAGCGCTGATTTCGCATGGATTACCTCAGTCTCTGCCTGATCTGCAAGGATGAAAACGACTACCTGCCCGAATGGTTGGATTATCACATTCTCATGGGTGTCGATCGTTTTTATATTTACGATAACGAAAGCCGTGTCAGCCTGCGCACAAGTCTCAGTGATTACATCGAACGCGGCTGGGTGGTCGTGGTCGATATCCCCGGCAAGGCCATGCAGCTTTACGCCTACGATCACTGCCTGCAAATCTTCGGCGCTCAAACTTTCTGGCTCGGTTTTATCGATACGGATGAATTCCTGGTTCCCAAAACCGCGCCCGGTTTGAAGGAATTGCTCAAGGATTATGAGCAGTACGCCGGCCTGGCTGTCAGCTCGTTATTCTTTGGCTCCAACGGTCATCAATCCCGCCCCCTTGCTGGTCAGGTCGCATCCTACACCACCCGCAGCCATGACACCTTCAAGGAAAATGAGCTGCTCAAAAGCATTGTTCAACCTGCTTATACTGTCATGCCCAATTCTCCCCACGATTTTATCTTTGTGGAAAATGCATGGTGCGTAAATGAACGCTTCGACCGGGTCGACGGCCAGCGTTACCCCAATCACGTCCAGAAGATACAGCTTAACCACTATTACAGTCGTTCAAACCAGGAAATCGACCAAAAACTGCGCCGCGGCAACAGTGGCGATATCGCCTGGGCCCGCCGGCGCTTCGAGGTGGTCAATGCCGTCTCCACCGTCGAGGATCAGGCCATCCTGCGCCTATTTACCGCCAATCCCGGGTCTTCTGTGCCCGACCCCATTACTAATCTACCCGCCCACATGGCTCAGCTTACTCGCCATCACTGCGTTGACCCGCTTGATATCCCATACCCATCCGTTGCCGTTGAGTTTCGCTCCACCTTCTCGCAAATTGACCAAATCAAAAGCCAGATGCGAGCAGCTCAAGATCGCCACGACCTGGCTGAATTCCGCCGTCTACTCCTGCTCCGCATCCAGGCTGCTCCCAACTACCTGGTCCTCTATGTTACGCTTTCCAATCTTTGTATTGAGCTTGATGATCCCCAGGCGGCCTGGCAGTCTCTTGGTGAAGCCTGGCGTCGTTCTCCCAATAATTACGTTATCCTGGTCGGCATGGCCTTTTATTTCTTAAAAACCGACAATTTCCCGCTGGCCGAAAATACCAGTCGCCTGCTGCTGGGAATTGCCCCGCATGATGCGACTGCCCTGGCCTACCTCACCTGTTCCTTCCTCGGTTTGGGACGTTACGATGAAGCCATTGCCCTGGGGGTTCCGCTGCTGGAATTGGATTGGCAGTTCAATGAACTACCGGATGGCATGGGTCTCTTCCTCGCCCGGCAGTTGGCCGCCTGCCTGCAGCAAAATCATGATTACATCGGGGCCGCGCGTTTGTTGGAACAGGCTCTCATCCTTCAATCTGGCGATCTTAATCTCTTGATTGCCCTTGCCAATGTTCTTCACCTTGCCGGTGATGAGAAAAACGCCCGCCGCCGTTTGCTGGAAGCCCGCGCGCTTGAGCCTGGCAACCAGCTCGTTACCAACCTGCTCAAACAGCTTGGCCCATCCACATCAACGCCTCGCGCTCAAAAAGAGCGCCGTTAACCCCCATGGATTACCTCAGCCTCTGCCTGGTCTGTAAAGATGAGAACCACTACCTGCCCGAGTGGTTGGATTATCACATCCTGCTCGGTGTGGACCGTTTTTACATTTACGATAACGAGAGTCATGTCAGCCTGCGCACCAGTCTGGCGGCCTATATCCAGCGCGGTTGGGTGGTGGTCATCGATGCACCTGGTCAGGCCATCCAGCTCAATGCATATGATCACTGCCTGCGCACCTTTGGCGCTCATACGTTCTGGCTGGGCTTCATCGATACAGATGAATTCCTGCTTCCAAAAACGAACTCCAATCTAAAAGACCTGCTCAAAGAATTTGAACCTTATGCCGGCCTTGCCGTCAGCTCCCTCTTTTTCGGATCCAACGGCCACCTCGTTCGCCCGCTGCAAGGGCAGTTAGCCGCCTACACCACCCGTGTCGATGCCGCGATCCATGAATATCAATTGGTCAAGAGCATTGTTCAACCGCGTTGGGTCATCATGCCCAATTCTCCGCATGACTTTATTTACCAGGAAAATCAATCCTGTGTTAACGAAGTCTTTCTGCCGGTGGAATACCAACGCTTTCCCACTCATACTGAAAAAATCCAGCTTAATCATTACTACTGTCGCTCCGCCCACGAGATCAAGCAAAAACTGCAACGTGGCAATGCCCAGTCGGTCGCCTGGCAGCGCGATCGGTTCGATACGCTCAATCACTTGGCCACCACCCCCGATGACTCTGCTCCTCAGTTGCTGGCGCGCCTGCTGGATGAACCTGGCCAAAACTCCGCCGCACAGGTCACGGCGCTGTTCGAAAAAATGGCTCGCGCAGCTCACCAGCTCTCACCAAACCAGCCACCGTCGCAATCTTCGGCCCGCATGTCCGCTATTCGTCCAGAACTTGCTCTCTGGTTGCAGAAAAAAGCGGCCTGGGAAGCTGCCAAAGCCGGTAACGACCTGGCCAATGTTCTTCGCCTTGGGCAGGAAATGCTCCAGCTGCACCCGCACTACATTCACTTACTGGTGGTCATGGCCGTTGATTGCCTGGCGGTCAATGATCCTGCTTCGGCCTGGCAGTATTTATCCCACGCCTGGCAGCTTTCACCCAATAAAAACTACAATGTCTTAAGTGGCATGGTCTTCTTTTTCCTCTGGACAGATAATTTCACCATGGCCGAAAAAACCAGCCGCCTCATCCTTGATTTCGCCCCCACGGATGTGCAAGTTACAGGCCTGCTTGTCAGCAGCCTGATCGGTCTCGGCCGTCGCGCGGATGCCCTCCAGGTTGGTTTGCCCTTGTTGGCGCTGGCCGGTTCGCCAGGCTGGCAGCTCTCTGACCGGTTGGCAATCAGCCTGTTTAACTCCCTTGCCGGTTATTTGCTTGAAGATCATAATTATCTGCTTGCCCAACGTCTTTGGGAGCAGGCGGTCAGTTGGCGGCCCAACGACCCTGGCCTGCAGTTGCAGCTGGCTCAAACTTGTCTGCTAGCCGGTGACCCTCAGTCCGCCCGCCGTTGGCTCGCCAGCGTACTTGCGCTTGCCCCGCAAAACGAACAGGCGCTCCAACTTCTCAGGCAGGTTGAAAACCCTGCCTCTCCCTCCACACGTGCAGCCTGAAAATATGGATTACCTCAGCCTCTGCCTCATCTGCAAGGACGAAAACGATTATTTGCCCGAATGGTTGGATTACCACATCGCCATGGGGGTCGATCGATTTTATATCTATGATAACGACAGCCGTCTTAGCTTGCGAAAAACGCTCAAGACCTATGTTCAAGCAGGCTGGGTATTGGTGATCGATGCCCCCGGTGCCAACCAGCAGTTGGCTGCCTATGACCACTGCCTGCAAATCTTTGGTCCTCACACCCGCTGGCTTGGTTTTATCGATACCGATGAATTCCTGCTACCCAAAACCACGCCAAACCTCCCGACCCTCCTGCAGGAATACGAGCCCTATGCTGGCCTGGCTGTCAGCTCGCTTTTTTTTGGTTCAGGCCCCCACAAAACGCGCCCCGTATCCGGCCAGTTGGCAGCGTACTGCCTGCGGACTCCAGAGGAATTTAAAGAAAACGAGTTGGTGAAAAGCATTGTCCAGCCTGCCAACGTCCTTTTCCCCAATTCCCCTCACGATTTTCTCTACCGCGAGAATGCCTGGTGTGTCAACGAAAATTTTGAGCGTGTCGATGGCCAGCGTTTTCCCAATCGTATCGCCAAAATTCAGCTTAATCATTACTACTGTCGTTCCAGCCAGGAGATCGATGCCAAGCTGCGTCGTGGCAATGCCCAGTCGGTCGCCCTTGCTCGCCAGCGTTTTGATGCCATTAACGCTCGTTCCACCGTGCCAGATTCCTCCATCCTGGAGAGCCTGGCTACCCTTTGCCATACGGCCGCTCTCGAACCGGCCAACCCCGGCGCTCATTCTCGTGATTTGTTAAATAAAATCGCAACCCTTGCCCGCTTGCGTACCCCCTTGCCCACTCATCTTCCACCCGCGCCGCTCGGCCTGAGCAGCCGGGCTGCCTTTTCTGCCGAGCAGCAGCTCAAGAGCCAGGTTCGCCAGGCCATTCAGCGGGATGACCTGCCTGAGGTCCAGCGACTAAAACTGCTTCGCCTGCAAATGGCGCCAGGTAACATCCTGCTCTTGCTTGAGCTGGCTTCCACCACCCTCGACCTGGGAGATTTCTCCACCACCTGGCAAATCCTCAGCCAGGCCTGGCAGTCTTCCCCCAATAATTACCTGGTTTTACATGGCATGCTGATATATTTCCTGCGGATCGAAAATTTCCCCATGGCCGAAAACACCAGCCGCCTCTTGCTGCAGATCGCTCCCCACGATCTCACCACCCAGGCGATGCTGACTCACAGCCTTATTGCTCAGCAGCGCTGGGCTGAAGCCCTCCAGATTGGCCTGCCAGTTCTCGAACTTGCTGCCGACCAAAATAACTTTCCTGAAGGCATGGCGGAATTCCTGCTTGGCCGGCTCTCTGCCTATCTGACTGAAACACATGATTACCCCGCGCTTGTGCGCCTTTGGCGGGCCGGTTGCGCGTCCCAGCCGGGTGATCTTCATCCCCAGGTGCAACTTGCCCGTGCCCTGCTGCTGGCTGGGCTACTGGACGAAGCTCGCCAGCTCCTCATCCGCTTACCCCGTCAACCACAGGTTTTGGATTTGCTGGACCAGCTCGATGCCACCCTGGCTTCAACCGGTGATATTTCTTGAGGAATACTTGCCTCACCTTTCAAAACGGTAAGCCATTTTATGTCTATTTTACGCAGAATCCACCATTAAACCCTCAAGTAACCACCATCCCTGCCGAAACTATATGTGTAAGATAAAAAAAGGTATCACGGAGGCCTCAGGCTCACAAACACCATCTGATCCACCACCGGCAGTACCAGTCCAGATTTTTTTCGTAAGACAAGGTTTCACATCTTATTCAAAAGGGGAAGGATCCCCTGAACGTACATTCAAACATGGAGGTTTGAAATGGCTAGTGTAGATGTAACAAGAATTGCAAGCAATATCCAGGCTCTCAATGCCCTCAACTCCCTCACCAGCATCAATGCCAAGCTGGCGACCCACCAGCAGCGCCTTTCCACTGGCAAGCGCATCAACAGCGCCGCCGATGACCCCGCTGGTCTGACCATCGCTACCAAAATGTTGGCCCGCTCTGAAGGTCTGAAAGCCAGCATCGATAACATCAGTGATGCCAAGAACATGCTCTCCGTCGCCGAAGGCGGCCTGAGCACCATGACCGACATCTTGATCGCCATGCGCACCCAGGCTGAGAAGGCCGCTTCTGACACCCTCGGCACCGCTGAACGCGCTACCATCCAGACCCAGCTCTCGTCCTATTCCCAGCAGATTCAGGAACTGGTTGACCAGACCAAGTGGAACGGTGTCAAGCTGCTCGATAACAGCACCGGCGCCAAGGTCTTCCAAACTGGTGTTGACGAAGGCGAAACCACTACCTGGAGCGTTCCCCAGGCCCTCACCCCCGGCGCCACTGGCCTGAACCTGTCCAAGCGTGTTGCTTCCGCCACCGCCACCACTTCCGGCACCGCTGGTTCATTTGTCACCACCGGTACCGCAGTGATTGAGGCTGTTTCCACCGCCAGCAACCTGTCCGAACTCAGCACCGGCGACTGGAGCCTGAATGTGACCGACAAGGCAGTCAGCACTACCCAGGGCAAGGCTAACCTGGACATGTCCAGCACTTTGATCGGTGGTATGGCTTCGCTGACCACCACCAATGCCGCTGCTTCCACCGCTGCCACCATGACTTCTGGTCGCTACGAGCTCAAAATCATCTCCACCACCTCGGATGCCACCAACACCACCGTCAACTACGAACTCAAGAACCTGACCGACGCCACCTGGAATTCCACTGGCAAGCTCTCCAGTAACACCTTTGTTGTCTTGGCCGCCACAACGTTCGATATCAAAGATAACTCAGCAGCCACGCTCGGTGTCACCCTCAACCTGGGTGGTTCCGGTGCAGCCGGCCTGACCACCGGTCAGACCATGACCTTCGAGTACATCCGCGCCAACGACGTCAAGGTTGAGCTCAAGGATAGCCTTGGCAGCAACCAGGCCATGTCCCAGTACAAGTTCACCGCTGGTACCACTTCCGGTACAGGCACAGTCAGCTATGGCCAGGCCGACGCCATCTTCAACACCGGTCGCGGTATCCAGACCAAATTCGATGTTTTCGCCGATGTTGTTGCAGATGCAGCCAGTGGTATTCAGAACTTCACTTACGAACGCATGAACAACTACTCGGTGAACGTCTCCAATTCCAACAAGGGCGGCTCCTACCTGACCACCGTCAACACCGCTCTCGACCGGGTCACCAGCGTCGTCTCCGACTTGGGCGCGTTGATCTCCCGCCTGTCTTACAAAGAAGTTCAGAGTGCGACTGCCCAGGCAGCAGTTGAAGGCGCTTACAGCCGCATCATGAACGCCAACATGGCTGAAGAACAGGTCAATGCCAGCAAGTACACCATCTTGCAGCAGACCGCCACCGCCATGTTAGCCCAGGCCAATGCGGCTCCGCAGAACCTTCTGACACTCTTCCGCTAAACCTGATCCAGTAGGATGACCTAAAGGGGGGGGCGCTTGCGCCTCCCCCATACTGCATCTTAAAGCGTATAATGAAAATATAGCTTCTATTTAGGAATTGACGAACATTTGCAGGGAAGAAGGTAAATCATGGCTAGCACCATTACACCCATCGATACCCAGATCGCCGGATTGGCGCAAACGTTTCAAACCGCCATCAAGGCCACTCTCAAGGTTGAAAGCGATCCACTTAATAAGACCCAGGCACTCAAGGACACAGTCGATGTCCGCCGCAGTGTCTATACGGATATTAAGACCAATTTCACCAACCTGCAAAACGCCCTCCAGGCGCTTATCAGCTCCCAGGCAACCTATGGTTTAAATCAGACCAGCGCTGTTACCGTCACCCCCAGCACCGGCACCGTTCTTACCGCCAACGTTGCCAGTGATGCCGCTGTGGGTGAGTACGATGTCGTTGTTTCCCAGCTTGCCAAAGCTCAATCCAAATCCACCAGCTTGTCTGTCTCGGGTATTGATATTGCCCTGGGCAAGAGCGGTACCTTTTGGATGGGGGGCTCAGGTACTGCCGCTTATACCTTGGGCGCCAGCACCACCGTCACGGCCGGGTCCACCTCCACAGTTTATTCTGGTCAACGTGAATTGGGCACCGGCAATTACACCCTCGAAGCCCGTGATTACGGTGGCTCCCGCCAGTTCCGCCTGGTGGATGCCGATGGCACGGCCGTTTCCATTCGCAACATGATCGATGGCACCTCCTACACCAGCGATTGGCAGACCATGAATTCCGGTAGCTTCGATACCGGCCGTGGTATGACGCTCACCATGAGCACCGCCGGTACCACCACCTCCACATCACTGGCGTACACCGCTGCCGGCACCTCCATTTCTATCAACTCAACCGACACCTTGCGTACCATCACCGCCGCCATTAACGGCGCCAGCCAGCCTGAAGGCCGCGATTTCAAGGCCTCCATCGTCGCCAACCAGCTCGTTCTCACCGGCGCGCGTACTGGCGAAAACCACGGCATGCTTTTCACCGATGGTGCCAGTCTCGGTTTTGGCGCCGATTTGCAGGCCGCTCAAAATGCCAAGTTTACAGTCAATGGCATGCCGGTTTCCCGCGCGGTCAATTCCAAGCTGACCGACGTTGTCAGCGGTCTTACCCTCAACCTTGCATCTGATGCCGAAGGCAAATCTGCCCACCTGAGTATTGCCGCTTCCTCAGATAAAGCCGCCGCCTTGATGACGACACTGGTCAATAGTTTCAACACCGCCATGTCACACCTCAAGGATAAATTGGCCTCCACCCCCAGTACCGTCAATGGCAAAACCACCTATACCCGTGGGCCGGTCAGTGGCGAGGCCACCCTGCGCAGCTTGCGCCAGGATATGCTCGGTCGCATGACCAACAACTTTACCAATAGCGGCAGTTACACCAACCTCTCTCAAATTGGTCTGAGCTTCGATAAAGATATGAAGTTATCGTTCAATGCCACCACTTTCTCTTCTGCCATGCAAAGCAGTCGCAGTTCCGTTACCTCCCTGCTGGATGCCGGCCTGGGTTCCATCAACACTGTGGTTTCCAATTACGTCGGTTCAAGTGGCTCTCTCTCTCTCTCTCTCAGCTCTCTTGATGATCAGAGCAAGAATTATGATGCTCGTATTCTCAAGTACAACGAAACGCTTGAAAAGCGCAAAGAAACCTTATTCAATAAATACATGGGTTACCAGAACCAGCTGGTCGAATATGGTTACACTGCCCAGTGGTTGGGTATCATGACCGGTACCAACACCAATACGTCGGCCTGAACTGCAAGGGCCGTAGGATGAAATCGAATGGCATGGAGCGGGCAGGATGCTTGTCTCTTTATTTGTACAGGATGCCAGTCCATTGCAAGGATGCAAGGAGTGTGAACCATGAGTGATACAGGATTAAACTCAATCAGTAGTGTCAGGCCGGTTGATCCTGGGCTTACCCCCCGCCAGCCCGCCCCTGTTCAGCCTGATGCAGCTAGTTCTGCGGCTGCAAGGGTCAATGTAGCTGCCCAGGAAAAGGTTGCCGCGCAGGAAAAAGTGGCCTCCCAAGAAAAAACGCAAGCCCAGGGGAAACCCCAGGCGCCGGCGAAGCCTGCCGAGTCAGCCCTGATGACCGATAACTCCAATATTTCGCTTAAGTTTCGAGTGGACGAAGAAACCAGGGACGTCACCATCTTTGTCGTTGACCGCAGCTCCAAGAAGGTCTTGCGTTCGATTCCACCTGGTGAATTGGCCAAAATGCAGGCCGGCGATTTACTCAAACTGACCGCCTGATATTTTCGCTTTCTTTGACGGAACAATCCCTGGAGGTTGATTTTAATTTGCCAGGTTCTGGGGTGTTACCCGGTTGCCCGGGTTATTTTGTTTAAAGCCGCGTGATTTATCCCACCCGGCCGGCCTGGTCCAGTTGGGTGGTACTATCGGGGGAAATCCAGTTTTTTACATAAAATTAACAACTTGCCACTCAAGTTTCCAAATGCACTGCCGATGATATTCATAGTTGTAAAATCTCTATTTGATCTTCGGTTATGGCTGTGAGCAACTCAGGCATGGACGCCTGGGTTGAGGCAAAAGGATGGAACCTATGGGAGAAAATGTCATTCAAGCTGTTGGACAAAAGGATGGGGATGCCTCACGGGCAGCCGTGATGTACCAGATGTACCAGAACCAGCTTTACCGGTCATCCTCTGAGACGGCGCCTGTACCTGCGCCGGAAAAAAATGAAAAACCGGCCAAGGCAGAAGAAAAGCCTTCTCAAAACTTCCTGCCTGTCACCTCGCCCGAAACATTCCTGCGTTTCGTGGTGGATGAAAAAAGCAATGACATCACCGTCTACGTCGTTGACCGCGCTTCCCGCCGTGTCATGCGCAGTATTCCGCCCAACGAGGTCAATAACCTCAAGGCCGGCGACCTGCTCAAGCTGGTTGTCTAAAATAGCGCCCGGCATTGCCGCGCCCTAATCACCAAATTATTTATGCGGAATTAATGCCAGATTGCTAAAGTTTTTCTCAAGTCAACCGAAACTGATATAGAACACAGAAAACTAGAACTTACCCAGGAGTAGCCACTATGTATCAAACAGCATATCACAGTCAGTATCGTCAGCAAGATGTTATGGGCGCTAGCCCGCTTCGCCTGGTGATCATGACCTATGATTTGGCAATTCGCTCCTGTGAACAAAAGGAGTTCGAGAAGTCCATCAAGACCATCTCTGCTCTTCGTGATGCCCTCGACCTCAATTATCCAGAGGTTTCGGTGGGCCTTTTCCGCCTTTACCAGTGGTGCATGGATTGCATTCGCAATGGCGATTATGAATCCGCCATTCACACCCTCACCGAACTGCGCGAAGCCTGGAAATTGACCGAGCAGACCATCACCGCCCGTCAGGCCGCTGCCGCCATCCCGCCCGCCTATTCCACCCGCCTGGGTCGCATCTCCGCCTGATTTTTACTCTTCGTTCCAAAGCCAGTTGTAGTGGGGAATTCAATCAATAAGGGCCGGGGTTGCCGTGCCCACATTGGAAAAAGATAGGTCGAAGCGCCTTTCCTTAGGGAATAGGGCGCTTTGGCGTTTTTCTTCACACGTTTTTTATTTTAACTTCACACTGCTTTTACAGCGTATATGCTCTTGTTTTGATATCATCATCGTGTCAAGGAGCATATTATGAGTTTTTGGGAATCCCTTCGTATAGGTACATCCGGTCTCACCGCCCAGCGCCTGCGCCTGGATTTGATCTCTAATAACATTGCCAATGCCCAAACCACAGCCACCTCGGCCGATGGCAAGTCTTTTCAGCGCAAGGATGTTGTTTTCATCCCCGAAGAAAAGGGCACCTTTACATCCAAATTAATGGCTGCCCGTCACGCCGACGTCAGTAACCTGCAAGGCGGGGTCAAGGTCAAGGAAATCGTTACCGATACCTCCCCCGGCTCCACCGTTTATGACCCAACCCACCCCGATGCGGATGCAAATGGTAACGTTACCTATCCCAACGTCGATATCACCGTTGAAATGACCAACATGCTTTCGGCTACCCGTTCCTACGAAGCCAATCTGGTCACCATCGAAGCCGTCAAACGCATGGCCCTCAAAGCCCTCGAGATCGGGAGATAATCATGGAAATCCCCTCCATTAGCTCCAGTCTTATCCCATCTATTCCTGAGATGGGTTCGGTTCAGAAAAACTCGTCCAGTGGAAACCTCAAAAAAGTTACCCAGACCTTCGAGGACATGCTTACTACCCTCAACCAGTCCCAGGCAAAATCCGATAATCTCGTTCAGCAGCTCTCCCAGGGTGATAACGTAGATTTGCACACCGTCATGATTGCCATGGAAGAGAACAATGTCAATTTCAATGTAGCCCTTGGTATTCGTGATAAGTTGGTTGAAGCCTATCGCGAAGTGATGAGAATGCAGGTATAACCACGCGGCCGGCCCTTTGCACATAGTGAGGATCTCGAATTATGCTAGTACCGATTACAAAACAATTCACTTCTTACTGGAAACGCCAGCCAACCTCGCGTCAAATTACCGTGGTTGCCCTGGTCATTACAGTCTTAATCCTGGTGCCCGTGTTGGTCAGTTGGGCCACCACCCCCAGCTATGAAGTCGCCTATAGTGGCCTTAGCGAGCAGGATGCCGCCCAAATCGTTGCCAAGCTGGATGATAACGCTATTCCCTACCAGCTCAAGAATAGCGGCACCATTCTTGTCCAGACAGACCAGGTCTACACCACCCGCCTGCTGATGGCTCGTGAAGGTTTGCCCCAGTCCAGCACGGTCGGTTACGAGTTGTTTAGTGGCAACACCCTCGGCATGACCGAGTTTTCCCAAAAGATTAATTACCAGCGTGCCCTGGAAGGTGAGCTGGAACGCACGATCGGCAGCCTTTCTGCAGTTGAGGCGGTTCGTGTTCATGTTGTTACCCCCGCCAAGACCCTGCTTTCCTCCGACCAATCTCCCACCACTGCTTCCGTCACCATCAAGATTAAGTTGGGTGAAAGATTGGATGATGCCCAGGTTGGCTCTATTACCCACCTCATCGCCAGCAGTGTCGAAGGCCTCAAGCCCGAAAACGTAGTTGTAGTGGATAGCAATGGCAACATGCTCGCCGATGGCACCGGCAAGGTCGGTGATCCCACCGCTACCACCAAGAATAACCAGCGCGTTGCCGAATTGGAATACGCCTCAGAAGTTCAACGAAGAGTCCAGACCCTGCTCGATAAAATCCTCGGCCCCAACAAGTCCGCCGTTCAGGCTACTGTCGATATGGATTGGACCCAGCGCGAAGTGACCTCCAATTCCTTCGAGCCGACCACCATCGCCTTACGCAGTTCCCAGGTGATCACCGAATCGTCCAGCAGCGCCGATGGCAGTACCGGTGGCATCCCAGGTGCGGGCTCCAACCTGCCCACCCCCATTGCTACCAACGTGGCTTCCAGCGGTGCCTCCAACTTCCAGCACAACGAACAAACCCTCAATTACGAAGTAAGCCAGGTCCAATCGAAAGAAGTGATTGCCCCCGGCAAGGTAACCCGTGTTTCTGTTTCCGTCATGGTCGATAATATCACCGACCAAACCCAGCTTGATTCCATCCGCGCCGCCGTCCAGGGTGCTGCTGGCATTGATACCACCCGTGGTGACCAGATCGTGGTGGAATCATACGCCTTTGACCGCACTGCCTACGATGCCATGATCGCGGAACTCGCTAATCAGCAGCAGCAGGAGCTATATATGCAAATCGCGACGGTCGTGGGCGCTGCCCTTGCTTTGATGGTCCTCTTGTTCTTCGTCCTGCGCATGCTCAGCAATCTGCGCAATGCTTCCAAAGAAACCTGGCGCCCCGTGTTGCGACCGGTTGCCGAAATGGCAGCCTTGCAACCTGCACCTGCCTTTGCCTCCATGCCCGTCACCAACACCATGCCGCAAATACCTGCTCCTGGTCTTAATTCCGCCATGGCAGCCGCCATGGCCGGTCGCCCGGAACCTTCCTCGCTGCCCACCCCCCAACAGCCACCTGAAGAAGAAAGTGTTGTTGTTCAAATCGCGTCCCGTGCTCAGTCCTCCACAACCTCAGAAGATGAGCAACGTGCCCGCGTTATTTCCCGCCTGACCGAGGAAAACCCCGCTACCGTCGCTGAAATTATCCAGATCTGGTTGAATGAAGGTAAACGGTAATGGTTGCTGGGATTGATAAAGTATCCGCCCTTTTATTGGGCCTTGGTGTTGAACTCTCTTCCAAGGTGCTCCAGTACCTGTCCGAAGGTGAAATCGAGCAGGTACTCATGGCTTTGGGCCGTGCCGGCACAGTCTCCCCTGAGGTCCGCCACATTGCCTTACGGGAAGCCTGCGAGCTCAGCTCCACGGATGCCGACCAGCCCCGTGGTGGTGTTGAATATAGCCGCCAATTGCTTGCCCGTGCTGTCGGTCCCCGTCGCGGTACCGAAATCCTTGAGCGCATCTCCGTTCACCAGCAGTTGTCGTCTTTTGAAATGCTCAAAAACGCAAATCCGCAGGAAGTGGCTGTACTGCTCGAAGAGGAAATGCCCCAGACCATCGCCCTGGTACTCTCGTATCTCGAAGCCAAGGTTGCGGCCGATATTCTCACCAGCATGTCAAAGGAAAACCAAATTGAAGTGACTCTTCGCCTGGCTGCCATGGATCGGGTTTCTCCCCAGGTTGTCCAGCAAGTCGAAAAAAATCTCAAGAGCAAGCTCTCCAGCGTCATCAACGAGGCCGATTTCCGTGCCACTGGTGGCGTTGCCTTCCTTGTAAAAATGCTCAACCAGGTCGATCGCGGCGCTCAAAAATCTATTTTTGAAGCCCTCGAAACCACCAATCCCAAGCTCGTCGATGAAATTCGCTCCAACATGTTCACCTTCGATGATCTTGCCAAGCTGGACGATCGCACCATGCAGCGTGTTCTGCGTGATGTCAGCAAATCTGACCTTGCCTTGGCGCTTAAAGGTGCTCCCGATAAACTTCGTGACAAAGTGTTCAACAATCTGTCTGAGCGTGCCCGCGAAAATCTAAAGGAAGAAATCGAAATTTTAGGTCCTCAACTTGCCAAAAATGTTTACACATCCCAACGCAAGATCGTCGATTCTGTTCGCGCCCTCGAGGATTCTGGTGAAATTGTGATCGCTGGTGGTGGTGGTGAAGATTATGAAGTCATTTCTTAATCCACTGATTAGCGGTGCCTCCGCCGATCAACACGCCGTCTGGATGCCCAGCGAAGACCTGGTGCCCTATGTTCCCAAGCAGGAAAAAAAGGAACAGGTTAAAGCCATGTTCCTGGAGGACCTGCTCGAGAAAAAGGAACAAAAGCCACGTTCCAATATTCATACCGTCGATTCAAACAAGCAGTTTACGAAATGGCAACCAGGCGGCATGGATTGGCAGCCCCCTTTTGTGGGCCACGATGCCTGGGTTTTTATTGAAACCGATCAGGACGTAGTCCTTCCTACTCCCAGTCAGGAAGTTGTTGTGGAACAAAACGTCCCCCAACCCGCCCCTGTCGAACCTCCCTTCGATCCTGAAAGAGAGGCCGGTGCCATTCTACGCCGTGCCCGCGCCGAAGCCGATGAGATCATACTTGAGGCTCAACGCGCCGCCGATAGCTCAGTCTCGCAGGCCCTCGAAGAAATTGAACAATTAAAACAGGACGCTGTTCAGCAGGGATTGCAGCAAGGCTTGAATGAATTACGCCAGGAACTGGGAACCTTGCTCGGCGCTTCCCGCCTGATGGTCGATGAAGTTCAGGAATGGAAAAAGAGTCTCCTTGCCCAGGGCGAGCAGGTCATTGTCACCATGGTCAAAGATATCGCCCAGACCATGTTTTCTGAGGGTGTTCAGCTTGATGGCCAGGCCCTCCAGATGAACCTCAACCGTGTCATGGAAAGCGCCCAGGGTCTCGGTGATTTGAATATCTTCCTGAACCCCCGCGATGCCCGCCTCCTGGATCCCTCCTGGAGTGAATACCAGTTATTGATTTCAGGCGACAGGATCAAAGTAATCCCTTCGGAAAACATCACCCAGGGTGGTTGTTTCGTAAAGGGCAGCATGGGTACCGTTGATGCCCGTGTTGAAACGCAACTCACAGCAGTTCTAAAAACCTTTGATGAAAATTAACGGTCACTAAGCAGCCATGGATCCTACTCAGATCGACCTCATGCGTTACCGCAAGGCACTCACCCACCTCAACCCGCTTACCATTTCTGGTCGGGTCGTTCAGGTGGTCGGCCTTACCGTGGAGACTATGGGGCTGAACTGCCAGATCGGCGAGATTTGCGAGATCCAGACCGGCGGTCGTGACACCCTGCTGGCCGAAGTAATCGGTTTTCGCAACAAGCATACCCTGCTTATGCCGCTCGGCAGCATGGAAGGTATCCAACCCGATAGCCTTGTTCGCTCGGTATCGCGTGCATTCAAGGCCCCTGTCGGGCAATCCCTTATCGGTCGGGTCCTCAATGGTCTTGGTGAACCGATTGATGGCAAAGGTCCGCTCGAAGCCGTCGAATGGGCTTCAACCAATCAAACCCCACCTCACCCCCTCCAGCGCTCCGCTATTGATGAACCACTCATTACCGGTGTCCGTGTGATTGATGGCATGTTAACTTGTGGTAAGGGTCAGCGTATGGGTATCTTTGCCGGCAGCGGTGTGGGAAAAAGCACCCTGCTCGGTTCCATCGCCCGCAACTCAGAAAGCGATATCTCCGTCATCGCCCTCATCGGCGAACGTGGTCGTGAGGTGCGCGAGTTTCTCGAACGCGATCTCGGCCCCGAAGGCCTGGCTCGTTCTGTTATCGTGGTTTCCACCTCAGATCAGCCCGCCCTTGTTCGTCTCAAAGCTGCCAACGTAGCCATGACCATTGCCGAGTATTTTCGTGATACTGGTATGGACGTAATGTTCATGATGGATTCAGTCACCCGCTATGCCATGGCCCAACGCGAAATTGGCCTCTCAATTGGCGAGCCCCCTGCCAGCAAAGGCTACACCCCCTCCGTTTTCGCCATCTTGCCCAAGCTGTTGGAACGGGCCGGGCGCGGTGAGCATGGTTCAATCACTGGTTTCTTCACCGTCCTGGTTGAAGGCGATGATTTCAACGAACCCATTTGCGATGCCGTCCGCGGTATCCTCGATGGACACATTATTCTTAGCCGTGCCCTTGCTGCACGCAATCACTATCCTGCCATCGATGTGCTCAACAGTGTCAGCCGTGTAATGCCTGCCATCACATCCCGTGATCACATGCAGTTGGCTGCCTTTGCCCGTAAAAACCTGGCCGTCTACGAAAAAGTCCGCGATCTTGTCAACATTGGCGCCTATGTCAAAGGCTCCGATCCAGAGGTCGATACTGCCCTGCTTGTTCAACCCGTGCTCCTGTCTTTCCTTCAGCAGAATCGCGGGGAAGTCACCATCTTTGACCAAACCCTGCATTACATGGCCGAGATTAGCAAAGCCGTTGCAAACTGATTTCGCCCGAGGTAACTGAATGGCCCTTAAGTTCTCATTGCAAAATGTACTCGATATCCGCCACGGCAAGGTTGAGCTCCTCGAAATTGAGCTTGGCAAACTGCTCACTGCCCAACAGCAAACCCAGGTCCTCTTGCGTTCGCTCCAGGAATTCCAGGTCAACCTGTTGGAACAGCTAAGCGTTGCCCAGACCGGTGAAATTGATTTGTTCAAAATCGGCCTGCTGCGTCTCAATATCCTCGATGCTGCCAAGCGCATTGAAATAGTCACGCTCGAGCTGGAAAGACGTGAATGGGAAATTAAAAACAAACGCAACGAGCTAATTGAAGCCAGGCAGGCCGAGGAAACCCTCGAGATCCTCAAACGTAAGCGTTATGAGACCTATATGGCCGAACAGCTCCAGATCGAATCTCGCGAACAGGACGATATCTACATCGCCCAGGCCTATCGCAACCAGCGTAAGGAGAATTGATTTTCATGGACAACTCAATTTTTACAGGCCAATTCCAATCAGCAATCTATAAGCTCATGTTCGCCATGTTGCAGAAGTACAGCGACAAGGCGGGGACAGGCACCAAGACCCAGTCCACTGCCGATGCCCAGTCCACCACCGATACTCAATCGACGAAATTGACTTCTGCTAGTGAAGTCACCGGTGATTTCGCTGCCCTCATCAACCAGACCGCCAAAAAATATAATGTTAATCCGCAGTTGGTGCAGGCCGTTGTAAAGGCCGAGTCCAACTTCAACCCGTCAGCCGTTTCATCCGTTGGCGCTCAGGGTTTAATGCAGCTTATGCCTGCCACCGCCGCTGGCCTAGGGGTGACCAACCCCCTCGATCCTGCTCAAAACATCGAAGGCGGTGTCAAATTTCTCAGCCAGCTCCTCGATCATTACAATGGCAATGTCCGTCTGGCTGTTGCCGCTTATAATGCCGGCCCCGGTGCGGTCGATCGCTATAACGGTATTCCACCTTATCAAGAAACCCAGACCTATGTGGAACGTGTTTTGGGTTACTACAATTCCAGCAATTCCTGGCAGGCATAATCATGGCAGATTCACTTTTTGTAGATAATGCTTCCCGCGCCGCCAAGGTTGCTCTCGATGGTCTCAGTCTTCGCCAGCAAGCCATCAGCCGTAACCTTGCCAACGCCGATACGCCAGGCTACAAGGCGCAGACCGTCAATTTTGAAGACACCCTTAAGAATATGTTCAACCGCGATGACTCGCTCCGGTTGACTCAAACAAATTCTGCCCATTTGGAACCAAACACCACGCAAAACGCCAGCTTCTCACTCACTTCTCGTCCGGGAGGGAGCATGCGCGCTGACGAAAACAATGTGGATGTTGATATTGAGATGGCCGACATGGCTGAAGTCGGTATTCAATACCAGGCTGTGACCCAGTTGATTTCAAAAAAATTACTGCTTCTCAAAACACTAGCGAGGTAAAAATGGTTAGTCTTCTTCAACCCGCCGGGCAATCTCCCCCCAGCAGCCCGCATACGACATCGCAACCCAGTGATTTTGATGTCGATTCGGACCTGTCTTTTAATGAGGTTCTCAAGGCACGGGCCAAGAAAGAACAAAAAGAAGTGTCAAACAGCATGTTCACCGCTGTCTCCGCCATGGCTGGGGCAACCCAGGCCATTCGTCCGGAAGTCGTTGAGCTTCAACCCGCGCCTGTCGCAGCCCACACAGGTAACGGTCGCTCAATTTCCTCTGTCAGTTCCGCTTTTGAGACCGTCGGCAAGGCCTTCAACTCCACCCAGCCTGTGCAAAATGAAGCCGTCGGCCCAGAAGCCAATTCCAAACAGCAATCCGCCTCGGCCGCTTCCGGTTCAGCTGAAGGTGCTCACCCTGCCGGTCAAAAACCGGTCGATGGCAATGTTCCCCCTGTCACCGGGCCCTCGCCAGATGCGCCTGCCACCCCTTACCAGGCTTTGCAGTCCTCAGCAGAGGCACAGTTGGCCCAGTCCGCAGCTGAGCTGGCCAAAAACGTCAATACAACCGGCAACGTTGAAACCCAGTCCTCCACTGCCTCAGCCCAACCCGGCAACGGGCAGGCCGCTGCGCCAGCCAACACAGTCGTTGTGCCCGCCGAAACCCAGAAAGTTGATCTCCAGGGTGTGCCAGTTGTCTCTCCTCCTGGTCAGGTCACGGCACTTTCCGGCGCTCAGGCTGGCACGGTTGACCCCGGGCAGGTTGCTGCCGTAACCAGCGCTGTTCCTTCCGTACTACCCGAGACGGCCAGCGCTCCAGTGCCCAACACCTCCACCGCGCTCGGAGCCATGGCTGCCACTAATCTAGCGCCTGCGGTCTCTGCACCTGAGATGCCTGCGGCGGGCAAAGTCTCGGTTCCTGGCACAGTCGCCATCGAGTCGACTGATGTCGTCCAGCAAGTGCTTCGCCAGATGAGTGTTAATCTTCAAAACGGCTCTTCATCCATGCGCTTGCAGTTAAACCCCAAGGAATTGGGCGCCATCGATGTTCAGATGGTTAAAAATTCTCAGGGCGTAAGTGTGACCTTCTTTGCTGAACAAGCTGGCACCGGACGGCTGCTTGAGACGCAACTCGATCAACTTCGCCAGTCGCTCACCAATTCAGGCATCCAGTTGTCCAATCTCAATATCGGCCAGCATGGCCAGTTTGGGCAGCAAGGAAATTTCTACAAGCAGGCCTACCCGTTCGCGCAGCAAACTATCCGCGCCGTCGCCCAGGAAGAAGCCTCTCCTGACCTTCTGGGACGCACCCGCATCGAACGGTTGGATGGTCAACCGGCAGGCGTGGATTATCACGTTTGATCACTCAATATTAAAAGAAAAGGAGCCACCAAATGCAGGTAAATGGAACGTCCAGCAATTCACCCTTGTCTGCCTATACTGCCACTCAGCAAACAACCAAGTCAGATACGTCATCCGTGGATTCGTCGCAGTTCATGAAGATCCTTCTCACCCAGCTCACCCACCAGAACCCGCTTGAGCCCATGGATAACGCCGAGATGATGTCGCAGTTTTCCCAGCTCAACTCGCTGCAGGAATTACGCGATATCCACACCTCTATGGATAGCGTCTCTTCCGCCAATCAGACAACCTACATGGCCAGCCTCATCGGCAAAACCGTTAAGGTCAACAATGCGGATGGTGAAATCATCGAAGGTGTTGTCGACAGTGTCAGTCTCGAAAAAGGCAATTACCAGTTCCGGATCGGTGACAAGAGCTATGCCATCGCTGATTTGCTTGAAATCAAGGCAGGCAAGGCATGACAGACGCATTCCGCGTTCAACTTGAACGTGTGACTGCTGTCGGTGATAAAACTCCCAAACCGGCCGGCACAGCCACAACCGTGCAAGGGCCGTCTTTCTCCGAAACCTTGCAAAGTGTCCAAAATGTCAAGTTTTCCACCCATGCCCAAAAGCGCTTGCAAAGTCGCGACATCTCTTTAAACAGCGATAACGTTACCCGGCTTTCTGATGCCATCGACAAGGCCGAAAAGCGCGGTGGGAAATCCTCTCTCGTCATGGTCGATGATATGGCCTTCATTGTAAATATCAAAGATCGTCTCGTCGTCACCGCCCTCGATGCCAACCAACGCGGCGAAGGGGTCTTTACCCAGATCGATAGTGTTGTCTTCGCAGACCCGCTTAGCAACACCCGCAAGTCTTCAGTTGATATAAAAGGTTAGTACTTTTCAAATCCTCTTTATCTACAGGCCGGCCCTCTTGGAGGAAGCCTGAAGACCATTCTTTAGGAGAAAATAAAATGATCCGCTCCATGTTTACCGCAATCAGCTCACTCGGTTTACACCAGAAGTACCTCGATGTTGTTTCCAATAACCTCGCCAATGCCAACACCACCGGTTTCAAGTCCAGTCGCGTCCTTTTCCAGGACCAGTTCGCTCAATTAATCAATCCAGGCGCTGCCCCCACCGATACGCTCGGTGGTGTTAACCCCACCCAGGTTGGTCTGGGTGTTGCCATGGGCTACGTCTCCCCGGTCTTTACCCAGGGCATGCTCCAAAGCACCGGCCGCAACCTGGATATGGCCATCCAGGGTGATGGCTTCTTCGTCTATGGCCAGGACGCTGGCCGCCGCTATTCCCGCGAAGGTTCCATGGGCCTCGATGCCACCGGTTACCTGGTAAATTCAGCCACCGGTCTGCGCGCCCAGGGTTGGCTGGCAGATGCCACTGGCAAGGTCGACACCAATCTCCCCGTTGATGATATCAAGATCACCACCGACAAAACCCTCGCCAAGTCCACCGAGACAGTCATTCTAGGCGGCAACCTGAGCGCCACCTCCGTCGCCGGCGATAAATACACCGTTTCCATGGGTGTCTACGACTCGCTCGGCACCCTCCGCAAAGCTTCCGTTGAATTCACCCGCGGCACCACTGCCGCCGCAGTCACCACCTGGAACTGGAAAATCCTCGACCCGGTTACCACCCCGCCCACCACTGGCTCTGTCGGCGCTGGCACCATCTCCTTCGACTCCAATGGCCAGATCGTCACCCCCATTCCTGCTGCCAGCCCGGCTGTCTCCCTGCCCGGCTCCACTGGCGCTGACCCGGTCACTCCCACCCTCGATTTCTCACGTCTTACTATGTTGACCGCCGCCAATTCCGCAGCCGTCACCAGCCAGGATGGTCTCGCCGCCGGCAGCGTTTCTGACGTATTTGTTTCCGCCAATACCGGCAATGTCTACCTGGTTTATTCCAACGGCCTGCGCCAGGAAGTCGGCCAGCTAGCCATTGCCCGCTTTACCAACCCCTCAGGCCTGCTTCGCGCCGATAACTCCAGCTTTACGGCTGGTTTGAACTCAGGCGAAGCCCAAATTGGCATCGCCTCCACCGGTGGACGCGGCACCATCGCTTCCGGCTACCTCGAAGCCTCCAATGTCGATATGGCCCAGGAATTCACCAACATGATCCTTGCCCAGCGCGGCTTCCAGGCATCCTCTCGTGTGATCACCACTTCCGATGAAATTATGCAGGAACTGGTAAACCTCAAGCGCTAAAAACACCAACAGGTAATAAAGCAGCCCGGCGCGCACGATTGGCGCCGGGCTGCTCTTTTTTTGATCAGGGTCTTTTATTGGTTCTTACTTCCTGCGCAGCCATCCGTATCTCGGGCTTGCCCACGCAGGTTATTTTTATCAAGGCTATCTTTTTGCTTCAGCCCTTGTTTGAGGCTTATTTGTTACCCGCTTCCTCTTTTGGAGCCATCTTGGAAACACGGTAAATATAAGCCAACACCTCGGCCACCACGTGATACAGCTCCATTGGGATTTCCTCTCCCAGGTTCACATTCGCCAGCGCCGAAGTCAGCGCCGTGTCTTCATAAATGGTGATATTGTGCTTCTTCGCCTCAGCGATGATCTTCTCAGCCACCTTACGCTGCCCGCTGGCCACCACTCTTGGTGCCCCTTCCTTCTCCGGGTCATACTGCAAGGCTGTCGCCATCAGCGGTTTTGCTCCCCGCGGGTTTTGCTGCGAAATCTTAAACCGTTTATAAACCATCCTACACCTCGATATCCACCGTCATTGGTATCGTTCCGCCGTTGGGTAAAGAGATATTTTCAAAAGTGCGCGGAAAACCCACCCCCACCTGCATGTCATGGATCGTGTAGCCCATTAACTTCAGGGTCTCCTCCAGGATGGGGAGTTCTTCCTGCGCGGTTTTTACCCAGTTTGGATCTGGTGCCGTCATCGATGTTTTGAGCTGCTTATTCACCAGCGAAATATCAACCTCAACCGTTTCTTCCGGGTTGATATCCACCTGCAAGATCAGTCGTGTGTAAGCCGGGTTGATCTTTCCCGCGTTGGGCCCACCTTCATGCGCTACCCGCAGCCGGGCAGTGGGATACTCCTGCTCGTTATCCTGTTTAATAC
This sequence comes from uncultured Anaerolineae bacterium, assembly GCA_903908605.1. Taxonomy (GTDB): domain Bacteria; phylum Chloroflexota; class Anaerolineae; order Anaerolineales; family Villigracilaceae; genus UBA5195. Next base: position 26,721 of record CAIVSQ010000588.1, read on the forward strand.
GCTCCAATAGGAAACCCACTTCAGACCAGGCCCCTCGCCCGGGGACCGGATCTGGTTTGATATTCATAAATTGGTTCTGGCGAATATCCCCCAGGAACTTCTCCAAGGCTTTCGCGAGATCCTGCTTGCCTTCCTGTTGTAGCATTTGTTGTAATTTCGCCAGCGACAACAGGCTTTTTTCGGCCGGGTTGGCATTCGGGTTTTGCGCCAGGTTGAGTAATTCGTTTTCCAGTGACTTGCCCAGCAAGTTGACCGAATCGCGCAGTTGTTTGGCCAGTTTTTGCGCATCTCCATCCCACTGCATCACCATTTCTTTTAACATATTCAAGCTGGAGGTGAGTTGTTTTTGTGTGTCAGCAGAAAGTCGCTGCTTCGAAGCATCGTTTAACAGCGAGATCAGGTTACCCAGCGTTTCACCCGTCTGCATTTTTTGGCGGGCAGCCAACGCCAGGCTTTCCGCCGTCACCGGCAAGCCAGCCGCCTTCATCGCCGCCGCCAGGTCTACTTCCCCATCCCCCCAGGCGCCATAATCTTTCAGCGCTCCCAGCAGTTCCGTCAGCAAGTCTGCGGTAACAGACAAATGCTGTTTCAGCGCCGAGCGCGCCACGGCCAGGCTGGTTTCTGTCACCGGGATTCCATTTTGCTCCAAAATTTTGGCCGCCAGTTCCTGCCCCGCCGCCATGCCGCTGCCCGTCTGCGGCTGGTCGTTTTTAATAAACTTTAAAGTCACCATCTGGTCACTTAATTGGCTGACAATAAATTGCGCCGTTTTTTGTGCCAGCAAGGCCGCAGCCTGGTCGGATGAAGCAAGCTGCGCCACAACCGGATAACCTTCAATCGATAAGATTGCAGTTGTGCCGGTTACATTCAATATTTGTGCGGTAACTCGTTGGAATGGCCGTAGCCCCAGTTCCTGTCCAGAAGCTGGGTTGAGCGGTGAAATGGAAAGCGATCCAGGTACGTTCATTTTACCGGCCGGTTATTTTCATCAGGTGCGCCAGGTCTACTCACGACCGCCGCACCCGGCGACACGCTCATTTTTTCCGACTATATAATTCATCAGCCAGAATACGTAAATCTCGAATAATCTCAGTCTGGCGCTGCGAAATATACTGCGATAACGCCAGGCGTTCGGCGTCCTTGATGTAAAACTTAATATTCACCTTGTACCGGCTCTGGTTGGGTTCCTGCCGTACTGCCAGGATTTTTCCCCAGGCTGTGATATCGATTCTACCGTTTTGGGCTGCTGGCAGGCTGGGTTTTATAATGCTGCGCGTATTCCGGTTTTCCGAAGCCAGGCTGGTATAGACCTTCTTCGTTTTTTGTAAGATCGATTCTGGAAACGAGATCGACATGCTCATTTCGTTTCCGGTCTGGAACAGCCTGGTCGAGAAGAGAAAATCTTCCACCATCACGCTGGCACCGTGTATGGAGATATCCGCAATGGATGCAGTCACCTTGTTGGGATAGCCCTTAAATTGGATCGTGCCAATCAGGCCTTCATCTGCCGGCTCCACCCGAATGTTCATCCGGTTTCCGATGTTGTTTGTTGCCAGCTCAAATTCAGTCAGCTGAGCATCTTCCTTCGCCAGGTTCAGGCTTACCACCTGGCAGCTGATCGTGTAAGGCATGTCATCTGATTGAATATACGTTCCGCGTTGGTAATACAGGCAAGCGATTTGGTACCGGTTGCTGGTCACACGCACATCGGTATCGCTCACCGAGCTCAGCTTGGCGTCGTAAGAGATCGGCAGTCCTTTATATATATTCAACAGCCTTATTTCGGACTGTTTTGCGAAAAGCTGCCTTAAAACAGAAATCATATCGCTGCTCAATTATCTCTCATGATATTAAATGGATAGAAAGGGTAATATATTATATTACTCTTTGGCGGTAATGTTTATGCGCTTACACCCAGCGTTAAAGTGGTTGGATCAATCGGCACATTGTTTTTCCGAATTTCGTAATGTAAATGTGGCCCGGTTGAATTACCAGTGTTCCCCGAAAGTCCAATTGTTGTCCCAGCGATGACTTTGTCCCCAACTGCCACCGGAACGCTGGAAAGATGCGCATAATAAGTGCGGTAATCGCCATTTTCGACAATGACCAGGTTGCCATACCCCTGATTATTCCAGCCAGCGTAAATCACATTTCCGTCCATGGTAGTCTTAATCGGTGTGCCCACCACAATGCCAAAATCCAACCCATTGTGCCCGGGATGAAACTCCTGGGTAAGTACCCCTTCCACCGGTCTGCCGCTTGGGCTTGGTTTTGTATTCTGGTTGATTAATTCCGGCTTGTTTGTTGTCACCTCGTTCGTGCTGGTTGGGTTCTGATCCATTTGCTGTGCTATCATTTTTTCAAGTAGCATCAACATCAGCGGAGCCATCAAGTCGCTGGCCCCAAAACCAGACTGCCCGTCCGCCGATGGCATGCTGCTGGACGTCATCATCGTTGAAAGGATTTGCTGAAAAGAAGCAGACAAATCAGAAGTGGCCGTGGTGGATTTTTTGCTCAACAGACTGGCTGTTGTAGCCGCATAGCTCGAGGGAATATCGACCGGATTCGTAATCATGTAAGTGATTATAAGATTATTGCCTCAAATTGTCAGTAAACACAGCATAAATTTTCCTGGTCCTGAGTTGTTTATCTTTTCTTTACGTAATATTCAGGAAGGGTTTATAGATGAAAGTGTGTTTTTCAATTATATTAACTATGTGGTAAATTTGGTTAATTTAACATACCCGGGTGTCGCAGGTTTTTACCCTGCCTTACGAGGAAAAAGCCGATTTCTTAATAGATTGCCCGCGCTCACAAAACGCGCCTTTGTCGTCTAAAAAAGCGCAGCCAGCAACGCTGTATTTGTGATCGTCAAGGCTACAAATAGGGTCCTGAATTTCTTTCGCCTGGTTGTAACTTGGTGTCACCTCCCTCAATTCATCCCGTTTCCCTTTTGTTAGGGGAGCGATTTTGAAAAAAAAGTTAGAGGTTTGTCACCTGTAACAATGCGGTGAAACTTATTTGTTTTAAACGCTTTTAATTTGCGAAGTATGTCTTGGTGATAATAATTTTCCCTGGCAGGATATTGGATGCAGGAAGAGCTAAAGGTTAGAAAGATCGTCGGTCGAACCTACCTCAACGAGAATAGACTCGCTGAGGCACTCGAAATTTACAGCAAAATACTGCTGGATTTCCCCAACGATCTTGAAACCATCCTCATTCTTGGGAATTGCTATCTCGCCAGTGGTGATGGAAAAACCGCCAAAAAACTTTACCTGCAGGCCATAGAACTCGACCCCGATAATAAAAATATCGAACGCCAGCTTCTGATGGCCGATGAAATGGATGAAACCGATGTTGCCGAGAGTGCGCCCACCGGCATTGCCGCAGTAGCCCGCCTTCTGCAGCGCTTGACAGGCAAAACCCAGGAAATCCCCGAAAACGACATCATACGCGCTGCCTTCCTGCTCGATAAAATCATCAAGAGCGATAACCCGGCCGAACTGGTCTCGCAACACCTCGAAGAAATAGACGAACTATTGCCCGCCCTGCTCGAATTAAACATTCGCCAGGCCTACACCGATGGTAAACCCGACCTGGCCCAGGCCTTGCGCGCGTTGCAAAAAAATGTCGATCGCCAGTTGGATACCCGCGAAGAGCAATCCCGCAAAGAACAGCTCCCGCAGGCTTCTTCCTCGCTCAAGCTCCAGGCCAATGTCCTCGTCCTCTTCCCCAACCTCGAAGAAAAGTCCAGCCGCGCGGCTATGCTCAAGCCTGCTCTTGAATCCTTTGGTTGCTCTGTCACCGAAAAAAGCGAATTTCTACCCGGCCGCGACCCCTTGCCAGACATTGTAATCACCACCAACCCACATACCAATCCACGCCTGCTGGAAAGCCTCACCGCGCTTTCCAGCGCTGCCGTGCCCATTATCCTCGATCTCGACACCGACTTTGAAAAACAGCCGGTCTCCCATCACGACTACAGCACCAAAGGTCTCGGCGCTCATACCCGTGGAAGCGCCTACACCTCCATGATGCTGCTTGCAGATCACATCACAGTTCCGTCCGAAATGATGGCCCTTTCCATCAAAGGCGAAATGAACAACGTCAGCGTCATCCCAGACGGTTGGAACCGCCAAAATGAACTTTGGGAAAAAACAGCTCCCCCCCGTACCAGCTTGAATATTGGTTGGGTCGATTCCAGCGGTCAACTTGAAGATCTTGCCCTGGTTCGCCGTTACATCATTCGCATCATTCGCGAATTTCCCAATACCCGCATTGTCATCGTTGGCAATCCACAGGCTTACCGTTTGTTTGAGACCCTGCCTGAATACCGGCGCATGTACCTGCCCCTGGTTGCCCACGAGGAATTTCCCTACCTCCTCAGCCAGGTGGATATTCTCATGGCGCCTTTGCGCAATACCCCCTACAATCTCACCCTCCCCGATACCATCCTGGTCCAGGCTGGGGCCAAGGGCATTCCCTGGGTGGCATCTCCCATCCCCTCTTTTCGGCGCTGGGTGGCTGGCGGGATTATTTCAGAATCGCTGAACGAATGGCATTTAAATTTGCGTCACCTGGTCATGGATCGTGAATTGCGTTTTAGTCTCGGTCAGGCGGGTCGGGTTGCAGCCAAAAATCGTGAAATGAGCCAGTTGGGGCGTGTTTGGATGGAAACCATCATCAAACTTACCGCCGGCCGTGTTGCTAGTTCCAGGTAGGCCCGGTCATCAACCGGGATAAATAATGATCATTACCTTCATTTACTCCAATTATCCACAGGATCAAATCCGGGTTCAGCTCCGCTGCCGGAATTTTGTCGATGCCATCAATCGAAACGGTTCCCATTCCGCCAATTTACTGGATTTGCAATCCTTTATCCAGAACACCCCCGATGCCCAGGCCCTTTGTTCCAGTTCCGACATACTCGTGATAAATCGGTATTTATACGGCCCTGTACTGCGAGCGGTTCAATATTGGAAAGCCCGCGATAAAAAAGTGGTCGTAGATTTTGATCAAGCCATCAACCTGCTCACACCTGGTACCCCCGGCTATTCATTTTGGATGGAAGGTGTTCCGTTGGAAGACAAGCTTGTACCTTCCCAACAGCACCAACTGGTCGATCCCGTTCCACTCGAACAATTTAAATGGGGCTTGCGCCTGGTGGATGCCGTCATCGTTCCCACTGCCCGTCTTGCCGATGACTGGTCCCAATTCACCACCGTCTTGGAAATCCCCGATTATCTCAATACCGATCAATACCCAGCGCTTAAGCACGAACGCGAAGACGAAATTTGGCTCGGTCTGTCCGACAATACCAAATATAATGGATGGGAGATCAGCGGGTTTCTCCAGGCTGTCAGGATGGTTTGCGCCGAAAGGCCTGCAATAAAAATAGTAATCCCTGCAACCGCCTTACAACCGTATGACCGAATTAACGTTCCCGCATCTCAAGTGATACAATACCAGTCAGATTCATTCGATGCTTGGGCCCATATCCTCCCCCGCCTCGATATTGGCTTGTCGCCTATGATAGGTGATTACGATCTGCGTTGCAGCGGGATAAATTTATTGGAATTTATGGTCTCAAAAGTTCCCTGGATCGCAAGTGATCTACTTACCTTCCGTTCTTTTGCTTCTTACGGGACCCTGGTTCAAAATAATGTTGAGGATTGGCGCTCCGCCATGATGAATTCGATCGATCAAATCTCTCTTTATCGAAAAAAAGCCTCCGCCGAACCTTTTTTGTTTGCCCTCAGTCAGGACATTAATGGAAATATTGAAAAAGTGCTCAAGGTTTACACATCAATTCTTTATCAGGCATAGGGATCAGGTGTAGGATGAAAAATTCAAACTCCAAGTTAAATGCGGAAGGCTGGGAAGTAACCCCGCCCCCATCTAATAAGATTAAACCTCCTGCCATGATCGAAATCCCAGAGGGTAAATTCCTCATGGGTACCAGCGAAGATGATATCAAGATGCTGCAGCTAAAAGAATCAGACTGGGCCTATGAATGGTCCGATAACGATCTCTTCGCTGCCGAGCAGCCTCAACACACAGTCACCCTGTCTGCTTTTGAGATTGCCCAGTACCCTGTCACAAATGGGGAATATCACACCTTTATTTGGGATGTCGGTCATCGCCTCCCCCGCAACTGGGTTGGTTTTACCTACCGTGAAGATACCCAAAACCACCCCGTCGTTGGGGTTTCCAAACTCGATGCCGAAGCCTATATCACCTGGCTCAACAAAAAGACTGGTTTACTCTTCAAGTTGCCATCCGAAGCAGAATGGGAACGTGCCGCCCGCGGTGAGGATGGCCGTATCTATCCTTGGGGCAATACCTTTGATCCCTGGCGTTGCAATACAGCCGAAAGTGTCAAGAAAGGCACCACGCCTGTCGGTGAGTATTCTCCTGGTGGTGATAGCGTCTGTGGTGCGGCTGATATGGTTGGCAACGTCTGGGAATGGACTCAATCCCTCTTTCTCCCCTACCCTTATCGTGCCAATGGTGATCGAGAAGATGTAAGATCCGCCGGTAGGTACGTCGTACGCGGGGGCGCTTGGTACTACACCCGCAAGCTCGCTCGCTGCGCTGCCCGTGAAGGCATCCTCTCCAACCACCTTTCTCCCTCCATTGGTTTCCGTCTGGCTCGCTTGCTTACCTGAGATGATTGACTGGTAGCAACAAATGACCCACCGTGCGTGTCAACGGTGGGTCATTTGTTATTAAACTCCCTGGCTTGTTTCAGCTCACGGTTTTCTTGATATCCGGGATAAGGATGATAAATCTTGTGCCCTTTCCCGGTGTCGAATCCACATCGATCGTGCCATGATGGTCCTTGATAACCTGTAAACTGACCGACAATCCCAGCCCAGTTCCTTTGCCGGCTTCCTTCGTGGTGAAGAAAGGCTCAAAGATCTTGTTTTTATGTTCCGGTAAAATGCCCTTCCCGTTGTCCGTAAAAACAATCCTGAACTCGTTGTTTTCATAGCGAGTCGAAATGGCGATCGTCCCGGTTCCATTTTGTATTGCACCCAGCGCGTTCGTAATCAGGTTGATCCACACGCCCTTAAGCTGGTTTTTGTTCGAGAACATCATCGGCACTTCCGGGTCCAGGTCCATCGAGGTGATAATCGACCGGTTGTTGATCTCATATTGAATCATCGACATCGCATCGATAATCGTTTCATTCAGTGAAGTCTCTTCAAACTCATCGTGCTTTTCTTTGCGCGCGCTTTCCAGCAGGTTGCTCACAATTTTTGCCGCCCGCATCCCCGCAGTTTCGATCAGTTTTAGTGAATCGATCGTGTACTCATCACCACCCACCATGTCTCGTAGCAGCAGCTGCGCATTGGCAATGATTGCCGCCAGTGGGTTGTTGATTTCATGCGCCACATTTGCCGCTAGCTGACCGATTGATGCCAGCTTTTCCGATTGGATCAGGTTCGCCTCCAGGATCCACTTCTCAGTGATATCCTCATCAAACACAATCACCTGGTTGACATGAATCTGGTTTTCTCGAATCGGGATTGTCGTAATTTCCCAGTGAACAAAGGTTTCCTGTGGTCCCCACTCCCTCAGGTTTCTCACTGCCGGAACACCTTCAAAGGCTTCTTCCACCCTGCATATCGGGCATGGGTTGGAATACCCAAACAGTTTCTCGTAACACGTACCCCCCACCAACTCGTAGGGGGCCTTGTTCACCCGCTCGCTTCTCCGGCTGTTGATCGCCATGATCGTATAAAACCGGTCCACAATATAAACGCACGATGGGATATTGTCAAAAAAGGTGCGCAGGGTATTGCGCGAGTTAAGAATTTCCCACTGACTCGCTTCCAGGTCCGCGTTGCTCACAATCAACTTGCGGTTGTGTTCCGCCGCGAAAATGGCGTTGGCCAGCCCCTTGACCACCAGGTCTAATATTTTCTTTCGTTTTTCATCGTTGAAGTTAAAAACCGGGTTGACAAATACCAATGCGCCCAGGATTTTCTTGCTGATTGCCAGTGGGGCCACCAACACTTTTCGCATCGGGTTGGATACAATATCGAAGAAAACCGGGTCTACCGTCGAACTGGAAAATGCCGCACCGTTCAGCATCACCATCTCCGTCGATATTTTTCTGCAAAAACTACTTTCCCCAACCAGGAAGCTGCTTTCAACTTTCCAGTTGCGCTCCTGCCCCAGGATCTTTTTAAGCACCAGGTCAGGGTTTTCAAAATCAAAAATCAGTAATATGGTCTCATCTGTATCAACATATTCACTGATGCTACTGACGACATTTACTTGCAGTGTATTCTGGTCACTGTGGTTGTTTTGCTCATTAACCAGTGATTCCAGAATCATGAGCTCAACTGATATATCGTTATCATTGTTTGGAATTTCATGCATAACCGTTCTCCGCTTTAAGCTCGTTTGGTCGCATCCAGGCGGGCAACCTTCTCCACGCCTGCGCCATTATGGCACATCAGCATGGTCATTGGCTGCTGGTCTCAACAAGATTCGACTGTGATTCCGATTGACACTCCATTACCCGGCTGAAACGCGCCAGGCGGTCTGCAACCTAATCTCCATCGTCTGATTGTATGGTATAGCCATAGCCTTGTATTGTTTTAATGAATAACGGCGCTTTGGGGTCTTCTTCAATACTCTCGCGCAAATTCTTAATGTGCACACGCACAAGATCTGCACTCCCTGTGTCGCTGGGATAATCCCAGACCTCGTCCAGTAATTGTGAAGGCGAGAATATTTTATTCGGGTGGGTCATCAGGTGATACAACAGCGCATACTGCACTGGTGTAACCCGGAACTTCCCCTTGACTGGGCTGTTAAAAATGTAAGTGCGCGTGTTTAGCGTGTATTCGCCAATTCGGATGATGTGATTTTCGTCTGGTTGATTGATTGGGTGTGTTTTCTGATCATCGGCCGTTGCCAATACCGATTCCGACACCTGTACCTGCGGTCGGCTGTGCTTTGTTCGCCGCAGGATCGCCGTAATTCGCAATAACAGCTCGTCAACATTAAAGGGCTTGCCAAGATAATCATCTGCCCCCAGGCTTAGCCCCAGGATTGTATCTTCCACTTTTATCTTTGCTGTTAAGAACAGCACCGGCACATCTTTTAGCAGCGCATCTTCACGCATTTCTTTGCATACAGTGTAACCATCCATCCCCGGCAGGATCACGTCCAGGATCACCAGGTCAGGAATTTTTCGTCGGGCAGCACGTAAACCTGCCACGCCGGTGTTTGCCAACTGAACTCGATACTCGCCCCCGCGCAGGCAGCGTTCAATTGTTTTTGCTACAATTTCATCATCCTCGATCACCAAAATATTCGCTACACCCATAATAACCTCTATCTTCTTGCCTAACTGTAGGGATATCTACAGGTAAATGATTGCATCGTAGAAAACGATCAACTTCTTGTAGGTTTACATGTCATCGCGAAAGCGACGCTCGTATCCCGATCTGTGTTGTAATTTTTTGCTAGGTGGCGGCACGCTGCCCATTTAGATTTCGCGTCTTCATGCAAAAAACACTGTTCTTTTTGCTAAAATAGGCCCGATGGGATGACAAAAAAACACGATATCCATGCGCAATTTAAAATATTTTACCAGAAATTTACTTTGTTTTTACGTATTTCTACTTTGTCTCTCAATATCTCGAAGATATAATAAAAAAGTAAGTATTCATGTTGTTAATCACTTTAATTTATCGAGGTTTGAGTGAATTTCTTTGAATCTGGTTTTTATGATACAGATCAATTGCCTGATGAGCGGCTTGACTCACGTATGGGTCCGGCACTGGGTCAGGTTTCTCTTGGCTTGGATTCAAAAAGGGAAGAAGAACACATCTCCACCGGGGTTGAGACCAGCGCGCCGGTTCAAACCGATTCGTATCAACAAGATACCCTTGAATTATCCTTTGCCTGCCTGCTCATCCCTCGCTTCAGCGATCACTATCTCTCAGGGGATATCACCTTCAGTCTGCCGGTCTGGATGAAGGAAATTAGTGTCTCCTACGGCTGGCGTCTTGAGACCCTGGTCATCCGTCCCGGCTATTTACAGTGGGTGCTGTGTGTACCCGCCAGCATCAATCCTTCCAATGTCGTTCGGCAGACTCGCCAGCATACCTCGTTAAAAATTCTGACCGAATTCCCACGCTATAAACAGCAGATCCTCGCCGGTGATTTTTGGGCGCCCGGCTATGCCATGATTGCAGGCAACCAGCTTCTCTCCCCCGAGGCGATCAGCAACTTCATCCAGGTCACCCGTAAACACCAGGGTCTTTACTAACCGCTCCGTCTGTTTACTCGTCCTCCACAAGTTATCCCCAACCGGCCCACCTTCACAGGCGCCGGTTTTTTTATCCCTGCCTTCCTGTGCCTTCGCCAGCTTGTGCTCTTTGGTATTTTGTGACCGCGGCAATCTCTTGTCTTGCTGAAATAATCCATATTCGTACTCTTCTAAGGGAACACGGATTGACAAATAAACGTCATTCATACATACTAAAGTTGTGCTTTTTTTCTCAAACGAGGTCATCGATGAAAACTCTCAATCGCTCACTTATCTTCTCCGTGCTAATTTTACTGGCTGTATCCTTGTCAGCCTGCCAGGGAGTCACGCCTGTTCCATCTGCCTCCGCTGTCATCCCAACTGTCACCCAGCCTAAACCTGCTTTTGTGTTGGATGCCACCCCGGTTTCATATATACACATTCTTCGCCAAAAGCCTTTGCCAGGTGAACGTCTCACCCTCACCCCCTTTATCGAAATTGTCTTCGACCGTTCCATGAGCCAGCCTGAAACAGCATCTGCCTGGAAATTTGTCGATTCCACCGGCAGCCCCATCGCCGGCGACATCACCTGGCCAGACCCGGCTACCTTCCGTTTTACCCCTGCCCAGCCTCTCAATGCGGGTCAGATCTATTCCGCCATCTTCTCAAGCCAGGCCAGCGCCCTCGATGGCACCAGCCTGCCCCAGGATATCCTCCTGGAATTCCGCACCACCGATCAACTGCAGGTCGGCCAGGTCTTTCCTGCCGCCAATGCCCAGGATGTCGACCTGCACTCTGCCATCACCGTCATCTTTAATAAACCCGTTGTCCCCCTCATGACCCGTGAAGAACAGGCCGCCCTCCCGCCGCCCATCGATATCGTCCCCGCCGTCTCTGGTGAAGGCAATTGGGTCAATTCATCCGTATATGTCTTCCAACCCTCGGCCGGTATGAAAAGCGGCACCTTCTACCAGGTGTCTGTCCACCCCACCCTGGCCGATACCACCGGCACACCCCTGGGCACTTCCTACGATTGGTCTTTCTCCACCGGTTCCCCCTCGGTGGTTGATTTTGGTTTAAAGAGTATTGGCATGGGCTATTCTGGCGAGGTCATCAACGTCCTGCTGGACCAGGCTTTCATGCTCTCCTTCAGTCAGCCCATGGATAAACCCAGCGTCGTCACTTCCTTGACTCTCAGCAATGTTGAAACCGGCCAGATTGTCCCGCTCAAATTCGCATGGGACGAAACTTCCACCCAACTGACCGTCACACCATCTTCGCGCCTGTCCACCGCCTCCTTTTATACCCTTGCAGTTGGCACTTCTGCCACCGCCCTCGATGGCGGCAATCTCAAGCTGCCGTATCAGATCAAGCTCTCCACCCTACCATTGCCTGCCATCGTCTCCACCGACCCGGCCGAGGGCCGCCAAACCTACTACTCCGCCGTCGCCAGCCTGCAGTTCAACACCCCCATGCAGGCCGAATCGCTCACCTCGCACTTCAAGATATCCCCCGAGCCATCCACCCCGGTCAAGCTCTTCTACCGTGAATACGAAAACCGCCTCGATATCTTCGGTCTGGATCCATCCAGCGATTATGTCATTCGCCTTCAGCCTGGCAGTACCGATATTTACGGTAACGCCATCACCACCCCCTTCTCCCTGCGCCTGCAGACTGCGGCCATGTCTCCTTATGCTCACATGGTCACACCCTACTACCCGCTCATTTTCCGCCAGTCTGGTCAGCAGGCTTTTTACTTTGAATATACCAACCTCAATTTCGCCACCATCTCGCTCTACCGCCTTTCCTTTCAAGAATTTTCCAACCTGACCATCGGCATCACCCGGCTCGAAGATATCGATAAAGCCGCCGGCACCCTGGTCCGCGAAATCAAGCCCACCCTCAAGGCCGGTCGGGATCGTTTTGCCCGTTTCTTGCTGGACCTGGGCGAGCAGAAACCGCTTGAACCCGGCTATTATTTTCTTGGTCTAAAAGCCGGTCCCTTCGACTATACCAACCGCTTCTTACAAGGTTCCACCTTCATTGTTTCCAATGACAGCCTCGTACTCAAGGCCACCCAGGGCGAAGCCCTCGCCTGGCTGGTGGATTCCGCCACCGGCAAACCCGTTCCAGGCGCCCAGGTTGTTTTCTACAATGAGGCTATGGCTGAGCTTGGAAAATCGCGCACCGATGAAAATGGCGTTGCGCACATCCAGGATGTCACCAATGTTCAGTATGTCCAATCTGTCGACCCGGCTCACCTCGCTCTCGCCGCCCTCGGCTGGGGCTCCGGCGTCAACGAAGGCCAGTTCGGCATCTGGACAGATTACTGGAGTCCGGTCAAAAACCTGTTTTCCTACACCTACACTGAGCGCCCGCTCTACCGTCCCAACCAGCCCGTCTTCATCAAAGGCATCCTGCGCCTCAATGATGACCTGCATTACAGCCTGCCTGCCCTCAAAGAGGTCTACCTGGTCATCGAAAATGAGCAGGGGCGCGTCTTCGCCGGCCCTGCCGCACTCTCTCCCAACGGCACCTTCGCCAGCGAGTACCTGCTGGGGGCCGATGCACCGGTTGGTAATTACAGCATCACCATCCGTGAAGCAGCCAACTCCGAGAACATCCTCAGCTGGTCCGATTTCCGCGTGGCCGAATATGTCAAGCCAGAATTTCAGGTCAGTGCCTCTGCTGACCCCACCATCGCCCTCAGTGGTGACGAAGTCACCTTCACCCTCGATGCAGCCTATTACTCCGGCGGCAGCCTCAGCAACGCCACCGTTTCCTGGTTCATGGAAACCCTGCCCTATTACTACTCACCACCCGAGCCTTATTCCGCCTACAGCTTCAATGATTATGACAACTACGACTATTACTACACTGGCGCCGGTAGCACCGGCGGTCCGCCCGTCTTCAAAAACGGCCAGGGCCAGACCGATGAAAAAGGTCACTTTAGCCTGACCGAAGTTCTCAACCTGCCCGAAAAGACCCCCAACAGCCAGGTTAACTTCAGTGCCAACATCACCGATGTGGGTGGCAACCTCGTTGGCACCGGCACCAGCCTGACCCTGCTCGGCAGTTCTCTGCACGCCGGTATCCGCCCCGAAAACTACGTCTCCACCGCTGGCGAGGCCCAAAAATTCAACCTGGTGGTGCTCGACATGCAAGGCCAACCCGTCGCCAACCAGCCCGTCAGCGTCGAAATGGTCGAACAGCGCTGGTTCAGCGTCGTCCGCAAGGATGACAACGGCGTCTCAAGCTGGGAAACCTCCGTAAAAACCATCCCGGTTGGCACCGCCACCGCCATCACCTCCGCCGAAGGTCTTGCCTCCGTCGAATTTACCCCTCCCATCGGCGGTCAATACAAAGTCACTGTCACCACCCTCGACGAGAAGAAACGCCCCTCCGCCGCTTCCACCTTCCTGTGGGTTGCCTCGCGTGAATACGTTCCCTGGCCCCAGACCAATGATCGCTCCTTCAAACTGATCGCCGATAAGAGCAGCTACAAACCCGGCGATGTTGCCAAAATCCTGATTGCTCAACCCTTCGAAGGTGAAAACTACGCCCTCATCACCACCGAACGCGGTCACATCTACGAAAAGCAGGTCGTCAAACTAACCAGCAACAGTACCATCTACGAACTGCCCATCACTTCCGGTATGGCTCCGGTCATGTATGTTTCGGTCATGATCGTCAAGGGCGCCGGTGAAGCCACCCCGCCCGATTTCAAGATGGGTCTTGTCCGTCTTAACATCAGCCCATCCGATCAGCAAATTGTCGTCACCCTCAAGGCCAGTCAGCAGTCCGCCAAACCTGGCGATACCGTCACCTACACTGTCCAAACCAACGACATGCAGGGTAACCCCGTCCAGGCCGATGTCTCCCTTGCCCTTGTCGATAAGGCTGTCCTGGCCCTCGCGCCTGCCACCAGCCTGCCCCTCATCGAGGCCTTCTATCCCTTGCGTGGGCTTAGCGTCGTCACCTCATCCAGTATCGTGCTCAATGCCGAAGACTTCAACGCCAATTACCAGGCCACCGACCCCACCGGTCAGCGCGCCGGCGGTGGCGGCGGCAAGGGTGAAGGCGATACCGGTATTGTCACCGTGCGCGATAACTTCAAAGACACTGCCTTCTGGCAAGCCCAGGTCCTCACAGGCAAAGATGGCACCGCCACCGTCCAGGTGACCCTGCCCGATAATCTCACCACCTGGCAGATGAAAGCCCGCGCGATAACCGATGACACCCGCGTTGGCGAAACCGAATCTGAGCTTCTCAGCACCCGCCCGCTCCAAATTCAGCTGCAGACCCCGCGCTTCTTTGTCGTCGAAGATGCCGCTACCCTCGGCGCTGTCATCCACAACAACACCAACCAGGACATGCAAGTCACTGTCTCCCTCAAGGCCGAAGGCCTGACCATCGCTTCCCCCGCCAACCAGGTTATCAAGGTTCCCGCCCTTCAACAGGCCTATGTCACCTGGGATGCCACCGTCCAGCGTGATGCCCAGCGAGTCGACCTGCTTGCCTCCGCCGAAAGCGGCTCCTACGCCGACGCCACCCGGCCCACCCTCGGCACCCTGCCTGGGCAGGGCATTCCCGTCCTGACCTTCCACGTCACCGAAACCGTCGGCTCCGCTGGCTACCTGCGTGAAGCCGGATCCGTCAGCGAGGCAATCAGCCTGCCCCAGACCCTCGACTACCTCAGTGCCACCCTCAACCTGCAGGTTTCGCCCTCGCTGGCAGCCTCCATGACCACCGGCCTGAATTATCTCAACGACTACCCCTACCTGTGCATGGAGCAAACCGTCTCTCGCTTCTTACCCAACCTGGTTTCCATTGAAGCCCTCAAGCTCGCTGGTAAACCCACCGGTGACCTGCAGACTTCTCTCGATGCCAATGTCCAACCCGCCCTCCAGCGCATCATCTCCAACCAAAACGCAGATGGCGGTTGGGGTCTCTGGCCTTCTTCTGCCAGCCAGCCCAACACCACCGCTTATGTAATCCTCGGCCTGCTCGAAGCTAGTAAGGCAGGTTACACCTACCCCTATTCGACCCTCGACCGAGGCCTCACCTACCTCAACGATCAACTGCCCTTTGCCTTCCTGTCCACCGACGGCTGGCAAAATAACCAGGCCGCTTTTGCGCTCTATGCCCTGGCCAGCGGTGGTCGCCCCAATTCCAGCCGCGCCTCCACCCTCTACACCTACCGCGATAAGCTCGATCTCTTCGGCCAGGCTCTGCTCATGCAAGCCCTCTACCTCGATGATCCCGCCGATGAGCGTATCCCCACCCTGCTGGCCGGCATCACTGGCGCTGCTTCCCGTTCTGCCACAGGCATCTGGTGGGATGAAAAGACCACCGACTACTGGAACTGGAACACCGATGTGCGCACCACTGCCCTTGTTCTCAACGCCCTCATCCAGGTTGATCCGCAGAACAGCATCATCCCGGATGGTATTCGCTGGTTGATGATGCACCGCGAGGGCAGCCACTGGTATTCCACCCAGGAGACCGCCTGGTCCCTCATGGCCCTCACCAACTGGCTCTCCCTCTCCGGCGAGTTCAAGACCAATTACCAGTATGCCGTCACTCTCAACGACACCCTTCTCGAGACCCGCCATGCCCAGGCCGCCAACCTCACCGATAGCTACAACCTGCGCCTTGAGGCTCAACAACTCCTTGCCACCCAGCTCAATGACCTCGTCATTTCGCGTGATGCTGGCCCCGGTGTGCTCTATTACACTGCCTACATGGATTACTCCCTGCCGGTCAAAGATATCCCCGCGCTTGATCAGGGCATCCTCGTCTCCGAACAGTACTACAACTCCGAAGACCTCAAAACGCCCATCACCACCGCTCAACGGGGTGACCTCATCCAGGTCCGCCTGACCCTGGTCGTGCCCGATAGCCTCCACTACGTCGTCATTGACAACCCGCTTCCCGCTGGCCTCGAAGCCATCGACTCCTCTCTCCAAACTTCCCAGCAAGTTCCAGGGAAATATGAAATCCAGGATTTCGATCGCCAGGGTTGGGGTTGGTGGTACTTCTATTACAAACAAATTTACGATGACCGCGTCGTCATGTCCGCCGATTACCTGCCCGCTGGCACCTACACCATCACCTTCATGGCCCGGGCTGCCACGGCTGGTCAGTTCCACATCCTGCCCGTCACTGCCCGTGAGTTCTACTTCCCCGATATCTCCGGCCGCACTGCCGGCACCACCTTTGAAGTAAAGCCCTGAAATAACACCGGGTGAGAAGGATACCTCTTCTCACCCGGTTCATTTAATACCCAAATTGGTTCGCTTAGCGCGTCACCGTCAACTCCACCACTTCGCTTCTTACCAGGCTGCCATCTGCCCTGTTTGCCTCAGCCCAAAAAGTGTGCCGCCCTTCCACCAGTTTCCACCAGATCACATACGGCCCCTGCCCGAAGCGCTCCAAAATCACCCCATCCATCAATATTCTAATTTCGCTCAGCCCAGGCCCTACCACCGCCTCCACCGGAATCTGCTGTGATTCCGCAGCCATCTTGTTTGTGATGTGGTAATTGGCCCCCGTAATCGGCGAAATCAACGTCAGGCTGCTGCCTGTTTCACCCGTTACACTGTAATCCGAGAGCAGCCTCAACCCCTGTGAATGTGCCCAGCGCTGGGCCTTTGCCGGTAAATCCAGCACAGTTGCCAGTTGCCGGTTGCCAGCGGCGGTTGTCTCACTGGCCAAACCACCCGTTGCTGCGTCCAGCCAGACCTGCTTATAAACATTATCAGCCTGCCTGGGCTCGCTTCCTTCAATAAACCACTCCAACCCCGCCCGGTCGCACAACCCGTTGTCTAACAGCCCAGAAAAAGCACATACCTTGGCCTGTACCAACCCGTCGGGCCGGTGAAAAGGCTCCTCGGCCTTACCACGCAGCAGTGCCCGCATCGTCTCCTGCCAGATCGGCGCCGCCCCCGTTAGCCCGTTGACACTATGCATCGCCTGGTAATCGCTGTTCCCGACCCACACGCCCACCACCAGGCTGGGCGTGTAACCGATCGTCCAGTTGTCATGATAATTACTGGTCGTGCCGGTCTTCACTGCCGCCGGTCGCTCGATCTTCAATGTACTATTTTTCCCGAACCCGATCTGCCGCGCATTGTCGTCGCTCAAAATATCACTGATCAACCAGGCCACCCGTTCGTCAAACACCCGCGTCTGCGGCTTGGGCTCGGCCTGCCACAATGGCTTTCCATCCGCATCCATAATATCCAGGATTGCCTTCCTCTCGGGCAGCACCCCGCCGTTCGCCAGCGCCGCGTAAGCATTGGTCAGCTCCAGCAAGCTCATCCCACCCCCACCCAGCGCCAGTGAAAGATCCAGGTCCTCCGCATTCCCCAGGGAACGGATTCCCAGTTGGCGCGCCAGTTCTGCCACCCGTTTCACTCCCACCTTTTCCAGTGTTGCCACTGCCGGAATATTCAGTGAAGATGCCAGCGCCACCCGTACCGGCACCAGCCCGTGTTCAAGGTCATCATAATTGCGCGGAATATACGCCTGCCCATCCTTGGTCTTGAAGATGGTTTGCACATCCAGGATCGGTGTCGCCGCTGTCCACGCCTTCTCGTTTTCAGGGTTAAGCGCCTCGGCATACACAAATGGTTTAAAGACCGAACCAGGCTGCCGGGCAGCCGTCGCCATGTTCACAGCCCCAAAAATGCTCGCATCAAAATAATCCGCGCTGCCCACCATGGCAAGTATCTCGCCTGTCCGCGCGTCCATCACCACCACAGCCGCGTTTTTTACATTGTGATCCAGGCCTTTATCATCTTTGAACTTGGCAATTTGCCGTGCCACCGCTGCTTCCGCAGTCACCTGTGCATCCAGGTCCAGGCTGGTTCGCACCACCAGGCTCGCCTGTCCGTCCAGCATCCCATCTGCCATCAACTGGTCCAGCTTGTTCTTCACCATCCACACAAAATGTGGGGCGCGAATTGGAAATGGCATCGCGTTATAACTCAACGGGGTCTGCTCCGCCTCAAGCCGCTCCGCCGCGTTGATAAAACCATCCTTCTCCATCAGGCCCAGCACAACCAGTTGCCGTTCGCGTGCCGCCTCTGGGTACTCAAATGGGTTGTACAGTGCAGGCGCCTGTGGCAGCCCTGCCAGCAGAGCGCATTCGGCCGTCAGCAACTCGCTGGATGATTTCCCAAAATAAGTTCGCGCCGCTGCCTCCACCCCATAGGCGAACCCGCCATAAAAAGTCTGGTTCAGGTACAAAGCCAGGATATCGTCTTTAGAGTAAGCCTGTGTCAACTCCCAGGCCAGCGCCATCTCACGCAGCTTGCGCCGCACCGTGCGCTGCGACATTTCATCTTTTAATAGCAGGCTGCGCGCCACCTGTTGGGTGATCGTGCTCCCTCCCGCCACCGTTTCACCGCCCCGCAGGTTGATCCACAGCGCCCGCACCATCCCCACCACATCCACGCCTGGGTTGCTGTAAAAATTCTTATCTTCCACCGCAATCGTCGCCTGCCGCATGCAAGCCGGCATATTGCCCAACTCAACCACCGCATGCCGGCCCCCAACCTCAGGCAGCACCTCATACAGCGCCCGCCCGGCCCGGTCCGTAATCCGGATCGAAGGCTGGTTCAAATGCCCCGCAATATCTCCACTCGATGGCAAATCACCCAGCACCGACCACCCCCAGCCCAGGCCCGCCACTAAAATCAGCACAACCAAAACCCACAACCAAACTCTCATACCCAAATCATACCCCATTTTCCCACCCCACCCGTGCTCCCAAGGACCCCTCGTCCTCAACTCCCCGTCCTCCGTCCCCGGTCTCCCGTCTTAAAAGAATTACTCCCAAAATCACCCTCATCCTAATAATATTCATGTATAATTTTGCCCCACAAACACTTGTTTGTGCAAAGCCAAAAAGGAGAAAAAAATCGCATGAAAGCTTTCCGCCTCGTAAGTGCAATGCTCGTGTTCGTCTTCTTGTTGACCGCCTGCGGAGGAGCAGCGGCCCCCACTCAGGCCCCCGCTGCTGCGGGTGCTGGCGCCCTTCCCGATTTGGGTGGCAAGAAAATTATCGTCGCCGTCGAAAACGCCTACCCCCCCTTCAACTATATTGACAAAGCCACCAACCAGGGCGCTGGCTGGGACTACGACGCCTGGCAGCAGATCTGCAAGCTGCTCAACTGCGTCCCCGTCATGACCGAAGCCGCCTGGGATGGCATCTTCGAAGCCACCGCCGCAGGTCAGTATGATGTCGTCGCCGACGGCGTCACCATGACCGAAGAACGCAAGCTCAAAGTTGCCTTCTCCACCCCTTACATGCATTACGGCCAGGTCATCCTCGTCCGCGCCGACGAATCCCGCTTCACTGACTCCAAGTCCCTTGCCGCCCTCACCGAAACCGTTGTTGCCTCGCAGCTTGGCACCACCAACGAAGCCAAGGCCATCGAAATCGTCGGTGAAACCCGCGTAAAATCTTTCGACACCTTCGATGCCGCCGTCCTGGCTCTGCTCAGCGGCGATGTTGACGGCGTCGTTCTCGACCAGCCCGTCGCCCTCGGCTTCATGGCCATGAACAAGGGCAAGCTCAAGCACCTTAACGAACTGCTCACCAGCGAAGACCTTGCCTTTGTCTTCAAACAGGGCAGTGACCTAATCGCCCCCGTCGATGCCGCCCTCGCCGCCATGAAAGCCTCCGGCGATCTCGATAAAATCTATCAGAAGTGGTTCGTGGACTTCGTCCCCGCCCAGTAAATCCTAATAAGACTCATGCATTTCCTGGGGCTTGCCGGCATTCCAATGCCTGCAAGCCCCAAATGATAGGAGGTTATAGTGACCACTTCTTCTGATAACGTAGGTGAAGGACGCCTCTTCCCTGCCATGGGCAACATGTCAAGATGGCCCTGGTGGGCCCTGCTGATTGGCCTGGGCGCTGTGGTGGTAGTGTTCAATATCTTTGCCGCCCCTGCCTACAAGGACGCTTTTGGTTTCATTAGCGAAGGCATCATTACCACAGTTCGTGTTACTCTTACTGCCTATGGCCTGGCCATCATCGGTGGCCTTTTCCTCGGCCTTGGTCGCGTCTCACACAACATAATCTACTATAACCTCTCCACCATGTATGTCGAGTTGATCCGTGGCATCCCCATGCTCGTCATCATCCTCTACGGTGCCTTTGTCGTCGTCCCCCTCGGGCTCGCCATCATCAACACCCTCGGCGTCTGGCTCGCCGCCGTCCCGCTCATCTCCCCCCTCGGTCTCGCCATGCAGCAGGTCAACATCCAGCAGGTCGATATGAGCGGTCGCGCCATAGCCGGTCTCGCCATGGGCTACGCCGCCTTTGAAGCCGAAGTCTTCCGTGCCGGCATCCAATCCATCGAACGTGGCCAAATGGAAGCCGCCCGCTCCCTCGGCATGAACTACGTCCAGGCCATGCGCTACGTCATCCTGCCCCAGGCCTTCCGCCGCGTCCTGCCCCCCCTTGGCAACGACTTCATCGCCATCCTGAAAGATTCCTCCCTCATCTCTGTCCTCGCCGTTCGCGATATTACCCAGCTTGGCAAACTCTATCGCGCCCGATCTTTCAGCTCCTTCGAAGCCTACAACACCATGGCCTTCCTTTACCTCAGCATGACCTTCTCCCTATCCATGCTCGTCAAGTTCATCGAAAGGAAAGTCAGCCATGGGCGATAAACAGATCCGCAACGTCATCATCGAAATTGACAACGTCGCCAAGACCTTTGGCCAAACCAAAGCCCTGCGTGGTGTCAGCGCCACCGTTCGCCGTGGTGAAGTCGTCGTCATCCTCGGGCCCAGCGGCTCGGGCAAATCCACCCTGCTGCGCTGCATCAACGCCCTCGAAACCCCCGATAGCGGTCATATCATTGTGGATGGCATCTCCGTCATGCATAAACGTACCAACATCAATGCAGTACGCGCCGAAGTCGGCATGGATTTCCAGCAGTTCAACCTCTTCCCCCACCTCACCGTCCTCGATAACTTCATGCTTGCCCAGCGCATCGTTCGTGGCCGTGGCAAAGCAGAGGCCGAACAAATCGCCCGCCAGCAGCTAAAACACGTCGGCATCCCCGAAAAAGCCGATTCCTTCCCCGGCCAGCTCTCCGGTGGTCAGCAGCAGCGTGTCGCCATTGCCCGCGCCCTTGCCATGAACCCCAAGATCATGCTCTTCGATGAGCCCACCTCCGCCCTCGACCCCGAAATGATCAAGGAAGTGCTCGACGTCATGATTTCCCTTGCCAAAGAAGGCATGACCATGGTCGTCGTCTCCCACGAAATGGGCTTCGCCCGCGCCGCCGCCGACCGCATCATCTTCATGGACCAGGGCGCCATCGTCGAAGAGGGTACCCCCGACGTCTTCTACACCACCCCCAAGGAAGAACGTACCAAGGCCTTCCTCAGCAAGATCCTCAAGTAATTCTCATCGCTCAATCAGCATTGCTGGTCAGAACGTCTTCAACAAGGACCTGGCTCCGCTCAATATCACCCGCTCTCAACTGATGCAGGCTGGCAAGTTCATCCGTCTGACTAACGGACGCCCGCATTCGGTGGCGCAATTTTCAATTCTGCCATGGCAGTGTCGGCTTGTTCCTTTATTGCCTGAAACCTATATTGGGTGATGACCTCAGTGTGGCTCCAATCTAACTGGATGGTCAAATTTCAACCAGTGAGCGCAAAAAGTGCTGGTACCTGTAAAAAGGTGCTGGCGCTTTTTGTTTATATTTGTTGTGGGTTTTATTTGTCCAACCTAATCTGCTTATTTGAACATTACTGGGCGTAATATGTCATAATTAAACTACACCTAGAATCAGAATGACGAATAGTTATGCCATCAGGTCTGTTTCAACCAAGGAGGAAACATGACTGCAAACCAAGCCACAATACTCGCCAGCGAAGTCCGCATGATGAAGTCGAAGTCTTCGGGCCGAGAGTATAGAATTTCTATCGCACTCCCTTATGCCTACTTCGATTCCCCCGATAAATCCTGGCCGGCCGATAATCCATTGGAGAAATGGCCGGTCGTTTACCTGACTGACGCGAATTGGTACTTTGGCATGGTCACAGATATGGTCCGTGTAACTGCCTGGTGCGGCAGTACAACCGATGCCATCATTGTAGGCATTGGTTACCCCCAGGATAAGGATGCGGAGGAAGTAATACGGGATTCATCCGCGTGGCGCAGAGACGATTTCTCCCCGGTGCGCAATGAGAAATTTGAGGAAGAAGGCTCCAAGGAGTTAGGACGAAAAGTAGAATCGGGCGGCGCGGGCAAGTTTCTGGAATTCATCAAGCAGGAATTGATACCAACAATTGAAGCCGAGTTCAAGGCAGATCCAAAAAGGCGAATTCTGGCAGGCCACTCTTTTGGTGGCGTATTTTCAGCGTTTGCTTTACTGAAAGAACCGGGGCTGTTCGAAAATTATATCGTCGCAAGCCCATCGCTGGGGTATGGCGATCAGTACGTTTTCAAACAAGAAGAAGAATTTGCTAGGAGTCACAAGAAACTTCCCGCCAAGGTTTATCTGTGTGTGGGCGGACTTGAAGAATCTACTGATAGTTTTATGGTTTCCAATATGGTTCGCTTCGGTGCCATTCTCGAAGGTCGCAAATACAAGGGCCTTTCGTTGGTCAGCAAAATCTTTGCCAATGAAAACCACTGCGAAGTCGTTCCACTGTGCTTTCAGGCCGGCTTGAAGATGGCGCTAAAAAAATAATCGACCGCGGTCGGCTGAAGTGCAAACCGTGCTTGGGAATATTAAGCACAATATGAAATTCATACAACTTCATTTTTGAGGTCTACAAAAGGTAAATATCGAATGGGGGCTGGTATGCATTGCTCATAATATGCGAAAAATGGCGGAGTGATTTCCGCCATTTTTTTATTTGCTTTGCTTGTTTGTAATTCTTAGGGGCTATTCTGAATTTCTTCAGGGTATCCCCACCAGCTTTTTAACACCCGCGTCCCATATTTTTTAGCCACAATTCCCGCCTTTCACCGGCAATAACTCCCCACGCTGGGGGGCATTTCAGCCTTTCCACCTTGTCCACGCCCTTCCCAAACCCGTTAGTCCCACTTTCCTCAAAATACCTGCTTGACATGCCCGTATTCTTCGTTATAATAAAACTAACTTTATTCACTAAATAAAGAAACATAGGGCATATGGCAAACTCACCTGTTGGCAACCGCGATCTGATAAGAGCGATTAATCGCTCGAAAATATTGAACACCATTAAGTCCTATGGTCTCATTCCGCGCGCCGAAATCGCCAGGCTTACTGGCCTTTCGCCTGCCACCGTAACCGGCATTACCGCCGATCTCATCCAGGACAACCTTGTCTTTGAAAAAGAAGTTGGCGATTCCAGCGGCGGTCGCCGCCCGATCATGCTTGCCATCAATCCGCATGGCGGCTGTGTGGTCGGCATTAAAGTCATGGAAGACCACGCTCTCGGCGCCCTCACCGACCTCGAAGCCAGTTTGCTGGTTAAACAGTCTTTCCCGCTCACCGATACCTCCCCCGAAGGTGTTTCACTCGCCGTCGGCGAGCTCGTCGTTGAGTTGCTCCGCCTCTCAGCCAACCCACTATCGTCCCTCATGGGTGTTGGCGTTGGCCTGGCCGGTATTGTTGATTCTGGTCAGGGCATTGTTTGTCAGTCCCCTTTCTTCGGCTGGACCGATGTGCCCCTCCGTGAGTTAATCCAAAATCGCGTCCATGTCCCCGTTTATATCGATAATGACGTCAATACCCTTGCCTTTGCCGAAAAATGGTTTGGTGCCGGCCAGGGCATTAACGATTTCCTCGTCGTCACCTTTGGTCGCGGTATTGGTTTGGGCATCGTCGTCAATGGCCAATTTCACCACGGCCTGCGCGGCGGCGCCGGTGAGCTCGGTCACACCGTCATCCGCCCGGGTGGCGAGCTCTGTGCCTGTGGCAAGCGCGGCTGCCTGGAAATGTACGTCAGCGAACCCGCCATGCTTCGCCAGGCCTCCGAGGCCTTCAACCAGGGCCAGCTTGCCAGCCAGCCCCACACCCCCGAAGAACTGGTCGCCCTGGCCGAATCTGGCGCCGCCCCCGCTCGTGAAATCCTCGTCCAGGCCGGGCAGTTGCTTGGCCAGAGTATCGCTAACCTGATCAATATTTTCAACCCCCAGTGTATTTTGATCAACGGCGAAGGCGTTCGTGCCGGTCGCTGGCTCTTCGATGCAATGCGTGCCTCCATTGATGAGCACACCCTGCCCAGCTTGCGCCAGGATGTCTCCATTCTGGTCGAGCCCCTCGGCGATGATGCCTGGGCTCGCGGTGCCGCCAGCCTGGTCCTCCACGAACTTTTCGAGTCACCCATAAACCGGCAGCGCGATTCCGAGATTGCATAGGATCATCTTCATGTTTACTCGTCAGAAAGTGTTGCAGAAATACTTCTGGGTCGCTTTTTTTCTCTTCCCCAGCCTGTTGGGTTTAACAGTCTTCCTGATCACCCCCATGTTGGCCTCCCTTGTTCTGACCTTATACGAATGGGATCCCCTCATTCCCACCCACTTCACCTTTCTCGGGTTGGATAATTACCTCTACCTCATCCAGGATCACGATTTCTGGATGGCACTTCAGCACACCCTCTTCTTTATTGCCGGTTACATTCCGCTTGTCCTGGTCAGCGGCCTGGGTGTCGCCCTATTGATGAATCAAAACCTGATCGGGCGCACCTTCTTTCGTGGTGCCTTTTTTATGCCCGTCATTTCTGCCTGGGTCGCTGTCGCCCTTATGTGGACCTGGATCTTCAATCCCAAGTTTGGCATTGCCAATTATCTGCTTGGCCTCATCGGCATCACCGGACCCGCCTGGTTGTTCGATCCCAATTGGGCCATGCCAGCCATCATCCTGACCAGTGTCTGGAAAGATACCGGCTTCATCATGGTCCTCTTCCTCGCCAGCTTGCAAAATATACCCCAGGAATACTACGAAGCCGCTGCTCTGGATGGCGCCGGATCTATTGCCAAATTTCGCTACATCACCCTGCCCCTGCTATCCCCAACCGTTTTCTTTACCCTCGTCATTTCATTAATCAACTCATTCCAGGTCTTTGATCAAGTCTGGATTATGACCGAGGGCGGCCCGGCTGGCTCAACCTCCGTCCTCGTTGAGCTCATTGTCAATAACTCCTTCCGCTATGGTCGCATGGGCTACGCTGCCACCCTCTCCTGGGTCCTCTTCCTCATCGTCTTTGCCGTCACAATCTTCCAGACACGCATGCAGAAAAACTGGGTGACCTATGAATGAAACCAATCTCGGGCTTCTCAACCGGCGCCTGGCCCGCTTGCTGATGTATATCCTGCTGATCGCCGGTGGCCTGGTCATGATCATCCCCTTTGCTTGGGTGCTTTCCACCTCCCTCAAATCGGGCCAATTCGTCCTCACCATGCCGCCCCAGCTCATCCCCAACCCGGCCAACCTGGATAGCTATCGCCGCATTTTTGAAATCTACCCCATCGGCCGGATGCTTTTCAACAGCCTCTTCGTTGCCGTCGCCACTACCATCGGCCAGCTCATCACCTGTTCCATGGCAGCCTATGCCTTTGCCCGCCTAAAGTTCCGTGGTCAAAAGTACCTCTTCTTTGTCTATCTGGCCACCCTCATGGTCCCCTTTCAGGTCACCATTACCCCGCTCTTTATCATGATGCGCATCTTTGGTTGGATAAACACCTACCAGGGCCTCATTCTGCCCGGTGTCTTTAGTGCTTTTGGCACCTTCCTGCTGCGACAGTCTTTTCTTTCCATCCCCACCGAGTACGAA
The DNA here is from genome assembly GCA_903908605.1 of uncultured Anaerolineae bacterium. Classification (GTDB taxonomy): domain Bacteria; phylum Chloroflexota; class Anaerolineae; order Anaerolineales; family Villigracilaceae; genus UBA5195. The sequence continues at coordinate 52,795 of CAIVSQ010000588.1, forward strand.
GAAGCCGCCTACATGGATGGCGCCTCTCCGCTCACCATCTTCCTCCAAATTATCCTGCCTCTTTCCAAACCCGCCCTGGCCACCTTATCGGTCTTTGCTTTCATGGGATCATGGAACGCCTTCATGTGGCCTCTCTTTATCGTGCGGGATGAAATTCTAATGACCTTGCCAGTTGGTCTTGCGACTCTTCAGGGTCGCTGGCTCACTGAATGGAACCTCGTCATGGCCGGCACGGTGATTACCGTCCTGCCCATGCTCTTGTTGTATCTTGTCGCTCAAAAATACTTGGTGCAAGGTTATGTTATGAGCGGTATTAAAGGTTAAGGAGGTCTTCGAAACAACATATATTCCCTACGGTTTAGGCTGTTTTCGCTCTACAGTTCGTGTAATTCATTCGTAGTACCTACGTTTTCGAGGAGAAACCAATGTCATCCAAGTCTGTTTTTGCCCGGCTTTCAGCCCTGTTGATCGTCTTTTCCATGCTTCTGGCTGCCTGCGCTCCCGCTGCCACCCCTGCCCCCCAGGCCCCTGCGCCCACCCCTGAACCTCAGATTATCGAAAAACAAGTTGTTGTTACTGCTACGCCCGAACCTGTCCAGCCGGCCGCCCCCGTTGAAATCACCTACTTCACCTTTTCCGCCGCCCCAGACCACCTGAAGGAAATTGATCAGATGGTTGCGCTCTTCGAAGCGGCTCACCCCAATATCAAGGTCAAGGTCGAGACCGCCGCCTATGCCGATTACTTCACCAAGCTCCAGACCCTCATCGCCGGCGGCACGGCTCCTGATGTCTTTGAACTCAACTACGAAAACTTTGTCAGCTATGCCGATAAGGGTCTTTTGCTCGACCTTTCCCCATTGATGAAGGCCGATTCCACCCTCAACCCGGCTGTCTATTCCGAACGCGCCAACCAGGCCTTTAGTTACAACGGCATGCAGTTGGGCCTCCCGGCCACCTTCTCCACCGTCATGTTGTATTACAACAAGGACATGTTCGATAAGGCCGGTGTTGCCTATCCCTCCGCCGATTGGACCTGGGCCGATGCTGTTGAAGCTGGCAAGAAGTTCAATGACCCCGCCAATGGCGTTTGGGGTCTCTACTCCGGCATCCAGTTCTGGGAATTCTACAAGAAAGCCGCCCAGAATAACTGCAAATTCTTCAATGAAGACAAGTCCCAGGTCCTGATCAATTCCGCCGAATGCGTCCAGGCCCTCCAGACCATGGTCGATATGGTCAAGGTCGATAAGGTCGTCCCCAGCGCTGCCGAAATGGGTGGTCAGTCCGATGGCGATATGTTCAAGGCCGGCAAGCTGGCCATGGATGTCACCGGCATCTGGATGTTCTCTGCCTACAAGGATGCCTCCTTCCAGTGGGATATCACCGTTGAACCTGGCATGGCCACCAAGGCTACCCACTTCTTCGCCAATGGTGTCAGCGTCTTCGCCGCCGCCAAGCATTCCCAAGAAGCCTACGAATGGGTCAAGTTCTTCACCTCCGATGCTGAAATGGCCAAGATCCGCATCGCTTCCGGTTGGGAACTCCCTGCCCTCAAGGACCCCGCCCTCTTCGCGGACTACCTCTCCCAGACCCCTCCTGCCAACCGCCAGGCTGTCATCGACTCCCTCCAGTTCGCAGTTGTGCCCCCCGTCATTGTTCGCCAGAGCGAAATGCAAGACGGCATCGGCAAGCTTCTCGACCAGGTTATGCTCGACCAGCTTACCGCCCAGGAAGCCCTCGACCAGGCCAAGACCCTCATCGAAGGTTTGCTTAAGTAAAGTAGCTTCACGATAACAAAAGTGGATTGAACGGATGGCCGTCATATTCTTGGGCCTCCGTTCAATCCACTCACATTAAGTGCCCCACTTGCTCCACCTCGGGTCCGCTCCTCCAACCAGCCCTACCATATCCAAAAAACTCCAAAAAGAAGCAGCCATGGCCACTCTTGAACTTCTTTCGCATACCCCTTTCGGGAATGAACATCCCTATCAACAAGACCCGGATGAACGTTTCCCACGCCAACCCCTCGCCGGCCAGCCAGTACAGCTCGGTGTCCGCACCTTTCCACCTTCCGCGGCCAACCGGGTCTGGGCCACATGCCAGCTAACCTCGCAAGAAGGCTTGCAAGAAACCATCACTGCCCAAGCTGCCCTCACCGCCCAGGGCGGCACCGAAGCCGAAACCATGCAGTTTGCCACATCCACCGTTCGCCTTGGCGGCACCCGCCCCGGTGACACCTGGCGCGTCCCCTTGCCCGGGTTTGCCCCCGGCACCCAGGTCACCTATCAGGTTCATGCCAGTAATTCGCACCAGCAGCTCGATAGTTCGCACTACTCCTTCTCCACCGCCCACTGGCTTCCGGCCACCCACCTGGCTGGCTATCGTCTCGATTCCGGTTCCTTATTCCTCACTTTTAGCTCGGCCGCTGTCGGTATTCAACCCGCTCTTCAAACCAGCCTGCAAATCCAGCTCTCCGGTCCCGAGCAGGTCAGTTTTCACCTCCACGGCACTGCCAACCCCGGTCAGCATGCCCCTGCCACCTCTTTTGCCTGGCAGGTTCTCGAACAAACCCCGCAGCGCGTCCGCCTGGCCTCTGGCAGCATCAGCCTGGACCTGGCAACCGATCCCTATCATTTGCGTATCAGTCGTGATGATAAAACCCTCCTCGCCACCAGCGCGCTGCCTCACTGGCTGGCCAATTCCCCCGGCCAGTTACCCGGCGCTGTACGCCTCTCCTTCGACTCTCCCCAGCAGGAAAGCTTCCACGGTTTGGGTGAACGCTACCACGCCTACAACTTGCGCGGTTCCAGCCTGGATGCTTCTGTCTATGAGCAGTATAAAAACCAGAATATTCACACTTACCTGCCTGTCCCCTTTTTCCTATCCTCCCAGGGCTATGGTTTTTATATCCAAACTGCCCGCTTTTCCACCTTCGATCTGGCTGCCAGCGACCCCCATACCTGGCAGTTCCAGGCCGAGCTTGATCCGCAATCCAGTTTGAGCTTCCAACTCTATGCCGCTCCGCAACCTCGCCTCAACGTGCAGCTCTTCAGCCGCCAGGTTGGCCTGCCCACCATGCCGCCCGATTGGGCCTTTGGCCATTGGATCAGCAGCAACGAATGGAACAGCCAGGCCGTCGTCCTCGAGCAGGTCCGCAAAAGCCAGCAGCTCGATATCCCCGCCACCGTATTGGTCATCGAAGCCTGGGCCGATGAAAAGACCTTTTACATCTGGAACGACGCCCAATACACCCCCAAACCGGCCGACCAACCCTTAACACTCTCCGATTTTACCTTCCCCCCCGATGGCTTATGGCCCGACCCCAAGGCCATGGTCGATGAACTCCACCGTAACGGCACCCGCTTGCTGCTTTGGCAGATCCCGGTTCTAAAAAACCTGGCGGGCGAACCCCACCCCCAGCAGGATATCGATGAAGCCTACATGCTCGCCCAGGGCTACCACCTTAAGTGGCCCGATGGCAGCCCCTATCGTGTCCGCCCCTTCTGGTTCCATGGTTCCCTCCTGCCCGATTTCAACAACCCCGCCGCTGCCGCCTGGTGGATGTCCAAGCGCGCCTATCTCCTCGATGAATTAGGCATCGATGGTTTCAAAACCGATGGGGGTGAACACCTATGGGGCCGTGAGGTCGTCTTTGCCAATGGCCTGCGTGGTGACCAGGGCCTCAATCTTTACCCCAATCTCTACGTCGGCGCCTATCATCGTTATCTTACCGAAAAGACCAACGGCGATGCCCTCACCTTTAGCCGCGCCGGTTTCACTGGCGCCCAGGCCTTTCCTTGCCATTGGGCCGGCGATGAAAACTCAACCTGGGAAGCCTTTCGCAGTTCTCTGCGCGCCGGCATAAACGCCGGCTTATCCGGCATCCCCTTCTGGGGCTGGGACCTTGCCGGCTTCAGCGGCGAAATTCCCACTGCCGAGCTCTATCTACGCTCGGCTGCCATGGCCGCCTTCTGTCCCATCATGCAGTATCACTCCGAGTTCAATGATCATCGCAGCCCTCTTCGCGATCGTACCCCCTGGAATATCGCTGAGCGCACTGGCCAACCTGAAGTATTGGATTTCTATCGCCAATTCGTCAAGACACGCCTGCGCATCATGCCCTACATCGTCTCCGAAGCGCGTTACTGCGCCGAAACCGGTGAGCCCCTCATGCGCCCGCTCTTCCTGGATTGGCCAAATGATCCCCAGGCCTGGCTAATTTCCGATCAGTATTCCTTTGGTCGTGGCCTGTTGGTCGCTCCTGTTCTCGAACCTGGTTGCACTGAACGCAGGCTTTACCTCCCGCCCGGCCAATGGCGCGATTTTTGGACCGACACCACCTACACCGGCGCCCAATGGATCACCATCCCCGCCCCGCTCGATCGGATTCCGGCTTTTATTCGAATGGATGGTTCATGGCCCCTGCTCCTGAGATGAAATTCCCGCCGGAAAACCTCGTTAATCGCAGTCTCGAACTGATTCTTGCCAACCAATCTCCATCTGGCGCCTTTATTGCCAGCCCCAACTTTCCCACCTATGCCTTTTGCTGGTTCCGGGATGGTTCATATATTGCCTATGCTCTCGACCTATACAACCAGCATGACGCCTCGGCTCGTTTTCATGCCTGGGCCGCAGATGTGATCTCACAGCGCGTTGAGCTCATCCAGCGCGCCCTGCAAAAAGCCGCCGCCGGCCAACTCCTCAGCGATGCGGATATCCTCCACACCCGCTATACCCTCACTGGTCAGGAAAATACCGCCACCTCCTGGGAGAATTTCCAGCTCGATGGCTTCGGCACCTGGCTCTGGGCTCTCGCCGAACATCAGCGTCTCAGTCAGCAGCCTTTATCCCCCGCCATGTTGGCCTCTGCCCGCCTGGTGGCGGATTACCTCGTTGGCTTGTGGGACCACCCTTGCTACGATTGCTGGGAGGAGTTCGGCGATCAGATCCACCCCCATACCCTGGCCGCCATCTACGGTGGTTTGGTTGCCTATGGGCAACTCACCACCGACCACCGCCACGCCACCACCACTGCCATCCGCGCCTTCCTATACCAAAAAGGTCTGGCTGCTGGCCGCTGGCAGAAATTCCTTGGCAATCACCAGGTTGATGCCAGCCTGCTCGCCATCAGCACCCCCTACCGCTTGCTTTCCCCATCCGACCCCATCATGATTTCCACCGTCCAGAAAATCGAAGCCGATTTATGCGCCGGTGGTGTCAAACGCTACCTTGCCGATACCTATTATGGCGGTGGGCGTTGGATCCTGTTGGCCGCCTGGCTGGGTTGGTATTGGTGCGAAGTGGGCCAGCCGGAAAAAGCCCACCAGTTGCGTCAATGGATCGAGGCCCAGGCCGATGAACGCGGCTGGTTGCCCGAACAGGTCCCGCTTGGCCTCAATAACGATTCCATGTTTGCCCCCTGGGTCCAGCGTTGGGGACCCGTTGCCACACCCCTCCTATGGTCCCACGCCGAATACCTTATCCTCACCAAAATGCTGCCAGAGCCTCGCTAAACAGCCTCTGCTCAAAACAAAAAGGATTTGTCCAATAAGTAATTATTAACTACCCCTTACCGTCGG
>CAIVSQ010000589.1 GCA_903908605.1 uncultured Anaerolineae bacterium
CAATCGGAATTATCTGCCATGGCGGTTTGATCGCAATTTCAGCCGGAATAGTAAACGGGCATTGTGTCACCGGTTCCCTTGGCATCAAGGATGACATGGTTAACGCTGGAGCAGAATGGGTCGATCAGCCTGCATTTCGAGAAGGAAACCAGGTATGGGGCCGGGTGGTAGCTGACATACCAGATTTTTGTCGTGAACTGGTTGCATTATTTGGATCCTATAAATAGGCCAGGGATTCGAATTTAGTTATTTGATATACTTGCGCGCATGCCTGCCTCTCTACCTCCCCTGGTTGATGAAATAATTCGTGCCCGGCGCAAAACAATTGCCATCCTTGTTCAACGGGATGGCAAAGTGATTGTGCGCGCACCAGTGCGAGCGCCAATGAAATTAATCCAGGATTTTGTCGAAAGCAAAAAAGACTGGATCAAAGAAAAAAAAGCGCTTATGCAAAACCGGGCCGTCACACCTGCCCGGCACTTTGTGGATGGAGAAAAATTCCTGTTTCTTGGTGAAAAAATCAACCTGCGCGTGGTGCCCGATGGCACCCAGCGTGCGGCCTTGAGCCTGAATAAGGAATTTTTACTTTCAAAAAAAGCTCAACCGGCCGCCATGAGCGTCTTTGAGAAATGGTACAAACTCGAAGCCCAAAGAATCATGGCTGAACGAGTGACACTCTATGCTGAAAAACACGGTTTCCGCTATCAAAAAATCCGTATCAGCTCGGCACGCACCAGGTGGGGTTCCTGTAGTTCCAGGGGAACCTTATCTTTTTGCTGGCGGCTGGTTATGGCGCCAATGGATGTAATTGACTATGTCGTCGTTCATGAATTGGCGCACCTGAAGATAAAAAATCACTCGGATGTCTTTTGGAACGAAGTGAATCGGCTGATGCCGACCTATAAAATTCGCCGGGACTGGCTGAAAAAGAACGGCCTCCTATTGACACTGGATGGAGAATAATGAGCAGTGGTTACCTTTCCCCCAAGCTTGAAGTACGCATGGCCCCCGAAAAAGGGGGGAACGCCATATTTGCCCGCCAGGCGGTAAAAAAGAACGAGATACTGGCTGTTTGGGGCGGCTGGGTGGCCACGCTGGAACAGGTCCTGGCGTTGCCAGGCGAAGAGCAGGGACACACCATCCAAATTGAAGAGGGGCTTTACCTGGCACCCACCGAAATGGAAGAACCTGCCGATTTCATCAACCACTCGTGCAATCCAAACGCAGGTATACGTGGGCAAATTACCCTGGTAGCCATGCGCAAAATCCTGGCAGGCGAAGAGATAACCTTCGATTACGCCATGGCCGACAGCAGTTCCTATGATGAATTTGACTGCGCCTGCGGGGCAGGCACTTGCCGGGGCAGGGTGAGCGGCCAGGATTGGACCCGACCTGAATTATGGGCGCGCTATGATGGGTATTTTTCTTTCTATTTGCAGGAGAAAATTAATCAACGCCGTGAAAAAACAAGCGGGCTGGCAGCTGGAAAGCAGGCGTGATGTCAAAAATTTATACGCGCAGTTTCAGGGTTCGCTGGTCCGAAATGGACGTCACCGGACAGGTCAGCCCGGCAAATTACCTGCGGTACCTGGTCGAAACCGCCTATGACTGGGGCGATGCGCTTGGATTAAATTCAAATGATTACGAAAAACTGGGCTTGTTCTGGCTAATTCGCGAAACTGAGATTAACCTGCTGAAACCTTTGCGACATAATGAGCGCTTTGACTTCACCATTTGGATGGTGAACTGGCAGCGGGTGCGAGGTACACGCTGTTTTGAAATAATAAAACAGGATGGCGGCGAAATCATCGCGCAAGGGACCCAGCATATCGTCAGCATGGATCGCGCCAGCTTACGTCCGACCAATATGGCCGAGGAAATTCTCGAAAATTTCCGTCTGGAAAACCCGCGAGCATTTCCTTATACGCGCTTTCCCAAAATCAGCCCGGCCCCGAACGCATTCAAGGTTAAACGCCAGGTGGAATGGCAGGATCTGGACGCGCAGGAGCATGTCAACAATGCGATTTTTGTCACCTACGCAGAAGAAATCGCCGCGCAGGAGCTATTGGCCTGTGGCTGGTCACCTGCGCGACTGGCAGAGGAAGACCTGGCACTACAGACCCGGCGGGTGCATATCCAATACCTCTCGCCAGCCGTGTGGGGCGAAAGCCTCGATGTGGCCACTCACAGCCTGCAGCTGGAACCGGCCGGAGGTTCGCGCTTTGTTGGCATCCAGCGGGAAGATGGCTCAGCAGTGGCAGAATGCATCCTGGATTGGAAAATGATCGACCGGGGCACTGGGCAGGAGCGTGCACTGCCGGCGGAATTAACTCAACAGTTGAGACAATAACTATTCGGGCTGGGCCGGGGTTTCGGCACCAACCAGACGGTTGACAATATAGACCGCACCCAGGAAAGCCAACCCGAGAATGCCGGTAATACCAGGCAAGATCCAGTGAACCGCAGTGCTGCCAAACGATTTTATCCGCGCGTCAAGTGGATGATCCGGGTTATATAAAATTGTGACCTCATCGCCCTTTTCATATTCAGGGAAATTTGTACCTTCACTCAGCTGCACAGTCCGACGCCGGCCATCCTCGGCCTTAAAATCGACGACAGGGTAATAATATTCCTCGATAATCCGATCCGCCTGGTTGATATATTGGCGCTTCGAAACTACGTCAACTACCTTCCCGGGTGCACTTTTTTCTTTCAGCATGGTCGTGATGCTACTCCCGGCAGAGATAACTGCGATTAGCAACATCAGAACGGCTATGCCGGTGAAAATTCGCAGGATGACTTTTTCAATCGGGAAAGCGTTGACGTCCGGTCGAACCTTGGACAGATCCTCTTCAAACTCATCCGTTTCCTCGGCAGCATCCATCATCGCCATCATTTTGCGCAGATCTTTGGGATTGGTGATTTCATCCAGGCTGTTGTAGAGTTTCCCGTCGATCTCAAAGGAAACCGCCTGGCCATTTTCCCAGTTTACAGAATATTTCTTTCGATTTGGCATAATTACCTCCGGCTGAAAATAGATTGTATCATTTTCAGGTTTTCATTCAACAATAATCACCAATATGGGATGAAGCTGACATGAAAAAACACACACGTCTACTATTGCTGCTGGCTGGGGATGCGCTCACCATCGCCATCCTGACCGTGATTGGGTTCACCTCACACAATGAGACCGGGCTGGGTTTCCTGCCACGCATGGCGACCACCTATTTACCACTGGTTGTAAGCTGGTTTGTGGCAGGATGGGGCCTGGGACTGTTTGATCCTTCCATCAACAATCACCCCAGGAAATCCTGGCGGGCATTGCTGGCAGCGTTATTCGCGGGCCCAATGGCAGCTATATTGCGGGGACTATTACTTGGCGCTAACGTGATCCCTGTTTTCGCACTGGTATTAAGTGCCACCACCGGCCTGGGCATGCTGATTTGGCGAATTACCTGGGCATGGCTTACTGCCGGGCGCAACGCCCGACGCTAAACACCCAATGGCTGGCTCTGCCGATCCCGGATGAGCGCAGCGGCTACAAAAAAACCAGCACAAACAAAGCCCACCAGGGCAGGGCCTGGCTGCTGCCAGAAAATACCCTGACCGATGGTTTGCAGAATCCAGGTCAGTGTATATACCAGCGCCAATGGGCCAACCGGCAGGTTACGGGGATTGACGATCAGACCAAGCAAAGCCGAAACCACCAACCAACCAGCATAATTACTGAGCGGGATGCCATAATATTGGGTAGGAACTTCCCACACCCAAAAGCCCCACGAAACCATCTGCGGGTCAAGAAATAAATCCCAGGCCGTAAAGGCCAGCGCGGATACGATAATGAATCGAATATCACGACCGGAACGACGGGTGATGAGGGCGGCAACCGCCCAGGCCGGGGGTAACATCATCATCCAGGCCAGGGGAATGAGCAACGGGACACCTGCCACCTGCGGTTGGAGAAAGCCGGTGTAATGATACTTTCCAAACAACAGGCCTGTTGTAGAACCAAGCAGCTCAACCAGATATGCCAGGCCTGCCACGATGGCAAATACCAAAATGGCACGCTTCCAACCCCAGGCCTGGCGCAAGATCGCCATGACGGCAATAAATTGGGCCAACACGCCAACCGACATACCGCGCAGCAGAGTCTCCTCGCCCATGATCCAACCGAGGATGGGCAGGGAAAGCATGGTCAGCACCCAGATGATCAGGCCTGTGAGAGTCGAGCCAGAATAGCGCAGAGAATTAAAAGTCTTGAGCAAGATCGATCCAATCAACAATCGAAGTGATCAAAAATGACCTACCACGTGGTAGGTCATTTTTGAATTTGGAATCAAACTGACCAGCCGGCCACAGGTTTTATCATGAAAAAAGGGGGATGCGAACCCCATTCAGTTTACCAGCCGATTCACTGCACAGGTAAAGCATGGCGCTGACAATTTCATCCGGTGAGGTACCCTTGCCACTGGAAGAGATCGAATTAACCTGGATCAAGTTGGAGGTGACACCGCTACCTTTTACTTCCTGGGCCAGCGTTAGTAGAAGCGCTTCCTGGGCAGCTTTGCCAACCACATAAGCACCCAACCCTGCGCCAGGGTGATTGGCGGCAGGTGAAGAAACTGCAATTACCCGCCCCCAGCCCTGACGAATCATGCCAGGTAAAAAGGCCTGTACAAGATGCAAGGTGGTGTAAAGATGCTGGTCAAGCATGCTTTCAATGTCCTGGGCGGGGATCTCGACCAGGTTATTAGGACCAAGCCAGCCACCCACCAGGTGGAGCAAAATATCGACACGGCCAAATTTTTCAAGGATGCGATCGGCAGCCAGATGGGCTGCTTTGGCTTCGCGCAAATCAACCGCCTGGGTCAACAGGCGATCGGCTGGCAAACCCAGGTCAGCACTGAGTTTTTCGAGTTTGGCAGGATCTGTACTCAACAACGCAAGCGACGCACCTTGCCTGGCAAATACGCTGGCAGCTGCCACAGCGGTCTGCCCGCCTGCACCTGAAATAACCACCACCGGATTATTCATGCAATACTTTAACCTGCTCTGGACTCATGCCCTTGACCACCGGGCGATCAATCTGCTCCTGTAAGTGGGTTTTACCCTTGAAATCCTTCAAATCGATCATGTGACCAGATTTTTCGGCCTTGGTTCGTAGGTAAAATTCGTTGTAGGGGTTGGTGGGCAAAATATGCGGGATACGGCCACTGACCTGGATGCCGTAACGGGTCAGTTCGTTGATTTTCTTGGGGTTGTTGGTCATCAACTGAATGGAGCGAACCTTGAGTGACTGAAGCATGTGAGCCGCCACGGCATAATCACGCTCATCATCACGAAAACCAAGCGCAAGGTTGGCCTCAACCGTGTCCATGCCATAATCCTGCAACCCATAGGCGCGGATCTTGTTGGTCAAGCCAATGCCACGTCCTTCCTGGCGCAAATACAGCACAATCCCTTTATCCATTTTTCCTATAGCGGTCAGGGCAGATTCCAGCTGGTCACGACAGTCACAGCGCAGCGAGCCAAACGCATCGCCAGTCAGGCACTCAGAATGCAAACGCACGACGACATTCTCGCTATCGGTCACGTCACCCTTGACGATGGCCGCATGTTCCTTGCCATCCTTGTTATTATAAAAAGCCACAATATGGAAATCACCGAAACGAGTGGGAAGTTCGGCAATGGAAGCGATTCGTACACAAATGTGGTCGTCGCCACAGCCATCGCACTCGTGCGCCCGGTTTTCATCCAACAATTGCTCTATCGGTAAATGTAAATGATCGATTGTCATAGTTATCCTCTATCTGATATTTGATTATTGACGCGGTAACGAATCAGCACGCCGCCTTCTTGATCCAGAACGCAGGTGTCCAGCAATTCAAGGGGTAAAGCTTCTCCCTCAACAAAACCAACGCCAGCTGCGAGCGTGGGTGCGCTTTGCCCACCAAAAATTTTGGAAGCAATATAAATATACAACTCATCCACCAATCCGGCACGTAGAAGTTCAAAATTCAAGGTACCGCCGCCCTCCACCATCAGTCGCCGCACGCCAAGCGAGTAAAGAATCTCCAAAGCCTCATGTAAATTGACCTTGTGCTCACCCAGGATAAAGACCTGTGCGCCAAGTTCGGTCAAGATCGCTACCTGGGCTGCTGTGGTTTGCGAAGTGGTGAAGATCACCCGTTCGGCCGGTCCGGCATTCATAAAAGGGCCTTCCGGGTTCAGGTTCGCACGGGTGACAACCCCAACCTTGAGCGGGTTTTCAGGCTGACCACGAGCACGGCGTTCCTCACGCAGTTCTGCGGTTTTTACTGTCAGTTTGGGGTCTTCATCCAACAGGGTATGACCACCCACCATGACGGCATCCGCCCCGGCTCGCAGGCGTAGAACACGAGCCTTGTCGGATGCGGAGGAAATACCAGCTCCCTTGCGTTCAACAGTATCCATTTTGCCATCCGCGCTGATGGCGACATTGATGAAAACAGATGGTCTCATAACAGCCAGCTCACCGAATAGATTTAATCATGGTATTTCTTTTCGCCGGCTTCAATCCGCAAGCGCAAGTGGTTGACAGCGGGAGGCAGCGGGCAGGACCAACGCTCGTTATAAGCGCAATAAGGGTTATAGGCCAGGTTGAAATCGACATGCAGTATATCGGCACGCAGCTCAATCGGCTCAAGATAACGCCCGGCGCCGTAAGTTTCACCAGGAGCAGTGGCATCGCTAAATGGCAGGAAATAGCCATAGTCGTCCTCGTACACTTGCAGGATGGCTTCCTGCCCTTCTACATCAAAACGCACCTGTCCAATATGAACATAATCACGTTCGTCGCCTGTCGACGTGGCCAATACCACGCTCGCATGATCAGTGGATCGTTCCAGTTTCAATTCAAGCAAGAGAGCCGGGTTTTCAGGGAAGTAATTAAGACCTTGAAAACTGCGTTTCTGGTCAGCGGTCAAAGGAGATTGGTTGCCCGAACGAAAGAACTCATCCTTGTCGGTGCGAAATCGAAGCAGATCACTCATGAGGTATACACCTTTAACCCAGCTTAATGGAACGCATGGAAATGGATCCCATGGTGACGCGGTCCGCAAAGAAACTGACCTGTTCACCAGGATCCTTCAACCCAAGAGTATACAACAAAGGCAGATAATGCTCGGCGCTGTTGATGGCCAGCTCAGCGGCACGACCCTGCTTTTGATATTCAATGATCGGTTCGTGATCATCGGCCAGAATCCAGTCCTTCACGTTGGTGTCAAACTTTTCGGCCCAATCGAATTTTTGCTGATCATCCCAGACCACCATGCGCAGGTTGTGGACGATATTGCCAGAACTGATAATCAGAACACCTTCTTCGCGCAATTCCTTAAGCTGTTGACCCAATTCATAATGCTGGCGAGCAGACTTGGCGCGATCCAGCGAAATCTGCACTACGGGCACATCCGCCTTTGGGAACAGGCGGGCCAAAACTGACCAGGTGCCATGATCCAAGCCCCAGCTCATATCGGGCTGGATATCCGTCTTCTTGATGACGTTACGAACCGTCTTCACCAGGTCAGGCGAACCAGCAGCCGGATAAGTAACTTCATAGAGTTCCTTGGGAAAGCCATAAAAATCATAAATAGTGCGGGGTGTTTCCATGGCAGTTACCTTGGTGCCCATGGTTTCCCAGTGCGCAGAAACAGCCAGGATGGCTTTTGGCCGGGGAAGCTGGCGACCCATGTTGGACCAGGCCTGGGCGAATTCATTTTCTTCAATGGCATTCATTGGACTGCCATGTCCTACAAACAATACTGGCATTTTTTCAGTCATATTTCTCCATTGACCTGTTTGAGGTCAGTTAATTTTTTGAAGGGTATTCTGCAATACGTCGGCCACGGTAAACTTACCCAGTGCCAACTCCAGTGCTTCCTGCGCATCATCAAATACGTTATCCAGGGCACCAAGGATGTTGGATCCAATTGGGCACTCGGGATTGGGGTGGTGGTGCATAGCAAAGACAGATTCATTGCTAACCGCCAGGTACACCTCACGCAGACTAAGCTCATGCGCAGCCCGCGCCAGCCGCCAGCCACCATTAGCGCCAGAACGAGAATCAACCAGGCCATGCTCACGCAGGTGTGACATCACACGCCGGATGACGACCGGGTTGGTAGCCACACTCTGCGCGATCGCATCAGAGGTAACTGGTGTACCAGGGTAAGCTGCCAGGATAGCCAGAATATGACAGGAAACTGAAAATTGTTGGTTGGTATTCATTTGTAACTATTATAGTTACGGATTAACGCCTGTCAAGTTAGAGATTCATAAGAAAAGTCCGCCTGTGCGGCGGACTTTTCTTATCTCATTCGGGCATTATTTTCTTAAAAGTCCAGTGTTTCGTCGCGGCGGGTCAGGTCTGAGATTGTTTCGCGAGCCTGAATAAGATGCGCCTGGCCATCCGTAATCATCAAGACTGCCGGGCGCCGGGCGCCGTTGTAATTGCTGGACATGCTGATATGGTAGGCACCGCTGACCGGGATGGCGATCAACTCATCCTCATTCACTGCACGAAGAGGGATGCTCTCAATCAAGACATCTCCACTTTCACAATAGGGGCCAGCAATGGCCACTGGAGCCAAAGGTGCTTCCAAAGGTCGATCGACTGTCAGGCAGGAATACTTGGCGCCATACAGCGCATGACGGGGATTATCGGCCAGGCCGCCATCCACCAGCAACCAGGTACGACCGGAAGTTTGCTTGACAGTTCCCACCCGGTACAGCGAGACACCCGCCCTAGCCACCAGGCTGCGACCTGGTTCAAGGTGCAAATACGGAAGGGGTAAGCCCCGCTTCTGGCAACCTTCTTGCAGGTTGGCCGCTATGAAACGCACGTAAAGCTCAACAGGCGGGTTGGGCAGGTCATCTTCGTGGTAGGAGATACCCCAACCACCACCGGGGGATAAATGCCAGCCATCCTGAACGCCAATTGCCTGCGCCAGGTCCAGGACCCGGTCAATGCCATCCCCGATCGGCTCGGGGTCACGAAACTGGGAACCCTGGTGAAAATGCAGACCACGGAAAGGCAGGTTGTTCTGACGACAAATACCAACCGCATGCACGATTTGTTCCCAGTTCATGCCAAATTTACTGTCAGAATGACCCGTTTGGGTGTAGGCGTGTGTATCAACAGACGAGCCAGGCTGAAACCGCAGCCAGAGATCTGGCAACGCATGGGTCTTGGATAATTCCACCAAGCGGGATAACTCAGACAGGTTATCCACAACGATTGTACCGGCATGCTGCACAGCGGCGAGCAAGTCAGCCGCGCTCTTATTAACCCCATGGACGAGGATGTGCTCCCGTTCAATGCCAGCGTGGACAGCGATGCCAATTTCACCGGCGCCGGTACAGTCAACGCTGAAGCCCTGTTTCCGGGTCCACCGCGCTATGGCGGTGCACAAGAAAGCCTTGCCAGCATAGGTGACCGACCAATGACCAGGCCAGGCAGCGCCCAGCAATTCACGGTAAAGCGCGGCCGAGGCATCCATCTCGGCGCGGTCATAGACATACAGGGGAGTACCGTGTTGATCTGCGAGGGAATGCAAATCAACACCACCGATCGACAGCCGATCATGGACCACCCGGGTTGAAGCCGGGAATAGAGAAAGCCTGGAATTGATCAAGGGATTTATTTTCCGAAAATGAAAGCCAGCCACACATCCAACGGCGTGAGGGAATCAATCATGGGGGTGGGAGCGGGGGTGGGAGGTGGTGTGGCATGTGGGTCAGGAATAATGACGATGGCTTTGTCACCTTCCTTGCCCATGTGAGCCTGGTCGCGGGCATAATCTTCGACCGCAGCAGGAGATGTGGCATACGCGCGTAGTGTGTTGAGCGCTTGTTGGGTATTCATGATGCCAGTAGCCTGAACACCCACGGTGGCAGCCTTGCTTTGCTGCTGGGTTAGTTCCCCTAGGCGGGCATTAAAATTCATCACCAGCACCAGCACCAGCACAATAACTACCACGATACCCAGACGTCGGAAATTGGTTGCAAATGAGCCGATTTTCATAAACTTATTTTACCACTGCCGAAAGCGCTTAAGATTTAAAAACGCAGAATAATCCTTAAAAGAAAAACCCGTATTTCTACGGGTTTTTCAGGTGCCGAAGGAGGGACTTGAACCCTCACTCCCTTGCAGGAACTAAGCCCTGAACCTAGCGCGTCTGCCAATTCCGCCACTTCGGCCTTAGCGAGTTGTATTGTATCCATTTTCTGATATTTGTCAACCTCTTTGTTATGATCGCCCATGGCTTTCTCAAAGTAGGAAAAATCAAGCCAAAAGAAGATCAAAAGCGTCAGGAAGATGTCCGGCAAACCAACGTCTCGCCTTGGCAGTATTGGTAAAGCCAGCGCTTTTCAGTAATGCCAAAACAAGATTATGAATTGTACCCAGAATGTGACCAGCCTTACCTTTTGTCATACGCGTTGCGTCTTCTTTGAAGGTTACATCCCGGCGATAGTGCAAACCTGTTTCGATACACCAGTGTTGCCGTCGAACAGCAAGCAGTTTTTGGGGAGAAGCAAGCTCTCTGGATAAACTGGTAATGCCATATTCAATTTCATAGCTGGATTTGAACACTGTGCCCTGCCGCAGCCAATGAAATTCCCGATCGAGACGATAAACCTGTTTTACACCCGGCCAATCCAAATACTCGTTGAGCATTTCGCTGGTCTGAATGGTTCGTATTTCAATGCGACCGTGTCCGTAGCTCACTTGTGTTGCGGTTTCAAAATCAGTTTTGATCTTTCCGAAACCGGGTTTGGGGATTTCTGGAGCAAACAACTGCTCGATATTCTCTCGTAATCGTTCCTGGTTGTCTTTCACGGGAAAAACATAATTGCCAGCTAATATAATTTGGGAAGATAGCTTGCGTTGGGTGTGAAGCGCGTCGGCTGTGACAATTTTTCCTGTCAAATCTATGCGTTTCAATACCACTGGTGCTGCCACAATTTCATTTTCTTTGGTTTCTATAGGCTCTTGTGCTAATACTCGTTGGCTTGCGCCATCGAACAGGCTCAAGACTTGGTCACTTCGCTTTACACCTGCCATTTGTGTGCCTCGCAATACTTTCCCATCCAAACAGAATACATCTCCGAGTTCTTCACCTTTCGTTTGGTGATGTTTGCTCATCTCTTCATCAAATTCTTCACTGCTTATCATGTTTTGAAATACCCGGCGATAGGTGTTGTGATGCGGCATTACCTTTCGCGTCAACTTCAACAATTCTGACAATTTTTCCGCATTATTCTTGGCCCAATCGGCTATTTCCACGGGTTTATCTTGTCCACATAGCTTTGCCAGAAAGATAATAGCCAATAACGTCACCAAGCTGTAACGCATCCCTTTCTGTTTGCGATGGTCTGTTATTCTACTAAACAGTGCATACAGACTATGCATCGCGTACTCTACACCGGTTTCGCTTATTTCTGGGCTGATGTTACAATTCATTTGACTCTCCTCGGTTATGGATGTTTGGCGACACCAATTTTACCGAAGAGAGTCTTTCTATTTTTTGTCAAGCTACCTTGAGAACGCCATATATGATCGCCCCAATGAGCACTGTCCCTGTTCATTAATAGAGAAAACTCCCCTTTCAACCTGGCTTCAAAGCCCCTATGAGGACGCAAAATTGACCAAACAAAAGTTAATATTGCCTGATTTCATCCGGTTCGTAGTATGATTTGACGAGTGAAAGGCAGCAGCGCCCCCAGCCTCAGCAATCTACCAGGCAAAACGGCTGTTCTTCTCGAATGCAAGTACAGATCATTCCTCAAACTATAACAATCATCGCAGGGCTGGCAAGCCTCCTGGCCCTGCTGATTGGGTTTAATATGATCCGTACGGGCAGGACGAACCCGTATTTTCGAAAACGGCAGCGGCGCATTGCAGACGGATGGGGAATGATTGGGTTATCCATCCTATTTGGAGCCATAACCGGTCTGACGATGCGTTTCGGCGATACAGTTACCGGGGTTTTATTTCCGCCCACCCCCACCGGCACAGCCACCGCCACCACGACATTAACCCCCACGCGCACAACCGCGCCCAGCCAGACCCCCATTCCAAGCCCGACCTCCACTTATACCTCCTCGCCATCCCCTGAACCCACCCTGCCCCCAGGTGTACGCCCAACCTGGACACGTACAACCACACCAACGGTTACGATCACAAGAACACCAACCTCTACTGCCACCATTTACCTGAGCCGGACACCGACCGTCACCAGCACGCCGACTCTCACCAAAACGCCAACCGTCACACGCACGGTCACGCTGACCTACACACCCACTTTCACGCTGACGCCCTACCTGAGCCGGACACCGACTGTCACCAGTACGCTGACTCTCACCAAAACCCCGACCGTCACACGCACCGTCACGCTGACCTACACGCCTACGTTCACGCTAACGCCCTACCTGAGTCGGACACCGACCGTCGCCAGCACGCCGACCCTCACCAAAACCCCGACCGTCACGCGCACAGTCACGCTGACCTACAC
>CAIVSQ010000590.1 GCA_903908605.1 uncultured Anaerolineae bacterium
CGCCGGGAGGCGTGTAGTTGATTGGAGAATTTGGAAAGCATCAGCCCGTTTTGGTTGTAGAAGGTGAGGGCGGCTCAAGTATAGGTTGAGCCGCTCTCATCATAGAATTTACTTGGTTTTGTCAGACAGCCAGGCTGCAACACTTGCCAGGGCACCGGCTAATTTCGATGGATCTTTGCCCCCTCCAAAAGCGAGGTGTGGAGCACCGCCGCCGCCCGCGCCAAGCTGGCGCGAGATGTGGTTGACCAGGTCGCCGGCCTTGATGCCACGCTTGATCAGGTCTTGCATCACGGCGGCCATGACGGTCACGTTTTCGGCATTGGTCGAGGCAATGACGCAGACGCTGTTTTCCGGATAGCGGGTACGGAAGGCATCCGCCAGGCGGGTCAGTGTGTCCTTGTCCAGCCCGGGCATCTGGGTCACCAACAGCCTGGTTTGCCCAATGGTTTCCACCTGGTCCAATTGTTGGTTGAAGGTGGCCAATGCCAGTTCTGTGCGGGCAGATGCGAGTTGTTTACGGGCGGCAGCCAGCTCATCCTGGAGGGTTTCCACCTTGAGGGGTACATCTTCCACGCTGGATTTTAGGGTTGAGGCGATGGTCTTCAGTGCTTTGAAGCGCTTGGCAACCAAGTCGTACGCACCGCGCCCGGTAACTGCTTCGATACGGCGTACTCCGGCAGCGGCGGAACCTTCACTGACAATAATAAAGGTGCCCACATCGCTTGTGCGTTCCAGGTGTGTACCACCGCATAATTCGTAAGAATAGCGTTGCGCCTCGGCGTGTTCATCACTGATAGTGATGGTACGGACAACTTCGCCATATTTCTCTCCGAATAGAGCCATCGCGCCTTCGGCAATAGCTTCTTCGCGAGATTTGGTGCGCGAGTTGACGGCATAATCCGCTGCGACGGCGTCATTTACAATTTTTTCCACACGCTCGATCTGGTCCGCGCTCATGCCATCCGGGTGGTTAAAGTCGAAGCGCAGGCGGTCTGGGGCTACCAGCGAGCCAGCCTGGCGGGCGTGATCGCCCAATACTTTATGCAGCGCGGCGTGCATCAGGTGGGTGGCGGTGTGGTTGCGCATAATGTCATGCCGGCGGGCGGGGTCCACTTCGGCGATGGCCTGGTCGCCAACTTTTGGGCGGCCGCTAATTACTTCGCCGATATGCGAAATCAACCCGGATGCCGGGCGGCGTGCTTCACTGATTTCAATTTCCCAGCTGGCTTCCTCGCTGCCTGCGCGAACATTAAAGGAGCGGATCAGGCCAGTATCGCCTACCTGGCCGCCGGCTTCGATGTAGAAACCAGTTTTCGGCAGGATCACTTCCACCCGGTCGCCAAACTGGGCTTCATTCACACTTTGCCCATCAACTACCAGAGCCAGAATTTCTGCCTGCACTTCGTCCCCGCTGTAGGGGTCATATTGGACCGGGCTGGCCAGCTTGCCACGTGCCTGCAAGTCCTTGAAAATGCCGGCGAAGAACTCAGCATCTCCACCGCCCATGGCGCCCATGGCTTTACCGCCACCGGAGGCTTTGCTGTGTTCCTCACGAGCGGCGCGGAAGCCGGTTTCATCCACGTCCAATGCCTGTTCACGGGCAATGTCGCGTGCGATTTCGAGCGGAAGACCGTAGGTGGCATACAGATCGAAGGCTTTGCGCCCATCCAATACGGTTTGACCGGCTTTCTTCAGATCATCCAGCATTCCTTGCAGGAAGGCTGTGCCTGATTCCACGGTACGAGCGAAGCGGATTTCTTCGCGAGTTAGCGAGTCGAAAATGGATTGTTTGTGTTGAGCCAGTTCAGGGTAAAAAGAGCCATAAGCCTCGATGACAGGCGCAGCTACATTGGCCAGGAAGGGGTCCTTCAGGCCGATCTTGCTGGCAAAGCGCGCGGCGCGCCGGATGATCATGCGGCAGATATAGTTTCGCCCCTGGTTGCCGGGCACAACGCCGTCGGCAATAAGGAAGGCAGCTGCCCGGGTATGATCGGCGATCACGCGGTAGGGTGTGAAATCAGCATAGACCTGCTCGAGGCTGTGCCCGCTCAATTTGCGGATTACATCTATCATCGGCGCGAAAAGGTCGGTCTTGTAATTGGAGTCGACCCCTTGTAGTACAGAAACAATGCGCTCAAAACCCATGCCGGTATCGACATGCGTGGCGGGCAGTGGTTCCAGTGAACCGCCATCCAGCATGTTGTATTGGATGAAAACGTTGTTCCATAACTCCAGGTAACGGGTGCATTCACCATTCACACCGCACGTATGGGGTTTGCCACGCATATTGTCGCGTTCTTCACCCAGGTCAATGTGAATTTCGGAGCATGGTCCGCATGGACCAAACTCAGCCATCTGCCACAAGTTTTCCTTGCGTCCATAATACAGGATGTTTTCGGTCAGCATGCCAGGTTGCTGCCGCCAGATGTCGGCCGCTTCTTCATCGGTGGGAATATTGCCTTTATCATCCTTGAAACAGGTTGCATACAGCCGTTCCTTGGGCAAGCCCCACACATCGGTTAACAGTTGCCAGGACCAGGCAATGGCTTCCTTTTTATAATAATCGCCGAATGACCAGTTACCTAGCATTTCAAAGAAGGTGTGGTGGGTGTCATCGCGCCCAACATCGTCCAGGTCATTGTGTTTGCCTGCCACACGCATGCATTTTTGGGAATCCACTGCGCGAGAGTAAGCTCGTTTGTCGGTGCCCAGGAATACATCTTTAAATTGCACCATGCCAGAATTGGTAAAAAGCAGGGTGGCATCTCCACCGGGCACAAGCGAAGCGGAAGGCACGACGGTATGGCCATGCTCAGCGAAAAAATCAATAAAGGTCTGGCGAATTTCGTTGCCGGTTAATAATTTCTTGGTCATTCTTGCTCCAAAGGTTCTAGAATGTGTCAAATTATACCAAGTTTGTGGCGAGCTATGAATACGGGCGTGAGCTTGATGCTTGTTTGGGCCAATTCGTTGTAAAATGGCAATAAGTGCTTATTTCTTTATCAAAACAGGTACCAGTGGATGGTTTTGTTCCGGGTGCCTTTCCATGTTTGCATGTTGCCAGTGGTGTTACCGTCCTGCCGCCTGCAATGGTTGGCGGAGAGCTATTCAAGGAGAGAGCGATGAGTTCGATTGTCCTGGATTCAAAAAAAGATGTAAAACTACAACCTGCCAGTGAACTCTGGCAGAAGTACCGCCCCGAAAATGCCCAGTATGCTTTTACTGCGGTGACGGTTGAGGAAGCCCGTGAATGGCAGGCGCAAGCCAGCCTGGCACTGGCCAGCACTATTGGGGTGAGTAACGATGAGCCGGGACCTATGCAGGCCTTCCTGGTTGAAACTGTGGAAAAAGATGGCTATATACGTGAAAAGCTGCTCATTCAGACCGGTCCGCATACCAGTATGCCGCTATACCTGTTGCTGCCGATTGATGCGCCTCGCCCGCTGCCGGTGGTCATTGCGTTCAACGGGCATGGTTACGGTGTAAAAGACATCGTTGGCCTGTGGGAAGACGGTGATGAACGTGAACAGCCTGAGGGTTATCAGAAAGATTTCGCTGTTGGGCTATGCAAAGCTGGTTTTGCTGTTGCCGCACCTGAGATTGCCTGTTTTGGTGAACGCCAGACGGATTTTTCTTACATCAAAACGGAGATTGGACAGGAAGTACCCAGTAGCTGCACCCATGCCGCCATGCTGGCCTTTCACCTGGGCAGCTCTGTACTGGGCATGCGTGTGCGTGATGGGATGCGCCTGATAGATTACCTGGAAACCCGCCAGGAACTGGATACCGGCCGCTTGGGGGCCATGGGAATTTCGGGTGGTGGTATGCACACCTTTTTCTCCACCTGTCTTGATCATCGCATCAAGGCCTGTGTTGTCAGCGGATATTATTCCACCTTCCAGGATAGCATCCTTTCCATGGCGCACTGTGCCTGTAATTTTGTGCCCGGCTTGGGCAAATTTGGTGAAATGTATGACCTGGCAGGTTTAATCGCCCCGCGCCCGATGCTGGTTGAGTCGGGCAGCCGTGATCCCATTTTCCCGCGCCCGGCTGTAGAGCAAAGCCTGGCGCGCGCCAGGGTAGTCTACGAATTGCTTGGCTCTGGCGAAAACCTGCAGGCAGATTATTTTGAAGGGCGTCACCAGGTCAGCGGCCGGATGGCGTATGATTTCTTGCGGCAGGCCCTGGCGTGATCGTTTTGACCATCGGGATGAGCGGCCTGAATGCTTGGGCAGGTTATGACTGATATTCGCACAGACGAGCATTTTCAACGCTTGATGGCGTTGTTGGACCTGGAGGCTGAGGCAGAAAAACAGGCCTTGCTCGAGGATTTACAACGCCATACACCCGCTGAGGCCGAAGCTTCGGGGTCTGCCCTGATCAACCTGGTCATTCGCGACGAAAGCGCTGGTATGGGCGGGCGCATCCTGTTATCTCTTGGGAAACGTAACCAGGTGCTGCAGTTGCCCTGGACAAGGCTAAATAGTGGTACTTCCGTGGTACTTTCTGAGGAGGTACCAGCCGGGTTTGCCGGTGACGTGGCTTCCTGGCGTGGTGTTGTTACCCGGACATCCCGGGAGACCATCCAGGTGGCGTTCTCTCAGTGGCCAGAGACGGAAACAGATCACCCTGTTTTTCGCCTGGATCGTTCGAGTGATGAAGTTTCGCGTCAGCGTCAACGTCAGGCTCTCGAGAAGGCGCGCCTGGCGGGTGATTCTCGTCTGGCAGTGTTGCGGGATGTGCTACTCAATCGCCAGCCCCCTGGTTTTCACCCGGTCGAAGATCATCCGTTACTCAACCCCGAATTGAATGAATCGCAGGCTGAAGCGGTGCGTTTTGCCCTGTCTGCCGCAGATGTGGCCATTATCCATGGCCCGCCAGGGACTGGCAAAACAACCACTATCGTGGAGCTCATTCGCCAGGTTGTACGGGCAGGTCAGCGCGTGCTGGTCTGTGCGCCGAGCAACATAGCCGTGGATAACCTGCTGGAGAAGCTGTTGGCTAGTGGGCAGGATGCCATTCGCCTGGGACACCCGGCCCGTGTACTGCCAGAACTACGCCTGCACACCCTCGATTTGCTGGTGGAAAATCACCCTGAGATGAAAGTCGTGCAGCGCCTGATGCGTGAAGCACGTGTCTTGCGCGAGCAAGCCGCGCGCTATACGCGTGCACGACCCGAACCCGGTGCGCGCCGGGCATTGCGTGATGAGGCTCGCCAGGCCATGGCAGATGCTCGTCGAATTGAAAACCTGGTGGTGGAGCGCTACGTAAATGGTGCCCGGGTCATTTGTGCCACTCTGACGGGGTTGGATCGTGAGCTGTTGGCTGGTCAGCGTTTTGACTGGTGTGTGATTGACGAGGCTGGCCAGGGTACCGAGGCCGCCGCCTGGGCTCCGTTGATGTTTGCCGATCGTGTCGTGCTTGCCGGGGATCATTTTCAACTCCCGCCCACCGTAATTTCGTCACAGGCCGTATCGGGGGGATTTGCCATCAGCCTGCTAGAGCGCTTGATGAAAATTTACGGTCTCGGGCTATCGCGCCGCTTGCTGGTTCAGTATCGCATGCAGCGCGAAATTATGGAATTTTCTTCGCGTGAATTTTATGAATCCAGCCTGTCCGCCCATTCATCTGTGGCTGACCACCTTTTGTCTGATTTGCCGGGGATCATGGCGAATGAGTTGACTTCGACCGCTGTCCATTTTATCGATACCGCCGGAGCCAGTTATGATGAGGCACTTGATCCGGATGGCGAAAGTCGTTTCAACCCGCAAGAAGCCAGGCTGGTGGCGAGCAAAGTCCAAGCCTTGCTGGATGCAGGGCTGGATGTCTCCGCACTGGCGGTTATTTCGCCTTACTCTGCACAGGTACGCTTGCTCAGGCAGCTTATCAAACGACCTGAAATGGAAATTGATAGCGTCGATGGTTTTCAGGGCCGAGAAAAGGAAGCCGTCGTTGTTTCATTGGTACGTTCCAATCGCGAAAACGAGATTGGTTTCCTGGAAGATGTCAGGCGTATGAACGTGGCCCTGACCCGTGCGCGCCGTAAGTTGATTGTGATTGGTGACAGCGCCACCATTACAGCCCACCCTTTTTACCAGAGACTGGTGACTTACTTTGAAAGCATCGGCGCTTACCATTCCATCTGGGAGGAGACAGGCCTCTGATCGCTGCCTTCCGATCCATGATGATGATATACTCATAAAAAAACAATGAAATGAGCATTAAATGGAAAATATAGAGACATCTTCCGACCCCCAGGTCGAAAATCCCCTCCCCGATCTGACGATGGAGCAATTGCCCCAGGAACTGCGCGATGCAGCTACACGTGCCGGATGGGCTGCGCTTGTACCCGTACAAGCGCGCACACTTCCCTACCTGATGGCAGGCCGGAATATGATGATCCAGGCCCGTACAGGCAGCGGCAAGACCGGGGCATTTTTGCTTCCCATGCTCGCACGGTTGGACCCCTCCCGTGCTGGCTGCCAGGCTTTGATTCTTGTGCCTACCCGCGAACTTGCCCGCCAGGTATGGCAGGAAGCCGAAAAAGTGATGGGTGAAACCGGTTTGCGCACTGTGGCGGTTTACGGTGGCGTTGGTTATGGCAGCCAGAGCGAAGCACTTAAAAAAGGCGCGCAGGTTGTTATTGGGACGCCAGGACGCGTGCTTGATCATTTGCTCAAGCGCACTTTCAACCTTGAAAACTTGCGCATGTTGATATTTGACGAAGCCGACCGGATGCTTTCGATGGGTTTTTACCCGGATATGCAGGAAGTCAAACGCTATTTACCACTGCGCACCATCCATACCAGTATGTTTTCGGCCACCTTCCCGCCGGCTGTTATGCGTACCGCGCGCGAATTTATAAGCCACGGCGAATTTATCAGCCTGAGCAGTGACCATGTCCATGTCACCGATACCGAGCATGTCTATTATATTGTCGAAGGTATGGATAAGGATCGCAGCCTGGTGCGGTTGATTGAAGTGGAAAACCCGGCTTCTGCCATCATTTTTTGTAACACCAAGGTCAAGGTCAATTATGTCACCGTGGTCTTGCAGCGTTTTGGCTATGATGCCGATCAGCTCACGGCTGATCTTTCGCAGTCAGAACGTGAGCGTGTACTGGAACGGGTTCGAAAAGGCACGCTGCGATTCCTGGTAGCGACGGATGTTGCTGCCCGTGGTTTGGATATTCCCAACCTTTCACATGTCATTCAGTATGAGCCTCCCGAGGAAATGGAGGCTTACATCCACCGCGCCGGTCGAACCGGACGGGCGGGTGCCAGTGGGATCGCCATCTCACTGGTTAACAAGGGCGAACGTTTTGCACTCGAGAAAATTGCGCGTGAGTACACCATCCCCATGCAAGAACGTCCCACGCCCACAGATGAGGATGTGGCAGCGCTTGTATCAGAGCGCCTGACGATTCTTTTGGAGGGACGTCTGCGCGCGCGTGACCGCCTGGCAGCCGAGCGCTCGCGTCGTTTTGAACCACTCGCGCGCAGCCTTTCTGAAAATGAAGAGGTCTCAGCCTTGGTGACCATGCTGCTGGACGATTATTACCAGCAGAGCTTGCATGCCCCCACTCCGCAACCTGGTGAAACAGCTGCCAAGGAAGCATTCCCACCTACACAATCATCCAGGCGTCCTGGCAATCGCCGGCACAGGTAAAGCGCCTGGTTGGCAGGTTGCCTAAAATTTTCATCGGCTATGTTTTCCGGACGTTACTCAGCCATCCTGTTTGATTGGGGCGACACCCGCACGCGTGATGACCCGCTTCAAAACGGGCCAATGGCAGCCTGGACACAAGTTGAAGCAGTTCCAAGTGTAGTTGAATTACTGTCTTACCTGCAGAAAACGGGCGCATACCGGTTATTTGTTGCCACTGATACCGCAATTTCCACTCCAGACCAGGTTCGAGCCGCACTGTTGCGGGTGGAAATCGCCCATTATTTTGATAAAATTTACTGCACAGCCAGTGTTGGGTTGCAAAAATCCTCACCGGCTTTTTACGCATATATTCTTGAAGACCTGCGACTTCCCGCCCAGCAAGTGCTGATGGTGGGGGACAGTTTTCATAATGATGTGCTGGTGCCGAACCAGGTTGGTTTGGATGCCGTGTGGCACAACCAACACAACCTGGAGGAGCGCAGAGCTGAAAGACATCGCACTATTCATCAAATGACCAGGCTGGTTGATTGGCTATAGGATTCACGGCCATAACCTTGCCGTTAAACAAGCATACCGGAATTGGAAAACGAATCATGGAAATATCTCAAGCCATCCACCTCCTGGGCGATCAGCTCGGGAAAGTCATCTCAGAGCAGGAATCACCGGCGATATATGAAACCGAAGAGCGTATTCGGGCCGAAGCCAAGTCACGCCGCATGGGCGATGAAGAAGCAGCTATGCGGTTGCAGCAGCAGGTCGAGGTTCTGGGCGCTGATGAAGCGCGCGCAGTGGCGGCGGCTTTTGCCACCTATTTTGACCTGGTGAACCTGGCTGAAGAGAATTATCGCCTGGCCTTGCTGCGCCAGCAGGAGATGGATAACGCGCCAAACCCGGTACGCGAATCGATTGGTGAAGCGATCGCAACCCTCAAGCAACGTGGTATCAGCCATGATCAGATGGCTGAACTGCTTGAAAATCTTTCGATCGAATTGGTATTGACTGCTCACCCCACTGAATCCCGCCGGCGTACCATTATTTCCAAGCTGCAGCGTTTATCCATGCTGCTGCGTGAATACAGTAAGCCCGACCGCCTGCCCAGGGAACGTGAGAGCCTGATGCTTGCCATGCACGCTGAAATATCCGCGCTCTGGTTGTCAGATCGCAGTCGCGCCAGCAAGCTTGCTGTCACAGATGAGGTCCGCACCGGTCTGTACTACATCGATTCGGTTTTTTGGGAAACCATTCCGTGGTTATACTCCGATCTTGACCAGGCTTTGCAGGTCCATTACCCTGGTTTGCAAACCAGCCATAAATGGTTGAGCCTGGCCTCGTGGATGGGGGGCGATCGTGATGGCAACCCGAATGTGACCAGTGAAGTGACCGCCGAGACCCTGCGTTTACATCGAGGGCAGGCTGTGGAAAATCACCGGCGCAGCCTGCAAAATGTTGCCCGCCATCTCAGCATGAGCGCACGCCGCCTGCCTCCCCCGGCAGAGCTGGCACGTTGGTTGGAAAAGCGTCACCCCTTGCCTGCACATGTTGAATATATTGCCCAACGCTATGCCGGTGAGCCCTACCGCTTAATTCTTTCCCTGCTTGCGGCCGACCTGGCGGAAGCATCACAGGACAATATGAAGAGCCGCTTGCTTGGTCGTGAACCTCACCAGGCCCGTGTGCGCACTGTGGATATCACCCAACCGTTGGATATGATCGCAAAAGCCATCCCGGCACCGCTTGCTGCGGATGAGTTGGAAATCCTGCGTCGCCAGCTTTCTGTTTTTGGGTTACATTCTGCCCGCCTGGATATTCGTGAAGATTCCAGTAAATTTAATAAAGCACTTGGCGAGGTACTGCGCGCCCTGGAGATTGCCCCTTCCTTCGAGACTCTACCCGATGCGCAGCGGATGGAATTATTGACCCGATTGCTGTCTGCCCCCCTGCCCGGGTTGTCCAATCATCCTGGGGTGACTGACCAGACAGCTGAAACCTGGGCATTGTTCCAATTAATTGGTCGCGTTCAACAGGTCTATGGAACTGAGCTGCTTGGACCGGTCATTATTTCCATGACCCATTCAGCAGCTGATGTACTGACTGTCTTGCTTCTGGCCCGTTGGACCGGATGTGACGTTGGCATGCAAATTTGCCCGCTGTTTGAGTCCATTCAGGACCTGAAAGATGCCAACCTGATCCTGGCTGAATTGTTCACCAGCCCTGTTTATAAAGCTCATTTGCAGACTGGCAAACAAGAGCAGATGGTTATGATCGGTTATTCAGATAGCAATAAGGATGGTGGCTACCTGATGGCAAACTGGGCGCTCTACCAGGCCCAGGAAACCATTACCGCGGTGGCGCGCGAACATTCCGTCCGCCTGACGATTTTCCATGGCCGCGGTGGTACCGTTGCACGCGGGGGTGGTCCGGCCAACCGGGCCATTCGTTCGCAACCAGCCGGCAGTATCAATGGACGCTTCCGGCTTACTGAACAGGGTGAGATCATTGCCTCGCGATATTCCAATCCCAACCTGGCCCACCGGCACCTGGAACAAATCGTCAATGCGGTGCTGCTTGCCTCGGCCAATTCATTCCAATCACCCGGGCAGGCTGGCCACGTCGGGGATATCCCGCTTGCCTGGCGGCAGGCGATGGATACCATGTCACAATCTGCTTTCCGGGTTTACCGTGGCTTGGTGTACGAGACCCCGCGTTTCCTGGAATTCTGGCAGTCTGCCACCCCCCTGGACGAAATCACCCGCCTGCATATTGGCTCGCGTCCATTTTCGCGGGCTGGCAGTACTGCGGTGACCAGTATTCGCGCGATTCCGTGGGTTTTTTCATGGATGCAAAGTCGTTACAACCTGCCCGGCTGGTTTGGATTGGGTAGTGGTCTGAATGCTTTTGAAGATAAAGCTTTACTGCGTGAAATGTACCAGGGTTGGTCGTTCTTCAAAACCCTGTTGGATAACGCCGAAACTTCACTGCTCAAGGCCGATATGGGGATCGCAGCCATTTACGCTGGCCTGGTGGAAGATCCTGAATTGCGCACCAGCATGTTTTCCGCTATTCAGCGTGAATATGACCTGACGTGCAGCACCGTCCTGGCCATCAGTGGTCACCGCCAGTTGATGGATGGGGAGCCCGTCACCCAGAACGCCGTGCGCTTGCGAAACCCATACGTTGATCCGTTGAATTATGTTCAGGTCGAAGTCCTGCGCAGGCTGCGTTCCCTGCCCCAGCAGACTGGACATGAAATTGATACCCTGCGTGAAACGATTATTCTTACCATAAATGGCATTGCCGCCGGTCTAAAAAATACCGGTTAAGGAGAAAACCATGTTTTCAAAAGCGATTACCCGCAAACCAGGTGCCAACTATGCCGATGGTTTGACCACTGTCGATCTTGGTATGCCCGATTTCAACAAAACCCTGGCCGAACATGATAATTATCTGGTAGCCCTCAGGCAGTGTGGCCTGAGCCTGCATGAGCTACCCGCTGATTTGCGTTTTCCGGACGGCACGTTCGTGGAAGATACCGCCATCCTATTGCCAGAATCCTCCCAGTTAGGGCATGGAGCCATTGTCAGCCGCCCTGGTGCACAGAGCCGGGTAGGTGAAGTGAGTGCCATGGAGCAGACCTTGCACGAATTTTTCCCCGAGTTAGGATATATTAGCGCCCCCGGCACGATGGATGGCGGTGATATTTGCGAGGCAGGCTCCCATTTCTTCATCGGAATTTCTTTGCGGACTAATGAAGAAGGTGGGCGTCAATTGGCGGAATGGTTGGCCAGCAAAGGCTATACCTCCAGTTTTGTGGATATCCGTCAAACCGCGGGGATTCTCCACCTGAAAAGTGGCATCTCTTATATTGGCGATAACCGCCTGGTGGTGATCGATTCGCTGGCAGACCACCCGAGCTTCCAGGGTTTTGAATTGGTCCGGGTCGCGGCGGGTGAGGAATATGCCGCCAACTGCATCCGGGTAAATGACTATGTCCTGATCGCAGCAGGGTTCCCCCGTTTTGAAGCAAGCCTGCGTGCTCTCGGGTATCAGCTGATCGTTGTGGATATGTCTGAATTTCAAAAGATGGATGGCGGTTTGAGCTGTCTATCCCTGCGTTTCTAATTTATGAATTATGTCCTGATGCGCGGGGGTGGTGATCTTTCTTCCGGTGTTGCCATGCGATTATTTCGCGCCGGTTTTAAGATCATCATCGCCGAACTGCCCAACCCGCTTGCCGTACGCCGCACGGTTTCCTTTTCCGAAGCGGTATATGATGGCATGATTACCATCGAAGGTGTAACTGCCCGCAAAGCAGATACCTTTGAGGAAGCTTTTGCCCTGGCTGGTTTGGGTGTTATTCCTGTTATTGCTGATCCCCAGCTAGAAATCTTGCGTACCCGGTCAATCTCCGTTTTGGTGGACGCACGGTTGTTAAAACGCGAATCAGACACACGCCTCGATGCGGCTCAGCTTGTCATTGGGCTTGGTCCCGGGTTTATCTGTGGGCAAAATTGTCATGCAGTTGTGGAAACCCAGCGCGGGCATTTTCTTGGGCGGGTTTATTGGCAGGGCTCTGCTTCAGCAGATACGGGTCAACCCGAAGGTGATCCGCGCCGTGTGTTGCGCGCACCGGCGGACGGCTTGTTGTCCAGTGAAGTGCGTATAGGCGATTATATTGATGCTGGAGGAGTGATTGCTTCTGTGGCGGGGGAGGATGTCTGTGCACCCTTTGGTGGAGTGTTGCGCGGCCTGATTAGGCCAGGTGTGTACGTACAAAAAGGAGTCAAAATCGGCGATATCGACCAGCGCGGCGACCAGACCTATTGTTATTCAGTTTCAGATAAGGCTCTCGCGGTGGGGGGTGGCGTGCTTGAAGCCGTCCTCACCAGGCTCGCCTTGCCCGGCGGGTATTAACATTCTCCAAGTCCCCCAAAAATGAATCAACTTTCCCAGGCACTGCGAATTGAACCTGGTCAGGTGGTCGCCTTTACAGGTGCTGGTGGAAAAACCAGCGCTTTATTTGCCTGCGCGCGGGAACTTGCGCCTGCCCTGGTGACGACCTCCACCCATCTGGGGGCATGGCAGGCTGAGCTGGCAGACAGACATTTTACCTGGGAGACCGGCGCGCCCATGCCCGATTTTGAACCATCGATCGGTGCAGGGGTCAGCCTGGTGACGGGATCTGTGGATGCTCAAACCGGCAGATTGCGTGGGCTGAACGAGCAGCAGCTTGAAAGCCTGCGACAGGTAGCTGGTTATCATGACTTGCCACTGCTGATCGAGGCCGATGGTTCGCGCATGAATCCACTTAAAGCCCCAGGACCTGGCGAGCCGGTGATCCCCGCATTTACGAATGGTGTCGTGGTTGTGGCCGGTCTATCTGGATTGGGCAGCAGGTTGGATGAAGACCATGTTCACAGGCCGGCCTTGTTCGCCGGTTTATCCGGGTTGGCGTTGGATGAAACTATTGATGTGCCAGCCCTGGCACGTGTCCTGGGGCATGCCAAGGGTGGGTTGAAAAACATCCCAGCCTCGGCACGGCGTTCGCTTCTGCTTAACCAGGCCGATACCCCGCTGCTTCAATCCTGGGCCAACCGTCTTGCAAGCCAGTTATTGCCGGTCTATGATGACATTGTGATCAGCAAGCTTAATGATGCCACTCCGCAGGTGTATGCCAGCTGGGAAAATATCGCCGCAGTCATCCTGGCTGGTGGGGATGCATCCTACGACGGCACACCAAAACAGCTCCTTTCTTGGCAGGGCAGGTCGTTTGTGCGCATTGTGGCCGAAACATCGCTGGCAGCCGGGCTTGCCCCGGTTTTAGTGGTGACCGGCGCTTATGAGGATCATGTCCACATCGCTTTGCACGATCTGCCTGTTCAATTGATTCACAACCCACAATGGCAGCTGGGTCAAAGCAGCTCGTGGCGGACTGGCCTGGCCGGTTTGCCAAAGAAAATTGGCGCAGCAATCTTTCTCGGCGCTGACCAACCCCAGGTTAGCGTGGAATTGCTGCGCGCCATGGTGGAACGTCACCGCCAGGATTTGCCAGCGGTGGTGGCTCCCTACGTTTTTGATCAGCGAACCATGCCATTTTTACTGGACCGGGTTACTTTTCCGGTTCTTGAGACCATTACGGGCAACGCAGGTGGTCGGGCTGTCTTTCACCGATATAGCCCTCGGTATATCAATTGGTCTGACCGCCGCCTGTTGTTAAATGTTGATACCCCGGGCGATTACCAAAAAATAATTCACCAGGAGCAGCCATGAGAACAGGGAATGGAATTAGCGCAGTCATCCTGGCTGCCGGGCTTTCACGCCGCATGGGTACACCAAAAATGCTGCTGCCTTGGGGGGAGACCACTGTTCTGGGTCAGGTGGTTGCCACTTATACCCAGGCCGGGGTGGGCGAAATTGTTGTGGTTACAGGCGGCGCACGTCAGCAGGTCGAAGCGGAAGTCACCCGCCTGGCTGCGAGCATGCCCCTGTGTGCAGTATTTAATCCGCAGCACGAAGAGGGCGATATGCTTTCCTCGCTGCAATGTGGTCTTGCCGCACTTGATGGACAGACCGATGCGGTGCTGATCGGCCTGGGAGATCAGCCCCAGTTAAGCCCGGCAGCGCTGCAGTTGATCCTCGCCGCCCTGGCGGAAAATATTGCCCAATTGTTTGTTCCTAGTTTTGAAATGCATCGTGGGCATCCGTGGCTTGTCCGGCGTGGGCTGTGGGATGATATTCTTACGATGCAGGCTCCTCAAACCATGCGCGATTTTCTCAATAAGCACGCCGGTCAAATTTTCTATATCCAAACCGACCACACAATATTGAAAGATCTGGACACTCCCGACCAGTACAAACGTGAAAGGCCTTGAATTCTGCCCACCAGCGTGCTATTGTAAATATGGACGTGCGTTCACACTTCCTGGAGGCAAGAATGACAGACTGGTTCGCGATGACTGAAAGCATTCACGCTGCCATGCAAGCGGTGGAAAAAGCCCATGCCGCTACTGAGACTCTCCGTGAGAAAACCGACCGGGAAACAGTGGAGAACTTCCAGGTTGAAATGAAGACCCTTAGCCGGCATCTGGAACAGATGCAGCTGATCCTGGCGCATGAAGATACCTACACCATGGACGAACTTGCCAATGCACTTGGAAAAATGCTGGGCACTGGTGCCACTTACCAGCGCATCCCGCATTATGACGTAAAGACGCACGCCGGGTAAATCAAAGACCGGTTGCCACAGGCGATATAGCAATCAAACAAAAGCATGGCTTTGGCCGTGCTTTTTTTGTAATTTCGTGTTTTAATCTGTGACAATCTTGCGCGATTTGGAATGCGTTGGATTTGATCTTGGGAAAAATTTGCCATTGGAGAAGAAAATGCGCTACTATGTGATCGTAAATCCAACATCAGGTCGTGGACTGGGGGGACGTTCCATCCCCGAAATCGAAAATCGTCTTAAAAATGCAGGCCTGGATTACAAGCTGGTCCAAACTGAGCGTACATGGCACGCTGCCAGCCTGGCAGAGCAAGCTGCACGGGATGGTTATGATGTCATCGTCTGCGCCAGCGGAGATGGTACGATCAACGAAGCCCTGAATGGCTTGATGAAAGCGCGCAACGAAGGTTTTACCCAGGCAGCCTTCGCAGTAATTTCCATTGGAACGGGTAATGATTTCTCGGGGGGCATGGGGATTCCCACCGAACTGGGCAGCAGCCTGGATGCGCTTATCGCCAACAAACGCAAGCGCATTGACATTGGGTTTGTCAAAGGTGGTGATTATCCCGATGGACGTTATTTTGGCAATGGCATCGGAATTGGCTTTGATGCGGCAGTTGGAACTGCTGCATCAAAGGTACGCTTTACCCGCGGGTTGCCGGCTTACCTGATCGGCGTGATCGCTACCGTGTTCCTCTATTACACCCCACCCAAGGTTCAAATCATGGTGGACGATGAAGAAATCAACCAGAGTTCATTAATGATTTCTGTGATGAATGGCAAGCGTATGGGCGGTGGCTTCCAGATGGCGCCCGAAAGCAAGGTTGATGATGGTTTGTTTGACCTGTGTATATGTGAAACAGCTTCCAAGGCCCGTATTTTTGGATTAATTCCTTACTTTCTAAAGGGTACCCAGGAAGGGCAGCCTGAAATTAAGATGCGACGAGCCAGGAAGGTGCAGGTTGAGGCTCTTGATGGGCACAACTTCCCTGCTCATGCCGATGGCGAAATGCTCTGTCTGACCGGAGTATCACTTTCTTTGGAACTCTTGCCGAGTGCCCTGGAAATTATCAGCGGCTAATGCCCCGGTAGCAAAGGTAAGTTGCGCTTGAAATATTATGTGATTGCCAATCCGGCTTCTGCTCATGGTCGAGGCGCGGAGTTTATCCCGCGCATTCAACGCGCATTAAAAAAGCACGGGCTTGATTTTGAGTTGGCAGTCAGCCAATATCCCTGGCATGCGGCCGAACTCTCCGAACAAGCGGCCCGGCGAGGGGCAGATGTTGTGGTCAGCGCTGGCGGGGATGGTACCGCCAACGAAGTCGCCAATGGTTTGCTATTGGCCCAGGCCCGCGGAATGCGCCATACGGCCTTGGGTTTGATATCTATTGGTACCGGCAATGACCTGGCTGCCGGTCTTGGTTTGTCGGCCGACCTGGATGATGCCATATTGCAGCTCAAATCAGGAGCCAGCAGGTGGGTGGATGTCGGGTTTGCCAGGAGTGATAACTTTCCTGCTGGCCGATATTTTATTAATTGTGTTGGCGTTGGTTTTGATGCTGCGGGTACAATCCTGGCGAGGGATGATCCCTTTGGCAGCGGGTTTGTGGCTTATTTGTTTGCAGCTATTCAAACCATTTTCACCTACCATGCCTCCGCACCAACCCTGCGTATCGAAGTGGACGGCGCAACGATTGTTCAGAAATCTTTGATGGTTTCTGTCATGAATGGCCGCCGGATTGGTGGCGGATTTTTGACCGCCCCGGACGCCAGAATGGATGATGGTTACCTCGATTTGTGTGTTGCCCGCGCGGTTGGCCGCTTGCGCATGTTTGTCCTGCTGCCCCATTTTGTTCGTGGTACCCAGTCTACCCAACCCGAAATTCGCATGTTGCGCGGGAAGCGCGTTAAAATTACGGCAGTTGAAGGTGTCATGCCCGTCCAAATGGATGGAGAAATTTTTAGCGAAAACGGGTTGCTTCTCGAAATCGAGATTTATCCGGGACAATTGCAGATCGTGGGAGCCTCTTAATGAATTTGATGAAATGGATTGTGACGTACGGGTGTAAATTAGGTCTGGATGTGATGTGCAGTGTAAATGGCAAGGAAATGAAGAAGGTGCCACTTAACGGGCCATTAATCGCATACACCAACCACACTGGTACACTGGAAGCTCCGCTCATGTACACCCAGTTGCAGCCGCGCAAGAAAATAACTGCCATCGCGAAGGTGGAAACCTGGGACAACTCGTTTCTTCGTTATGTCTTTACCCTTTGGGATATTATTCCGATACACCGCGGTGAGGCTGATATGGTCGCCATGCGTAAATCCCTGGATGCGCTCGAGAAAGGTTACATCCTGGGCATTTCACCCGAGGGGACACGCAGTCGTGAAGGCAAACTTTTGCGCGCCCATGGTGGTATCGCCATGCTCGGTCTGCACAGCGGCGCGCCGCTTCAGCCGATTGTGCATTGGGGTGGGGAGAACTTTGGTAGCAATGTAAAGAAATTTAAACGTACACATGTTGAAATCCGTGTTGGCCCCATCTTCCACCTGGATGCACGCGGTGAACGTGTCTCCAAGGAAGTGCGTCAGCAAATGGCGGATGAGATGATGTATCAACTGGCCCGTCTTCTGCCTGAAGAATTTCGGGGTGAGTACGCCAACCTTGAAAATGCCACCGTGAAATATTTGCGTTTCATTGAACCGGCTGAACTTTCTGGCCAGGGGTAATTCTCAGCCAATCACATCAGGTGAATACTTGCCGCAGCTTCCAAAGGATTTGGTTGTGCTGATGTGCCTTGCTTGAGAAAATAACATTCAGGTGTGGGTCTGACAGAACCACAATGACAGAACAACAAAAAAGACTGCCAGCCAATGATGGGGCAGTCTTTTTGTTGTTGTTTTGATTCGGGTTAGGGCAGTGGCGGGGTTCCAGCACTGATAACCGGGCCATCCGCAGGGACGTTGGCGGGACGCCCGAGAGGCATGGGCGGTCGGTTGATTTCCGTCTTTCCATCCGGAGCGTATAACATTTGTCTCATCAGCGCGTTGGCCCAAACACCACCGCCAAGGATATCATTGCCTTTGGCGGCCCCGTTCACACGGTTTGAGCCAGCCAAAATGCCGCTGTAGCTGCTCAGATCCATATTCTTGGTGGCTTTGGCGATATCCGCGTAATGGCAGGTGATGCAGGCTTGGGCGCCGTCGTACCACAAGTTAGGTGTGGTAAACAACTTCTGGACATCATCCTTATAGTTGGCGGTGCAGTTGACACCCTTTACGTCGGTGAAAGAAAAGGTTTCGGTTTCGGAATAACCCGCATCAACCCACGCGCCCAGCAGTTTCAGGGCGCTAACGCGGCAGCGTGGCGCGCTTGGGACGGCATCCACACCTACCTTGGGGGCAGGCATGGCCGCCGGATGCAGGGTTGGGATGGGGGTTACCACAGCTTCGGGCAGGCCACTGCATGTGTTGGTTGTACCGCAGCCGAAGAAATACAAGCTAAATGTCCAAACAATCAAGATTGTGGGGAGGCCGATCAGAACAGTGTAAATTATCTTCCTGGTATTATCATTCATGGATGTCTCCGTTAAGGCTTGGGCGCAGCCGCAGCCTTTAGCGTGCGAAGATAATTGACCACATCCCAACGGTCGCGAACGGTCAAGTTCTCGTTGAGGGCTGGCATGTGAATTTGTCCATTTGTGCCCGGGATGCCATTTGAAATGGTCAGGAATAATGCGCCATCAGGTTTGTTTTGCACAACATCTGTGGTCAGATTGGCAGGTGGGAATACCAGTCCACCAGAAACAGTACCGTCCCCTTCGCCAATACGACCATGACACTGGATGCAGGTCACGCTGTAGAGCAAGCGTCCGCGTTCAATCGAAACTTCGTCGGATGTCACCGGGTTGATGGGTGCACCTTGACCGGGCAGGTAAGCGGCGCCTTCGATCGGGATGGAACGGGCTGCCACAGGCAGGGGGTGTTCCATCGGTTTGAATGATGGTTGGATCTCCATGAAACTGATCCAGTTGATTTTTATGACATCATAGGTGAAAATCATCAGGACGCCGAGCAGCAGCACTACCACGGCGAGGACCACCAAGAGTCTCTGGTAAAAGCTCATAGCGTTTGCGCCTCCGCGTGTTTGACCGATTCTGCGCCAAGCTTATTCATGGCGGTTTCGATCTCTTTTTCTTCTTCAGGCTGGCATTCTATCAGCAATGCGATCTTGCCATCACTGATTTCGGTAACATATTCCTTGGGTTCGTAGGACGGAAAGCGGCTGTCCAGGAAAACACCGAGGAAAGTACTGATGAGCATGCCAAGCATGGTCATTTCAAATAGCACTACGACGCTGGGTGGGCCGGGGATCAATGCCTGGCCGCCAACATTGAGCGGGTAAACATTGGGTGTCCAAAAGGCCAACAGCGCGCCAACGAACATGCCACCAACCGCGCCGCCCAATGCCAGGGTTGGAACGTTGCTGGGATGTTTAGGGCGGCCCATCATCGCTTCGGTGATCGGAATGCCAGCGATCACGTTGACGTGATCATCCTTAATGCCAATTTCGCGCAGCGCATCCACCGCACGAGCGGCGGGGTCAAGGTCTGAGAACAATGCCAGGAGCATGGTTTTTTCGCTCATTGTCTATCTCCTTTTCAATTATTCCAGGTCACTGACGGTGACAACATGTTCCTTACCAAACTTGCGCAGGCTGTGGGCCAATTGGCCTTCCTGCACTTCCCAGACTGGGATGAGCGGGATAAGGCGGGAAGCAAGCATGTAAAGAAGGATAAAAAGGGCCAGTGTGCCGATGCTCAAAGGAATTTCCACACCTGGTTTGTAGAACTGGAATGTGAATGGGAAACGGTTGATGCTGAGCGAGGTTGGTACGATGATATAGCGTTCAAACCACATGGCCACATTTACAAGGAAACCGATGATGAATAGGGCGGTTGGGTTCCGACGGATGGACTTGTTCCACAGGGTCAGCCACGGAACAGCAATATTGAAGATCAACATCGCGAACCACATCCAACCGGTTGGGCCAGCTTCATGGAAATGTAAGAGCATGTCGGTGAATTTGTCGCCGTTGTACCACTGCACCATGTAGTCATTGAAGAAAAAGTAAGCCCAGGTCATTGAAATGATCAACATCAACTTGCCCAGCGCATCGAGGTGCTCGGGACGGATGAAGTATTTCATGTTCTTCATGGTTGCGCGCACGACGATCAATACCATTGCCACAGCAGAAAGACCGGACTGCAGCGCGCCGACTACGAAATACGGGCCAAAGATGGTCGAACTCCAACCAGGGCGCATCGCGGCTGCGAAGTCCCAGGAAACGATGGTGTGCACTGAAAACATAACCGGTAGAATTGCGAAGGCGAACAGGTTCATCGCAAAACGAAGGTGAGTCCACTCACCTTCTGTTCCGCGGAAACCAAGCGCCAGGATGCGGTAGAAGGTTTTGCGCCAACCGGTTGAACGGTCACGCGCCATGGCCAGGTCTGGGATCAGCGGCATGAACAGGTACATGGTGCTGGACATCAGGTAGGTGTTGATGGCCAGGAAGTCCCATGAAAGCGGTGAATGGAAGTTTGGCCAAAGCATGCGTTGGTTGGGGTAGGGAAACAGCCAATATGCCAGCCAGATACGACCCATGTGCATAAAGATGCTGAGGCCAGCCTGTACCAGGCCAAAAGTGGTCATCAGTTCTGCGGCTCGGGTGAATGGGCGGCGAAATTCCGCTTTAAAAACGCGCAGCAAGGCTGAAACGAAGGTACCGGCATGACTGATACCGATCCAGAACACCGTGTTGACCAGGAATATACCCCAGTAAATGGGACGGTTGACACCGGCCACACCAAGGCCTTCCACGATCATATAACCCCAGTAATAACCCAGGCAGATTAATACGACTACCGCAAGGATGCCGGCAATCACCCAGAATTTCCAACTGGTGACTAGCATCGATTCCATCACCATCGCGTTCATTTCGCCACGCGGACGGGGATCGAGCATCAGGTGCTCTTCACGCAGATGGGCTTCGTGGTCGTGTTCTGCGGAGTGCGAATGAGCATTGGGTGCAGAATTAGCCAGTACGGCCATAGGTCTTCTCCTCTTTCAAGTAAGTCACGCGTGGCAGGGTGCCGAGATCTTCAAATAACTTGACGCCACGACCGTTTTTCGCGAGTTGGCTGACGCGGCTCTCAGGATCATCCAGGCGGCCAAAGGTGATGGCGTCCGCCGGGCAAGCCTGAGCGCAGGCGGGAACCACTTCCCCATCCATTACTTCACGGCCTTCGGATTTGGCCTGGTCCTGGCTTTTGTGGATGCGCTGGACACAGAAAGTGCATTTTTCCATGATACCGCGGCGGCGAACCGTTACGTCCGGATTAAGCTGGTTGGGCAGTGGTTCGGGTCGTTCGTAATCGCGCATGTTGAAAACGCGCGCGACGTAGGGGCAGTTGTTGGCGCAGTAACGGGTACCTACACAGCGGTTGTACACTTGCAGGTTGATTTGCTCGGATTGGCTGTGGACCGAAGCAAACACCGGGCAGACTGGTTCACAAGGCGCATTGCCACATTGTTGGCATGCCACCGGTTGGAAGGATGTGGCGCTAACTTCGGGGTATTCACCCTCCCAAGTGTGTTCAATCCGTATCCAATGTAAGGAGCGTCCGTAACCAGAATCTTTTTCTCCCACGAAGGCGATATTATTTTCCATTGCGCAGGCGGTCACGCAGGCCTGGCAGCCGGTACAAACGTCCATATCAATCGACATACCCCAAATGCCGGGGGTCGACTCCCAATCTGCTTTTACTTCTGGAATATTATGTTTGGCCATGAGTTCTGTCTCCGAATACCATTATTTCTTGCGCTCAGCTTCTTCAAGCTTGGTGTACCCTTCCATGCGAGAAAGCGGGAGGGGACTCTGCTTGCCAGTTTTTTCTATTTTGACTTTTATTCCCGCGTATGCCAGGTCGCCGGCGCTGTTGACGGTTTTGCCAAACAGGTTGGCGGGGTTGACGCCGCGGTTTTCTGCATAACGGCCATAAGCGCTGTGTCCCTGCCCAAACGGAATGGCAACGACATCGGGCCGGATGGCCGGGTAGTGCAATACCAATAATTCCACTGTGCCAAAGGG
Source organism: uncultured Anaerolineae bacterium (assembly GCA_903908605.1). Lineage (GTDB taxonomy): Bacteria > Chloroflexota > Anaerolineae > Anaerolineales > Villigracilaceae > UBA5195. The sequence continues at coordinate 22,044 of CAIVSQ010000590.1, forward strand.
AGAAGTAACCTTGACTAGTTCATCGTTGGCCAGCCCGAGTTCTTCCGCAGTCTTGGGGTTGATCTCCAGCCAGGAGTTCCACATAACAGTGGTGTTTGGATCGGGAACTTCTTGCAGCCAGGGCTTGTTTGCGCCAGCTTCACCAAGCACAGGCGAGACAAAGGTTTGCAGGAAAAATTCTCCCTCGCCTTCGAACTGGGCAGGCGGGTTGGTCAAAGCGCGTTCCAGTACACCAGCGGCTGTCGGAGCCGATAGGCTGGCGGTGTTCTGCCACCAACCGCCAAATTGCTGGAAATTTGCCCAGAATTCGACGATATCTGCGCCGGAATAGAAACCGTCTTTGGCTTCCAGCAGCCCAGCCAGTTTTGACTGGATGTATTCAACCTCATCTTTGAACGCCAGGGCGGCTTTGCCGCCAGCCAAAGCTCCAGCCGCCAGCAACACATCTGCAGTTGCGCGGGTGTTATAAAAAGGAGCCACGACGGGTTGAGCCCCCGAAAGCGTGGATTGGCTTGAGCCTGTTGCGACGCGCTGATAGCCGAAGGATTCCAACCCGGTGTGGTCCGGAAAGACATAATCAGCCTGCATGGCAGTCTCATCCGGGAAGGAAGAGAAGGAGATTACATTGGCCACGTTGGCCAGTGCCGCCTGGAAACCGAGCGCCTGTGGCAGTTCAAACAATGGGTTGACGCCATGGATGAACAGGGTCTTGATTTTGCCTGCGTTCATCTTGTCGACCAGCAACGACATTTCTTTTGCGTTGGCTGGTCGCTGGAAGTCAGCACCGAGCGGGGAGGCCGGGGTTTGGAACACGCCGCCAGGTTTGCCCAGGTTGCCCATTAACGCATTGAGGGTCAGGACTGAGATGGCAGTTTCCAGACCATTGGTTTGGGCAAGGGCTGCACCGGGTACGATGGCAAGCGGGGTTTCTGCGCCGTTAAAGATGGCAGCCAGGCGTTCCAGGGTTTCGAGGGACACGCCGGCAAGCTCAGCAACCTTGGCAACATCGACACCTTCGACTGAGCCAGGGGCGACGCCAAATTTAATTTCAGATACCAGTTTCCCAATCGCAGCAGCCACCAAACCTTCGGTACCGGGTGTTACTGGGATCCATTCGTCAGCCTTCATGCCGGTTTGCGACATACGGGCTTCAAACTGAACCAGGTAACCACGCCGGTTGGTACCCTGGCGCATTTTCGAGAATGCACGTGTGTACGCTACCGGGGATAACCAGGTTTCGAGGAAGCTGGTGCCGAATGAGAAGGTCACATCGGCATTGGCCAGGTCAAAATACAACAGGTCAGGTTTGCCAAAGACAGAGCGGGCTGCTTCGGAAATGGTTGAACGGGCTTCAAACATCCCCAGAGCACCGTAGCGAAGCGGTGCCGGAGCGCCGATTGCTTTGCACAGGTCACTGACAAGGTCAAACAGGTGATCGGGTGCCATTCCCAGCAGGAAGGCAATTTCTTCAGGGTTTCCCTTGAGTGCCTCAGCGACGATGCCGGTAGCAGTATCCCAATCCATGTCGGTAAAGGTTTTTTCATTGCGCGGGTGCTTGCCCGGGTTTTGGATGCGATCGGGGTTGTAAAGGCTTTGCAAAACAGCCTGACCGCGGGTGCAGGTCTTGCCCAAGTTGACGGGGTTGTTTTTGTTGCCTTCAGCCTTGATAGCCCGGCCTTGCATGGTCCGCACAACCAGCCCGCATCCTGCCGCGCACTCACGACAGGTTGTGGCGTAATAGGTACTCTGCCCGTTGTAGTTGTATTCCGGCATTTTTGTATACGGCTCACGGGTGGTATAACGGGCCGCCGGGCCGCAGCCCGTCAGCATGGTTGTAATTGCTGCGCCGGTGCCAGCAATTTTTAAGAAATCGCGCCGGGAAATATTTTCAGTCATTGATCTTCTTTCCTTTTCATCACAGGTCTCTTGCCTGGTAACTGGTTGTTTGGCGGTGAGATTTGGATGCCGGGTTAGTAGTGGCAGGTACCGCAGTCAAGCAGTTTTGTGCGCTTGGCCGGGTCGTTGATAGTTTTCTGCTGGTGGCAGTTGATACACCAGCCCATATTCACTGTTTGTTCAAGTGTGGCTACTGTTTTCTTGCTCATGTCACCATGGCAGGTTTCGCAGTTAAGCGCAGCAGCGATATGTGGTCGATGATTGAAGTGCACAAAATCTGGCACCTGGTAGACAGGGACCCACTGGATGGGTTTGCTTTCCTTCACATAACTGCTGAGTTTCTGCAATTCAAGCGGCCAATTCGCCAACGGTACCTCGGGCTGAAAATACTTTTTCAGTTGACCATGGCATGCCCAGCATTTTTGCTGCGTGGGCAACCCGGCCGAGGCCTGGCGCCATGCCCCAGGGTGGCAATACAGGCATGGAATTTGCATGTTCACGTGAATATTATGCGGAAATAAAATAGGTTGTTCTGGCGATGTCTGGGTGGTGTAAACGCCCCAGATGCCGGCACTGACGACTACCAGGAAAACCACCAACATGGCGATTTGCACTCCTGGGTTTTTAATAATTTCCAACAACTTCGACATAGTCTCTCCTGCGGCATTTAGTCTGCGTGCGGGGCACGATCGATGAGATCAACGCGTTGCAGAGGTTATATATTTCTAAAAATAGCCCGTCAGGTTTAGTTTCAATCTGTCAGGCTGAATTTCCATACCTTATTTTCGTTTTTTCAACAACCAGACAATCCCGACACCCAGCATGACCAGGATAAGCAGGAAAAGCGCACTCAACCCCGCCATGCCGAGGATTGCTGCAAGTCCGGCAAACATACCTGCGAGGATCGTATCGCCTGGCCCACCTAGCTTGGGTGAAGTCTGCGAGCTCGCGCCAGCATTGCTGATGACTTCATTTTCGGTTCCGGACGGCAGGCTTTGCACATAGGCAAGTACGTCCACGCTGTCGCTGGTTTTCCAGCCCAGGTCCCGGCCGATTGGCATTTGACCCTGTCCGGCAACGCCAAAGCGTGTGCGATGCAAGAAGCGATACGGGTCGCGGTTGGCAATCGTTCCGAGGTATTCGTTGACACCTTCGGTGCGAAAAACTTTTTGCCTGCCATCGCTTCCATGACATTCGGCACAGCTTTTTTCAAAAAGAGCCCTGCCGTTGGCCTGGTTCCCGCTGATGACTTTTTTTGTGGCTGCATCAATCGATGCACTGTCATCCGGCAAGCCTTCCTTTAGAAATTTGGCCAGCTTTGCCAGGTTGGCGTCGTCGATATATTTTGAAAAATTGTGCGAAGGATCTTTCGAGCCTTTCAGGTGCCCGATAATCTCTTCTTCCGACATTTGCGCGGATAATTTCATTATGTTTGGAAAACCAGTTTGACTGGATCCGCTGCGATTGATGCCTTCGGAACCTTTATAGTCCCAGCCGTGACATTCTGAGCAACGCCAGGTATCGGCTCCGGACCGGCTATTGGTGGTTTGTCTCTCCCAGATGGGCATGTTGCCTTCTGGCGTCTGGATGCCCAGGGCGGCGAACCATTTATCATAAAGTTGGGCACCCATGGATATATCATCCTTGGGTGTCTGCAAATTGCGAGCGCTAACGATTCCAAGCCCCACAAGCATCATGCCAATTGTCAGAAAAAGTATGCGAATTGTTGTAAAACGCACAGTTGCCTCTCTCTTCAGGCCATGGGTTTCCTGAAAAATAGCTGTACGGCAGACGCTACCGCAGATCCAAAAATATCAAGTAAATTCGGTAATAATAGTAAGAATGACAGTTTGGGATTATACATGACAAATTATTATTTGATAAGAAACGCCCGATTTCGCTCATGGTATACTAGGGTGAAAATTTATCACCCGTTTTGATGAATTGCCTATGATGAGTAAAATTCGTGCTTTTAGTCTCTTAATAATCTCCGGACTGGTGGTTTTTTTGTCCACCGCAGCCCAATTTTTTCCGGGTATTGTTCAGCCTGCCCCCACATCGCTCCCGAAAACCCATACAGAAAATGTAGTTCTTGATTCGATGGTCGGCAAGAGTGACGGCATCCTTTTCTTGGGATTTCTCATTTTTGTTTTTATCGCCATTCCCATCCTGGTTCATTATCACAACCACAAGAAGTAAAACTGACCGGTTTTCTGTTAAAAGAGAAGGGCGAGGAAAAAATCCTCGCCCTTCTCTTTTAATTATATTGCTAGTGTCACAAAACCACCAGCCCACTGCGTACCCCTGAACGTACTGCTTCAGTTCGGCTTGATACACCCAATTTGGAATAAATGGCTGAAAGATGGAACTTGATGGTATGTTCGCTGATTTCAAGCAGGCTGGCCATTTGCTTGTTGGCTAAACCCTGTGTTGCTAATTGCAGTACTTCAATTTCACGCTCGGTCAGTGAAACAGCCTGGTCTTCGTTCCTTGGGTAGATCAATTGCGGCCGGGGATAAAATAATCCACGCAGCAAAGCTGGCGCGCCGATCCATAATCCTTCTGCAAGGGCGCGGATGGCGATTTCCAATTCATCTTCACCAGCATTGACCGGTAATGCACCCCAGGCGCCTGGCTGGGCAGATTGCAGCTGTTGTACTTCGGCGGGGTCATCTGTCAGGAAAAGGATGGCTTGGGGTTCTGCGAGTCGGGCCAGGTCAACGGGTGGAACAATCACCAGAACGTCAGCCAGCCCGGCGCGCAGTTCCATATCCGGGCCGCCGGCAACCACCACGCCGAGGTTTGGCAGGTGGTTGATCACTTCACGCAGCCCTATACGTAGAGCCATGCTCTCCGCCATGACAGCAACCCTGACCAAGTCCGTTCTCCTTACCTGTGACCGTGGTGATGATGTTCGTGTTGACGATGCTGTTCTTGCTCAGCCTGGCGTGCCTGCACAGTGACATTCAAAAGTTGCATTTGCCCGCCGCGCAAGACTTCCAGGGATGCGCTTTTCCCAACCACCTCACCAGACAGGCCAGCGAATAATTCATCGTGGTTGCTCACATATCTGCCCTGGATGCCCACCAGAATATCGCCGACCAACATGCCACCAGCCTCGGCCGGGCTGTCTTGTTCCATTCCAATAATTAATAACCCACTGGGTTGGGCTCGCCGTAAATTCGTCTGTGCCGCGGGGTTTAGTTCCACCTGTTGAGACCGAATACCGAGATAGCCTCTTTGAATGGAACCAGCACGGGCCAGCTCAGTGGCTACTTTCCATGCCAGGTCGGCCGGGATAGTAATGGATGTGCCGCGCCCAAAACCGCTGGTATTGATACCCAAGACCTTTCCTTCTGCGTTCACCAATGGCCCGCCTGAAAAGCCAGGGAAGGGAGTGGTATCTGAGCGGTAATGGCTTTCAAGCAGTCCGCGTGCTGTGCGTACAGGTCCACGTAGGGCACTGATGGTGCCCAGGCTGGCTTCCAAACCATCATCGGATGGTCGAGCCAGGGCCAGGACCAGTTCACCTAAACGGGCTACCTGGGCGGTTTCTGCCGGGGTGAGGCTGCCAGATTCCAGTTTTAACACTGCCAGGTCTGTCCCTGGGTCGCGGCCGGCTAACACAGCTTTATGGGTGGAACCATCTGGCAATCCCACCCCGATGTCCTCGTCGCGTTCCAGCACATGATCGGCGGTCAGCACAAGGTTGTTGGCCATGGCAATCCCACTGGCCGGCATGCGTTCACGTCCATTGACTCGAACGGTTGATAGACCGGCTTTTTGGGCTGCGTCTGCAAATGTATTTGATAAATCGTTGAAAGTGGTTGACATAATAATCTCCTTTGTTGTTGTCTAAAGGATACCTGTTCCACTTCCAGCGCGCATCGCCGGAATGGGTGGGTGGCTACCTGTACAAATGGGCAGTATTGGCTGGGTTATAAAAAAAGGCTCAGTGTTTTTTAACACTGAGCCCGGAGTTTTATGAATTATTGGTTCAGCTTGGCGCTCAAGCGGATTTCCGTTGCGGCCAGTACCTTTGAGACCGGGCATTTCTGCTTGGCTTCCGCGGCCTTCTCCTGGAAGAGTTCTTCGCTCAAATCAGGCACAATGGCAACAGTGTCAAGCTCAATCAGGCTGATGGTTGGCCCTTCGGTTAGGTGAACGGTGGCGGTGGTGGCGATGTGGGTGGGGGTGAAACCGGCATTGCTCAGCAGCGCCGAAAGGAACATGGAGTAACAACCGGCATGTGCAGCGCCAATCAGTTCTTCAGGATTGGTTCCTTTGCCACTCTCAAAACGGGATGCAAATGTGTAAGGTCCTTCGTATGCGCCACTGGCGAGCTTCATTGTGCCAGCGCCTTCCTTCAGGGTGCCTTTCCATTCAGCGGATGATGTACGTGTTGTCATGATTAGCCTCTCTATTGATAATAGTTTGAATTAATTAACGGCCGTAAGTTTCGACTGGCAGGCTGTTTGTAGAAAAAAATTATAGCATTTGAACTGGATAATAAATATCAGAAATGTAATAGAAAATCCTGACAGTGGATTTCGTCTGTCAGGATTTTTGGCTTCCCATAAATTCTTCGGCTGTGGCGTGACCTGGTTGGCTGATCCCCTCACGCTTGATGACCTTCCAAAAAGTTAGCAGCAGGATCTTCATATCCAGCCAGAAACTCCAATTGTCCACGTACCAGACATCCAGGCGAAATTTTTCACCCCATTCGATGGCATTCCGGCCATTCACCTGGGCCCAACCGGTTATGCCGGGTAGTACATCGTGCCGGCGGGCTTGTTCTGGGGTGTAACGATCCAGGTATTGAACCAATAACGGGCGAGGTCCGACAATGCTCATTTCACCGCGCAGCACGTTGAACAGCTCGGGTAGTTCATCGATACTTGTCGCGCGCAAGATTCGCCCAAGGCGAGTGAGACGATCTTCGTCTGGCAACAGATTACCATCTGGTTTGCGGTCGTTGGTCATGGTACGAAATTTATAGATCTGAAAAATATTGCCCTTGTACCCCGGTCTTTTTTGCCCAAACAAAACCGGCTTGCCATGCCGGATGCGTACCAGTATGGCTGTTACCAGCAGCAGCGGGGAGAGGATAATCACCAGCATACCGGCGACAAGCAGGTCGAAAATCCTTTTTCTAATAGGAATCTTATTATGAAGCATGCTGAAATTCTACCAGAGTTGTGTATAATCTTAATAGAACATAGAGGAGCATATTATGAACGAGAGAATTCTCATTATCGAGGATGATCAAGCAATTTTGAAATTACTCCAACGGGGCCTGGCGTACGAAGGCTACATGGTTGATGTCGCCACGGATGGCCGTTCCGGGTTAAATGTGGCGCGCGATCACACACCTGACCTGGTGGTATTGGATTGGATGTTGCCTGGGATGGATGGCCTGGAAGTTTGCCACCGTCTGCGTATGGGGGGCAGCATGCCTGTACTGATGCTGACCGCCAAAGATACCATCCAAGATCGTGTGCAGGGGCTGGATGCCGGCGCTGATGATTACATGGTTAAACCATTTAACCTGGATGAACTGCTGGCCCGTATCCGCGCCCTGCTGCGTCGTACCCAACCTGAGCGGATCCAGGTTCTCAAATTTGCTGATCTCACTCTTGATACGGGCTCGCGTGAAGCCTCGCGTGGAAATAACCTGATTCAATTGACCGCCAAGGAATATGAGCTGCTTGAGCTATTCCTGCGCCATCCGCGCCAGGTGCTTACCCGTGAAGTGATCTTCGATCGCGTTTGGGGGTATGATTTTGGCGGTGAGAGCAATGTGTTGGAAGTCTACATTCGCTACTTGCGCCAAAAGCTGGAAATTGAAGAAACTTTGCCGCGTTTGATCCATACTGTGCGTGGTGTGGGCTACGTGTTGCGTGAAGCGCCTTAACCATCTGTTTTTGCGAACGAACGCACTACGAGCCCAACAACTCGCAGTGCGTTTTTTATCGCGTATTATTCCTTTCAGTATTATTTTCTTGCGGTTGCCTGATACCAAATGTTTGCCTGGATGATTGCTCCATGTCTTTGAGAACCCGACTTACTTTGCTGAATACCACCCTGTTGGGCGGTGTGCTCTTGTTGTTTGGCGTGCTTGTGTACATCCTGGTCAGTGTGCTGTTGCTCGAACAGGTGGATCGCTCACTAAACCAGACTGTTCGGGAAATTTTATCCAGTTCAAAAGTTGGATCAGTCGGGGAATTGAACGTGGTGACTCTGCCATCCCTGGAATTGACTGCCAGCGTCTATGTTCAATACTGGGATCGCGACGGCAGATTGCAGATGGCTTCTCCCGGTATTCGCGATTTCACCCAATCGCTTGACCCGGCGGGAATAAAGTCCACCCAGCCGGTTTTTCATGATGTATCCATACGCAACATCCACCTGCGGGTGCTCACTGTTCCGTTAACGGCTGGTGCCCGGCCGGTGGGCGTGTTGCAGGCTGCCACCAATCTCGGCCTGGTGGATAGCATCCGTAACAGCCTGCTTTCCATTCTTTTCAGCTTGACCATTATTTCAATGTTGATTGCAGCGGCCATGTCCTGGGTTTCAGTTCGACGCGCGTTGTCACCTCTGGCTACCGTCACACGCACCGCTGAACAGATCACCCATGCGGATGATCTTTCGCGGCGCATTCCCTATCTATCACCGCCGAAGGATGAGATTGGTCAGTTGATCCGAGCATTCAACCGTACCCTTGAACGCCTGGAAAATCTCTTTACAGCTCAACAGCGCTTCCTTGCAGATGTCTCACATGAATTGCGCACGCCGCTGACAGTGATTAAGGGAAATGCCGACCTGATTCGTAAATTCGGTCCTGATGACGAATCTCTCGATACCATTAAAGATGAAACCGACCGAATGACACGCATGGTTGGCGATTTGCTATTGCTAGCCCAGGCTGAATCTGGCAAGCTGCCCCTCACTGTGAAACCGGTAGCCCTGGATGAACTTCTGACAGATGTGTTTCAACAAATGCGGGTCTTGGCGGGTGACAAGGTGCGTCTGAAGTTGACTGAGATCGACCAGGCCCTGGTAAGTGGAGATCGTGACCGCCTGAAGCAGGTGCTGATTAACCTTGCATCAAACGCCATTCATTACACCCCACATGGTGGCGAAGTATTTTTGAGTCTGTCAAAAACCGGGGAGATGGCGCGCCTGATTGTGCGTGACACAGGTCCCGGCATCCCAGCAGCCGATTTGCCACACATTTTTGACCGCTTTTACCGGGGAGAAAAATCGCGTACACGCTCCAAGGCAGGTGGCTTTGGCTTGGGTCTTTCAATTGCCTATTTTATTGTGGAAGCCCACGGTGGGCGGATTGAAGTGGATTCACACGAAGGTCAGGGGACGACTTTTACAGTCAGCCTGCCATTGTTTGCGGAAAAACCGGCCTAACAAAAAAGAACCCCGCGGGGTTCTTTTTTTGTTACTGGGAAATCCCCAGGCGTTGGCTGGCAGAGCCACACAGGCTGGCCCCACCCGCCGCAAGCCATTCATCCAGCCTGGTGGATCTATTGGCATTGAGGGCTGCGTCGGCGTAAATACCGCTGCCCCAATACGCGTAGCGGATGGTTTCATCAGCCCAATTGCTTTCGGCTTGGTTAATGACCCCGATGCCGCCGTTGTAGCCAGCCAGGGCTAGACGGACGTCACCGCCTGAGGCCTCCATGGCTGCGGCTAGATAATTTAGCCCACGCAGTGCGTTGATTTCCGGGTCGAAGGCGTCTTCATTCGCTTCAAAATGGAAGGGCATCACCTGGAAAAGTCCAGCAGCACCTGCCCCTGAGAGCGCATCGGGGTTCCCGCAGGATTCAATTTGCATAACAGTGGCGGCTATATTGGGGTCCAGGCCATGTTCTGCGCCCCAACGGTTGAGGCTGGCTGACCAGAACTGGATTTCTGGTGTAAAGAGCGGTGCAAGCGTGCCTGTGCCTGATAATGTGCCCGCTTTGGGGCTTGGCCATTTAAGACCAGTTGTGCTGAATGCCAGGATAACACCAAAGCATAATACGATCAAAGGAGGGATCATAAAACCAGACAGACAGCCACCGGATGGTTCTGTCTGCCTGCTGTTGCGTGTGTTTGAGGTTTCAGAGCGTGAATGAGTCATGTGATCGGCTAGTTTGTGTACAGGTACGCTCGATTTTAATCGATACCGTCCAATTATTCTGTTATTTCAAGTCCTCAAATTGTTCGGCTTGCTGGCTGCTGGCTAAATTGTGGTATGTGGGTTCAGCAGGTCGTGAATAACTCGGTTCTGTGCGCACCATTGGGCGGTGGGATGGTTTGAAGGCGGCATTTGAAGCGGGTGCCAGGTTATTGCGATTGTTGAGAGGTTGTGGTGCGGGGTTGGATGTTCGTTGGGTATTAAATTCGCTGCGGGGGGGCAGGTTTTGTTGGGCCTGGGTAACAGGTTTGCGCGGGCGGGCATCACCTTGCCCGAGCATTCTCTCGCCTGCCATGGAGAATGTGCCAATAATCAAAATCCGGATAATCCAGACCATGACCGCTACAAAGATGGGGACAACTTTCTGAATAACATTCCCATCAATGAAGGAAGTCCCCTGGCTGACGTGGTTTGCAATAGCGATTGAAACACCCCACCAGGTCAGGGTGGCATTCATTGCCGCAGCGAGTATCCAGGCGCCGAACAGGTACCACACTTCAGCTGGCTCGTCTGCGCCCTGTTCTGGGGTGAACAGGCGCGCCACACCCGCAAAGTCAATCCCACAAAAAGCGATCGAAAGAATGGTGGACCAGTGCAGGCCTAAAAAGGTTAAGGAACCGAGTACGTCGCTTAACGCAAACTCAGTTGTGCTGTAATTAAATACCTCAAATGCTAACAGGGCGCCTATGATCATTAGCCCAAATAGCTTACCACGCTGGCTCATCGCCGAGGAAAGTATTTTGCCCGTATTTATGTTGAGCGGTTTCAAGGAAGTTGCGTTATTCATTTTGGTCTCCTTTGTTGATATGCTTTAGAATAAGTGTTCTAGTATCGGTATTATAGAACATATATTCTGAGTCTGTCAAGAAGGAAAATAGTTCAAACACAGGGTGATCATCTGATCTCCGCACCTCATCAGTTCTTTAGCGGCGCGTTCACAGCAGTGTTTTGAGTACATTATTCGGTTGGAAATTAGTTGGCAGGTACTGCTTTGATTTTTTTGCTGATTTGGAAACGATGCCCTGAAATCCCCGGTTGAAAAAAAAGAAACCCCCGAACCTGGCCTGGTTACGGGGGAATGGAGTAGGGTGTAACGATCATACTGGAGGGCTGGTTTTTATCCAGGCAGTCTGGTATGACGGGTAGCTTTAGGGACACATTAAGGAATTGGTCCCCGGATAAGTCCAGGCGCAGGACGAAGTCGCCTGTTTTTGTTTCCTGGCAAAAATTCTGCCAGAGCATGCTGGCAATGACGCTTGAAGCAGGTGCCAGTTGGACGAATTCTGGTGCAGGGGGTGTTTGTTTTGGATCAATTTTGTGAACATCCAGGTGCATTGTTTGTGATCCATCGCTGAGCAAAATGGCCTGGGGTGGATTTGTTAGCTTGCAGGTCGATTTGGATATGTTGGTCAGTGTTACACCCAGCGCGACCAGATCGGAAGCGCCGCTCGAATTGGTACTGGTCTCCAGGTCTGCTGCCTGGCAGAGTGGAACCGTTTCGGGGGCAAGGGTGGGGAAGTTAGCCGCTGGCTGGGAGGGGACGGGTGTAGTGGTGGCAGCGCTGGTCGCAGCCTGACTGCAGGCTGTGCATAAAACAATTACAAGTGCAATGGCGAATATAGATTTCATATCAAGGAAGAGTCTACCATAAATTATCCTTCACCCTGGAATATAATAGTCTCATGGATACAGAATTTACCCAATATCAACAACTAAAGCAGGAAGTAAATTACCACAATCACCGCTACCATGTGCTCGATACGCCGGTCATCAGTGATGTGGAATATGACCGCATGTTGGCGACGCTGCGACAGATGGAGGCCGAGCACCCTGGGTGGGTTACTCCGGATTCGCCTACTCAACGAGCAGGCGCAGCCCCGGCAGACCGTTTTGAGAAGGTTCGCCATCCGCGGCCGATATTATCCCTGGCGAATGCCTTTGGTGCTGAGGATGCCCTCGCCTGGTATGAGCGCATTCGTAAACTGGATGCGCGCGTGGAGCAGGCCAGTTTCATTGTGGAACCTAAGATTGATGGGTTAAGTGTTGTTCTGCATTATCGCGATGGTGTTTTTGTGCAGGGCGCTACGCGAGGGGATGGTGAGGTGGGTGAGGATATTACGGCCAATTTGCGCACGATACGCTCCATTCCTCTGCGCATCCCGGTCGGTGGACAGGCTGCCCAGGCGGGTGAGACCTTCTCGGGGTTGCCCCTGTTTTCTACTACGAGTCACAAGCCAGGCCCAACGCACCAACCGCCAGCCTACCTGGTGGTGCGTGGGGAGGCATTCATACCTAACCGTGAATTTGAAGAACTAAATCGCCGTTTGGAAGAGGCCGGCGAGAAGACCTATTTGAACCCTCGCAATACGGCCGCAGGTTCTTTGCGCCAGTTGGATCCGTCTCTGACGGCTCAACGGCCGCTGACCCTGCTTTGTTACCAGATTGTATATTCGGAGGGTGGGCAGGTACCTACCAGCCAGTGGGAAATTCTAGAATGGTTGCGAGGGCTTGGTTTCCCTGTGACCGACGTGGCCCGACGCTTTGAGTCATTGGAAGCGGCCGTAACGTATACCGAAACTTGGGATCAGCGTCGTGATGAGCTTGGTTACGAAGCAGATGGCATGGTTATCAAGCTGGATGACCTGTCGATGGCGGCTGAACTCGGTTTTGTAGGCAAAGATCCGCGCGGGGCGATTGCCTTCAAGTTCCCCGCCCGTGAAGTGACCACGCGCTTGAATGAGATTGGTGTGGCGGTCGGGCGCACGGGTGTACTGACACCCTTCGCGCTGCTTGAACCAGTCGAAATTGGTGGTGTTGTGGTTGAACGAGCCACTCTACACAATTTTGACTATATCGCCGAAAAGGATATCCGCCCGGGTGACCGTGTGTTGATCAAACGCGCGGGTGAAGTGATTCCGTATGTCATTGGCCCGCTGGAAGGCGCTCGAACCGGGGTGGAACAGGTCTACGTTCCTCCGCAGTACTGCCCGACCTGTGGGCAGCCTGTTGAGCACTTTGAGGGTGAAGTGGCCTGGTACTGCGTAAATGCAGCCTGCCCGGCCCAGGTTATTCGCAACGTGGAGCATTTTGTCTCCAAGGGTGCCATGGATATCAATGGCCTGGGGATCAAAATTGTGGAAAAATTGATTGAGACTGCTGCCATTAAGGACGTGGCGGATCTTTATTCACTCAGTCGCGAAGATATATTGTTGGCCGTAACCCGCAAGGACCGCAAGGCCAAATCCGATCCACCCGGAAAAATTGCTGAAAACTTATTGGCAGCCATTGACCAGTCGCGTTCTCAACCGCTCAGCCGCCTTATTACGGCACTGGGGATTCACGGGGTCGGTGAGGTGATGGCGCGTGACCTTGCTGCCCATTACCCATCCTTGGATAACCTGGCTGCGGCCAGTGCGGAAGAGCTGCAAACGATTGACGGTGTTGGCCCCAACATCGCCACCGCCATCGTGGACTGGTTTGGGCGTGAACGCAACCTGGCGGTGCTGTCCAAGCTAAAGGCTGCCCAGGTTTGGCCAGGTCAGCAAATCACCCCGGGAAACGATCAACCCAGGCCATTGGATGGTTTGACCTTTGTTGTCACCGGTTCCCTGCCCACGCTTTCACGGGATGATGTCAAGGAATACATCGAAGCCCATGGTGGCAAGGTCACCGATTCTGTAAGTAAAAAGACCAGCTATCTCGTACTTGGTGAAAACCCCGGTTCAAAGCATACCAAGGCGCTTTCGCTTGGTGTGCCGGTTATCTCTGAAGAACAACTGCGTGGATTATGCCAGCCAACCAACCCATGATTCAAGCATTTCACCTGCTATTGCTGGAGCCGGCATGATCGATGATTACACCACCTTCGAACTCGAGCAGGAAAAAACCTATCTCGAGCGGGAACAGGATTGGCGCAATGGTGCGGTTGTCTACCAAATCATCGTCGACCGTTTTGTCCCATCACAACATATTGAGCAAAAGAAGCATTTGTATGCCGCTCCCCGTGTTTTACGGCCATGGAAGGAGCTTCCCCTGCATGGAACCTTTCTAAAAGAGCATAACGTCTGGTCCCATGAGATCGATTTTTGGGGGGGCGATCTGCAAAGTGTACGTACAAAAATTGATTATCTGCAGGATTTGAATGTGGATGTGCTCTATCTCAATCCCATCCACTCGGCCTTTACCAACCATAAATATGATGCCTATGATTACATGGAGATTTCGCCTGAATATGGCAGCTGGGCGGACCTGGCTGACTTGCTAGCGGATTTGCACGCGTGTAACAAGCACGTTGTGCTGGATGGCGTCTTCAACCACATGGGTCGCACATCGCGATACTTCGAGGATGCTTCCACCAATCCTGGCAGCCCATACCGCGACTGGTTTTATTTTGGTCCGCAATTTTCAACCGGTACACGCTGCTGGATGAACGCTCCCAGCCTGCCAGAATTAAACCTTGAAAACCCGGAAGTGCGTGCTTATCTTTTCGAAGGGCGAGACTCGGTCGTGCGCAGCTATTTGAGACTGGGAGTGGATGGATGGCGCCTGGATACCGCCTATGAGCTTGGTTTTCATTACCTGCATGCGCTGACCAGAAGCGCTCACCAGGAAAAACCGGGTTCGCTGGTGGTTGGGGAAATTGTCAACTACCCGGCTGAGTGGTTTCCCGCAGTGGATGGGGTCATGAATTTCACCTTGCGCCAGATAATCAGTAACCTGCTCTCCGGACAAATTGCTGCTGCCACCGCCGGTGATATGATTGCAACCATGATCAAGGATTCTGGCATCGAGAACATGCTCAAATCCTGGATATTGCTTGATAATCACGATATTCCCCGCCAGACCTACAGCATCCCAGACCAACGTAACCTCAGGCTTGCCCAGGTTATGCAATTTAGCCTGCCTGGTTCGCCTAACATCTATTACGGTTCCGAATTGGGGATGGATGCTGGTGACGATCCGGCCAATCGTGCGCCAATGGGCTGGGAGCTGGTTAATGACCAAAACCAGGTGCTGGGGTGGTTCAGGAAGCTGATAAATTTACATAAGAAACAGCGCGCACTGCGGATTGGGAATTACCGGAAGGTCGTATCAGGCCAGTTATTGGCTTATGAGCGCTATACGGATCGCGTGGATGAGGCCATTGTAGTGGTTATCAACCCGACCGATGATGCGGTGCAAGAAACGGTCATGGTTCCAGATTCCAAGTTTATGAATGTCACCCGGATGGTGGATTTATTGGAGAGCGGTCAGTCCTGTACCTGTGATTCTGGGGTATTGCGTGTCCATTTACCTGCCAAGGGTTGCATGGTCCTAAAACTGGATACCGCCCCCCAGGATGGCTACACCGCTTACAAACGAGTGCGATGAGACGATTTTGCCAGTTTTCCCCCTCTGTAAATATTGGGTTGCCGACCGTTTTTAGCGGAAGAAAATGCAAGAGAACCCCATGAGCATCTACCAGGTTTCGCTTGAACCCAGTGACACGCTGGTCACCATTTTGGAGCGTATGACCTGGTCAGACACTGCCAGGATTGTGCTTGTCTGGCCTGCCAGGCGACGAGTGGAACTGCGTCCAGAGGAAGTAAAGCTGTTGCTGCGTCACGCCAAATCCTTGGGTGCTGAACTGGCCCTGGTGACCCACGATGGCACCATCCGGGCTGCTGCCCGAAAGGTGGGGATCCCCGTCTTTCGAAAGCTGTCAAAGGTAGAGCAGAAGCCCTGGCCAGAGCTACCTGAAGCAGGCAACAACAGGGATAGGCCGCG
Source organism: uncultured Anaerolineae bacterium (assembly GCA_903908605.1). GTDB lineage: Bacteria > Chloroflexota > Anaerolineae > Anaerolineales > Villigracilaceae > UBA5195. The sequence continues at coordinate 37,900 of CAIVSQ010000590.1, forward strand.
CAAAGATCCGCACAGCCGGCGTGAATGGCGAAACCCGGTCTGGCCTGCCTTTACGGAGCTTCCACTGGTGCGGGTCGTCATTTTGACGGTTACTCTGCTTGCAGTACTGCTGGTGCTGTTATTCCTGCTGCCTGCTGCGCAGGTGCACATTACCATGCCGGTAGTGCGCCAGGTACAGGTGTTGGATATCAGCGCGGAGGAAAATCTCTCCGGTGTGCAAGTATCGGGGCGGGTCCCTTTGCGCCGGCAGACCTTGCAAATTGATGGAACCGGCTCGGCGCTTGCGACCGGTGGCGCTGTTCTGCCAGACCAACCAGCGGTTGGCCAGGTGTTGTTGGTCAACCTTACCGATAAGGCTGTGGATGTACCGCTTCGCACCGTGCTGCTCTCCAATACCAATCCACCGGTAACCTTTGTGGTGGAGACAGAAGTCAGGGTTCCGGCTGGCAAAGGAGAAAATATTCGTGTGCCTA
>CAIVSQ010000591.1 GCA_903908605.1 uncultured Anaerolineae bacterium
ATAGTCGTGCAAAGACGGTGCCTGCATAGGCTCACCTCCTGATTATCTTGGCGGATTTTTCAGAAGTGTGAACCGTTTTTCCGACTATGTCAACTTACTTATGCACACTGCTCAATTATTTACGGGCTATTTGCCCAACTTGAATTTCGGATTTATTAAGCCTGGGCTATCAACACCCTTTATTTTCCAGTATAAACACTGTGGTGGCAAGAAAAACCACCTAAATAATTATTATCAAAATAGTAAGGTGCCCGTGGCCCTGCGTATTTACACTTATATGGCTTGCATGTATAATCCTTTTAACCTTTTCATCTTAATACCCCCAATTGAGGCGGTTAATGGCTCTCCGTGGCAACCTCCGTGATTTTACGGTTACACAGCTCTTAAATCTTATCAATTTGGCCCACAAGACCGGAACACTGGTGATTGAGGGTCCTAATGAGGCTGCGCGTATTGCGTTCAGAGATGGCAAGCTGTCTTATGCTCAGACCGGCCAGGAGGATAACCGCCTGGCAACCATTTTGCATCGCTCCAACCGTCTCACTGCTGGTCAATTGCGCGCCATTCAGCTGCGCGCGGCGCATGTCAGTGACAAGGAATTGGGCTTGATGCTGATCAATGCCGGTTACATCACCCAGGACGACATTTTGAATGCGCTCCAATCCTATTTCACGGATGTGGTTCGCCGGCTTTTCACCTGGGTTGAGGGTTTCTTCCGCTTCGAAAACGAAATGCTGCCGCCCGAAGACCGTATTACGGTACGGTTGGATCTTGAAAACCTGATTATTGAAGGTGCCCGTCAGTTGAGAGAATGGGAGCAATTGCAGGATGAAATCCCCAGCCTCGATATGGCGCTGAAATTTATCGAACGGCCAGGCACTTCCATGCAGAAAATGAATTTAAGCGTGGAAGAATGGCGTGTAGTCTCCTACATCAACCCACGCAACAGTATCAAGCAAATTGCCTCTGTTGCCAAGATGAGTGACATGGAGATCCGGCGTATTGTGTACGGCTTGTTACAGGCCGGCCTGGTGGAAATTATCCGTCACGAGAATGCCACCCAGCCTCAGCAGGTCAGTCGTCCCCCAGTGCCCGTTCAGGTTCGTGAAGAACAAAAATCATTGGTTAACCGCCTGATTACGCGTATTCGCTCGATCTAATTTACTTATTTTAAGGTTGGAAACTTTATGCAGACCGTCAAAATGGTGGTGACCGGACCGTTCAGCGCCGGCAAAACTCAATTTATCCGCTCAGTGAGCGAGATTGATGTAGTCGCGACTGAACGAAAAATCACCAATCCCAGTGAACGAGCTGTGAAACAGCAAACCACAGTCGCAATGGATTTTGGACGTATTACTGTCGACGATGATCTTGTTCTGTATTTGTTTGGCACTCCTGGACAAAAACGTTTCGATTTCATGTGGGAGATTCTTTCTGAGGGCATGCTCGGTTTTATTGTCATGATCGATAGCACCCGACCTGAGACATTCAGGGAAGGTCGCTCCATTCTGGAAACCTTCCGTGCATATGCCCCAACGCCTTACGTGGTTGCCGCCAACAAACAAGATGCCCCGGATGCCTGGGATTTGGAAGATATGCGTCATGCTCTGCGTTTATCTCCCAAAGTAAAGTTGCTACCTTGTGTCGCCACCAAAAAAGCCACCGTAAAAAACATCCTGCTTGAATTGCTTTACAGCATCCTGGCCGAGATGGAAGGTGGAGAAAAATAGTTCCCACGGGAAAATAACGTGTCATCCATTACTACTGATCAAGGCATCGTGCACTACGAGGTTTATGGCCGTGGCCGTCCGGTGATCTTGTTGCACGGATGGTTGGGTTCCTGGGGGCTATGGCAGGAAACCATGACCTACCTGGGTAGTTATTACCGCATGTATGCCCTGGATTTTTGGGGATTTGGCGAATCTGGTAAAAAGCGAGACACCTACTCTGTTCAGGATTTTGTCCTGTTGGTGGACCAATTTATGGAGCAGCTTGGAATTGCCCGGGCGCCGTTGGTGGGTCACAGCATGGGCGGTACCGTCAGTCTCTCGGTGGCTTTGCAATTCCCAGAACGGGTCAGCAAAGTTGTCGTCATCGGTTCACCCATTGTCGGTTCCTCGCTCGCGCTTCCGCTTAAGCTAGCTGGGCGTCGTTTTATTGCCTCGTTGCTCTTCAATAGGATGTGGGCTTTCAGGGCTGCCATGCGGGTTGCATCTCCCTTTATTTGCTCGGATCCACGCTTTCCGGATATGATGGATCGCGATCTCACCAAGTTGACGGTGGAATCCTTTTTGCTCAGTATTGCCTCACTGCACCGGACTGATTTGAGACTAGAACTCGAACGTTTGAAAATCCCGGTGATGGGCATGTATGGTGATCGCGATAATATTGTTAGCCCGCGCCAATGGCAGCCTCTTCAACAAGGCGTGCCGCATGCCCGCATTGTACGCTGGCAAAAAGCCCAACACTTTATCATGATCGATACCCCACAAGATTTTATGGGCAACTTGAAATCATTTCTCGACCAGGAAGCGAGTTCCGAGTGATGGAAAATTCCGGCAAAACCTTCTACTACCCCAACCGGATGGGGCGGATTATCATGTTGGCAGCCGAGGAAGTCCTGGGCACAAATGGTATTAATGCTGTCTTGAATCTGGGATCACTTACGGATCTGATCGGTCAATATCCTCCCAATAATCCCCGTCTCGAATTTCCATTTTCCCATGTCAGCCGTTTGCATGTGGCCCTGGAAGATTTTTATGGGCCACACGGAGGTCGTGGCGTGGCCCTGCGGATCGGACGCGCCAGTTTCCAGCACATGCTGCGTGAATACGGCGGCATGTTTGGTTTGAATGACCTGGCTTTTAGGCTACTCCCCATGCGTGCCCGGCTGAAGCTTGGCATGGTATTGCTGGCTGATATTTTTAACAAGCACTCTGATCAGCATGTGCGCGTGGAGGAAAAAGAAAAAGAAATCCTCTGGCATATTGAGCGCTGTCCCTTGTGCTGGGAACGCCATGATTTGCGCAGCAATTCTGAGGATGCTGCCTGCCAGATGGCAGTTGGTCTATTGCAAGAATTTTTATACTGGATCAGCGGCGGCAAATATTATCACGTCGAAGAAAAGAAGTGTATTGCTCGTGGGGATAAGTCATGCACTATTGTGATAGACAAGACGCCCATGAGCTAGCCCATGCTGAAAATCATCCTGCAGGCCCTCAGGCCTATTCCCCCATTTAATGAACCTGCGCGTGATTTGCGTATTCAAAACGTGCCTCTTTGGCTGTGGCAGCGGGATATTTTAGCGCCTTACGTGAACAAGGAGCTAGAAATTGCCAGCCAGGAACATTTGCCCCAGCTGCACGATGAAATGCTGGTTTACCGGGATAACCTCTTCTTTGATGAGTTCTATATGCGTGAGTTTATCCGCCTCGCCAGGCAGCGCAAACGCCCATCAAGGGCGGCTTTTTCCATCGATGATTTGGCTTTTCGTGAACATGCCCTGCCGCTGTCTTCTTCTTATACACAGTCGGGCAGCCTTTACCTGGTGGATATGTGGTATTACCCCAATGGCCCTGAGGCTGATGCTGATCCGCTGGTGATTGACATGCAAGCTCGCGAGATTGGCTATTATCATGTCCCCTCCTACATGGCTGGTCAGCGTGGCGACCTGGTATACCAGGTGCCCATGCGCGCCTTGATGGCCATTGACTGTTGGACCCATGTTTTTATCGCCGATGGCGTTTTTGGCCTGTTTGCACGCGGAGCGCGTTTTGAAGAACGCCTTAAATCAGACCTGCCCTTCAAGCTGGGTCTGATTGCTACTGCTTTGTACGAGGGGCGCCAGCTGCTAGAATGCTCGCGCCTGGTGCAGATTGGTAAAAATTGCGTCATCGACCCACACGCAGTTATCCACGGCCCGACGACGATTGGCGATAACGTCACGATTGGGGCCGGGGCTGTGATTGAAAATTGTATTATTGGCTCTAATGTTAATATTTCGCAGGGTGTGCAGCTCATGCTTTCGGTCGTGGGGGATGGTACCTTTCTCCCCTTTCGAGCGGCCATGTTTATGACTACAATCATGGAAAATTCCATGATTGCTCAAAATACTTGCTTGCAGATGTGCGTGGTGGGGCGTAACACCTTTATCGGTGCCGGTTCCACTTTTACAGATTACAACCTGCTTCCTGCGACTATTAAGGCCATGGATGGGTACGACGAGTTGAAAAGCTCCAACCGTCCGGTTTTGGGTGGTGCGGTGGGGCACAACTGTCGTTTAGGTGCGGGGCTGATCGTCTTCCCCGCCCGCATGATCGAATCGGATGTTGTTTTAGCGGCATCCAAAGAGCGCCGGGTGGTCGACCATGACGTCAAATACGAGGAAAGCGATCATCATAAGATGCGCAATTCCCATTTACATAAGCGTCTGTACCCTCGCAAGGGCATTAAAGATATCGAGTCCTGGTAACGCATGGATACCTTTGCTTTCATCATTCATCCCATCGATCCAAAGAAGGACGTCAGTAGAAAATTTCCATTGCTGGGAAAAGTGTTGAGCGAAAACCAGATTAATTTCTTCTCCACGTTTTTCCCTCCTCTGTATATTTCAGAAATTGAAGGTGTGACCTCCGCGGCCACTGGCAAGCAGATAAAAGGCTGGTTTTTGGCCTGTCCCTATACACCCAAGCGTATGCTTGAACTGCCTGAGAAAGTTGTCTATAAAAAAATCATCCAAACCGGGCAAATGGCTGAGAAGCTTGGCGCGCAGATCCTGGGGCTGGGTGCTTTTACCTCGGTGGTTGGCGATGCCGGGATTACGATTGCGCGTGAGCTGGATGTGCCCGTTACCACCGGCGATTCTTACACGGTTTTCCTGGCTGTTGAGGCATTGCGCCAGGCCGCACTGGCCATGGATATCCACTTTGAATCAGCCACAACTGCTGTGGTAGGAGCCACGGGTTCGATTGGTCGTGTTTGTGCGGAGCTACTTTCGCAGCAGACAGGTGAGGTCTACCTGGTTGGTCGACGCAGTGAAGCTCTCGAGGTCTTGCGCGAACAGTTGCAGCTTGGTGCTCGCGCAAGGCTGCATACCAGTACCTCCATGGATGTGCTGCGCCATGCCCAGCTTATTCTCACAGTGACAAGTTCTTTGCACGATGTTATTCGCCCTGAGGATCTGCAATCTGGTGCAGTGGTTTGTGACGTCGCCCGTCCTCGTGATGCATCTGCAATGGTAGCCGCTGCGCGAAATGATATATTAGTGATTGACGGTGGTATGGTGGATGTTCCCGGCCCCGTTGATTTCCATTTTAACTTCGGTTTTCCATCGGGAAAATCCTATGCCTGCATGGCAGAGACAATGGCCCTGGCACTTGAAGGGCGCTTTGAGGACTACACCCTTGGCAAGCAATTGACCGCTGAGCGTGTCAATGAGATTGCCCGGATAGCCGGAAAGCATGGATTTCGCTTAAGCGGTTTTCGCTCTTTTGAAAAGGCTGTAACATCCGAACAAATCGAATCTGTGCGCCAGGCAAGACGTTCCAAAACTGCCGCACGCAATAATTATGGAGGTGCGTAATGGGAAAAGCCCGTCTATTGGTTACCGAGGATGATGTTGATATTTCCAATATGTTGAAAATATATTTCACCAGCCTGGGATATATTGTTGACACAGCCTTGCGTGGTTCCGAAGCGTTAGAGAAAACCCGTCATGCCTTGCCTAACCTGATCATTCTGGACATCATGCTGCCGGATATTGATGGTTATGAAGTATGCCGTAGACTGCGGGTCAATACCCGTACCAGTCACATTCCGGTGATCTTCCTGACTCAAAAAGACGAGCGCAGCGACCGATTGCAGGGACTGGAGCTGGGGGCGGATGATTACATCACCAAGCCATTTGATATTGAAGAACTCAAGCTACGTGTGCAGGGTGCCATTCGCCGCGCTGAGCGCGAAAGCCTGACCGATCCACGCTCTGGGTTGCCCGCCGGGCGCTTGATTGAGGAACAACTTCGCCGCATTATTCGCGAACAAAAATGGGCATTCATCGATGTGCGCATCAATGATTTTGAGCCATTTAATGATTTGTACGGCTTTGTCACCGGGGATGATGTCCTGCGCTTTTCGGGTATGCTGATCGGCGAAGTATTGGATGAGATTGGAACTTCCAATGATTTTGTCGGTCACGCGGGGGGGGATAACTTCGTGATCATGACCAACGAAGAATCTGCCCCGGCAATTCGCCAGGCATTGAAGGCGCGTTTTTCCGAAGAGGTTCTCTCTCAGTACAATTTCATGGATCGCCAACAGGGCTATATTCTCGCTCCAGCCAAGGATGGCAGTTCCCAGCAGTACCCGTTCATGACTCTCGCGGTGGGTGTGGTTACCCAGACGCAGCATGAATTCGCTGATATTCGTGAAATTACCGAGCTGGCAGCCGAAGCACGACGCCAGGACGTTTCCAGCTCCAGGAGCTAAGTTGGAGTGACCGTCGGAATGCTGCCTGGGCAAATTATCCTTGGCATCGGTTTTTTTCTCGTCGGACTGATCTTTTTCCTTCTGGTCTGGCTTCTTTTACGTTTGGTGCCGCGCGGCCGCCCGCCGACCCAATTTCCCGCAGAAGCGGAACGTTCGGGGGTTCAAACGCACCAAGATGCGATTTTGCTGGTCGAGACCGGTGGTCACATCCGCGCAATTAACCCGACTGCCAGGCTTTTGTTTGACCTGGTTCAGGAAGAAACCCCCAACATCGAACGCTTGGCCCGTAAAGTGCGTCCTAATTACGGTTTACTTGAAATATGCGCAGTGGAAGGACAGGCGCATTTTTCAATTAATGGGAAGTTGATGCAGGCTGTTTCATACCATTTACCCGGACCTCCAGCTGCCATGTTGGTGGCATTTCGCCAGGCGGAAAGACAACACGATCCGGATATGGGTGCTCCCGGTGATTTTTCAGGTTGGCCGCTGACCACGCAGGATTTTGGCGAATCCCTGGGTGCCAGCCTGGACCTGTTCGATACGGTTCGCGATATCTTGCTCGGTGTCACCAGGCTGGTCACAACCGACTTTATTGAAATCAAGACATGGGATGAAGTTACGAAAAACCTGCAAGCATACCGCTTGGTGGGGGAAGCTGATGCCTTAAATCAGGCCGCCCCTGTGGATAACTCACTCTTTGGCGAATTTGCAATGCACCTGGTTCAATCTCGCCTTCCGATGCTAATCGCGGATACGCGGATAGCGGGGACGGAAAAATTTGATTCGCAAAACCAGAAGATGGCGCCGATGGGTTCCTATATCGGCATCCCTTTGCTGGCTTTTGGCAGGCTTGTCGGCACATTGGAAGTTGGGCTTGTATCTGCGAATGCCTTCGGGGATGATGATCAGAGTATTCTTCAATCCATCATGCCGCAAATTGCACAAGCTTTGCGAAATTCCATGCTAAACAAAGCCCAGCTGCGTTGGAATAGCCAGCTGGATGGCATTTCTCAATTAGTCAGAAGCGTTGGGGGTATGCAGCGCAGTCTGACTGAATTATTTACGCATATATTAGCGGGTATTGCACCCTTGTTTGATGTTGAGATTATCGGTTTTTTGCTGTATGACGAACAAAGACGCGTGCTTGCCGGTCATGAGCCCTTCCAGGGTTTGCCTGGTAATGTCGTAGCGGTCTATCGCACTGCTGTGCGACCAGGCTCTCTGCTGGAAAAATATATTCAAAGCCACGAACTGGTCTCCACACCCAATTTTGCCCAGGATGCTGCCTGGTCTGACCTGGATTTGCAGGTGGTGGCGATTGCGGCTTCCATGCGTGATACCAGCCTGGTCCCATTGTCATCTGCAGGGCGTTTCCTGGGCTATTTACAGTTTTCCAATCATCAGGGAAGTTTGGCATCTTTTTCACCTGAAGATATGCGCCTGCTCAATATTATTGCCAGCCAGGTGGCCGTGTTGGTTGACAACATTTTGCTTCTTCAGCAGAATGTTGAGCGCAACCAGCGCGTGGAAGCCATGCGCCGGATTACCAGCAAGGTCAGTTCACCAGCTTCCATGGATGAGATGCTTCAGGAAGCTTTGCGAGAAGCTGGCAGCCTCTTCCAGGCCGAAGCGGGCTCCATTTTTATGCTTGATGAAAGCGCCGGGATTATGCGCGCTCACGTGCCATCTGCTTTTGGGGTGCCGGCTGAATTTATTGAGCCGCTTTCACGACTTAATGTCAACCCGGAGGCATTTCGCCTGACTGTGGCGGGTAGCCAGCGTTCATTTGTGTCGGGCGATCTGGCCCGTGATCGCCGGGTTTTGCCGTTGTACCGCGCAATTGTCAGAAAACTCAACCTGGTCTCTGCCATGGTGGTGCCCCTGGTGGTGCAGGGCAAGGGCATTGGCGAGATGATGCTTGGTTCGCTCAAACCAGATTTCTTTGGCGATGATGATCTCAAAATCGCGGTCACCATTGCCGGTCAATTGGCGGTGGCCATTGATCATGCAAATCATGCCGGCGAAACCGACCCGCTGCTGCGCCGGCGTTCCGAATACATGACAGTGATGAACCGTATTCACCGCGAGTTGAATTCAACTAATAATTTGCGGGAATTGACTCATATTGTCTATGATGCCAGCTTGCTGGTGAGTGGGGCCAAGTGTGCATCGGTTTTGTTGTTTGACCCCAAGAGTACTGGGCCTGGTGATCGTGAGGTGCTTTTCCATGCCGGGCATGTTTACCCTGGGGCACTTTCTGAAACCGGGCGCCAGGTAAGCAAAACCGGCCAGGCGCAGTTGCTTGGTCTGAGCGCAACAAACATGGCGCCACACGCAGGTATTTGCACCTCGTTCATTGCCCCCATTGGGCATCAGGATGAAGTTTTTGGTCTGATTGAACTTCACTCGGACCATGAAAATGCCTTTGATGAAATTTCGCTTGAGATGCTACGTATTGTTGGCATGCAGTCGGCCCTGGCGGTAGGCGCCGCACTGCGTTACATCGAGCAGCAAAACCGCACCGAATTATTCCGCCGCCGGGCTGAGACCTTGCTGCGTTTGTTTGAGACCTCCAAGAATTTACGGATCGATGAAACCCTGGTTAGCGCACTGGGCTCCATCGCCCTGGGTATTCAGAAAGCCACCCCCTTCAATGTGGTTCTCGTCAGTCTCTACAATGCGCAAACTGGGCTGCTCACGAACCTGGTATCCGCCGGTTTGGATGATGCCACCTTCGCCAATATCCATGCCCACCAACAGCAATGGTCAAGTGTTTCGCAGTTGATGACCGCTGAATTTGAGTTGGGCAGCCTGTATTTCATCCCCTTCGACAAAGCCCCCATTATCCCGGCCGACATCCAGTTTCTGACCACCATGAAGGCCGCCGAGCAAAAACCAAATGCTTGGAATCCGGATGATATCCTGATCATCCCCATCTATGATAACGACCAAAAACCACTTGGTTTGATCAGTGTCGATGACCCACGGGATGGATTGCACCCGGATCGTATTGCACTTGAAACGCTTGAGATCTTTTCGTCACAAGCAGCCCTGGTAATCACCAATGGCTTGAATGCCCAGGATCACAAGCGAAAAATTGAAAACCTTACCGCAGAAGTTATCCGGCAAAAGACGCTTGTGGATTTCACCCAGCGCAGCCTGCCGACACTGCTGCATAAAGATCTCGAGCAGTCCCTGGCGCTCAGTCAGCTTATCCAGCGCGCTCGTCATATACGAGCCAGTTTGCAGGTTACTGAGGCGCTCAGCCAGCAGATTGATTCAAAAGCAGCGTTAATTACGCTGGGCAGGCAGTTGTTGACAGGCTTTGAAATGTCTGTAACCATCATCGCTACCGAGACGGTGGATGGTCCGCATATCGCGCATGTATTTGGTAATCTCCCCCCAGGGGTCAACCCTGAAACCTCATTTGGACAACGCAACCCGCTGCGCATCTGCCTGCAGACTGGTGAAACGATTGTTTCAGAAAACCTGGATGAAGATGAAACCTGGCACGATACTCCCTTCCTGACCAACCTGCGCGCAAAATCCTTTATCTGCCTGCCGGTTGTCATCAATGGCCAGCCCATCGCTGCGGTACTGGCGGTGGATACCCAGGCGATGCCCGCGCTCTCTGTTGAGGATCGCCAAATTTACAGCCAGGTGAGCAAGCAGGTCTCCATAATCCTGCAAAACATGAGCCTGCTCAATGAAACCCGCCAGCGGTTGCAGGAGGTGAACCTGCTGCTTGCTTTCAGCCGCCAGCTTAGTGGTCTTAATTCCTCCGAAATCTTGAGATCTCTGCTGCAAAGTGCTTTGCGCGTGGTTGCCGCTGCCCATGCCGGTGTTGTATTCCTGTACGATTTGCATGATGATGCATTGGTTCCGTTGGCTGCCGCTAATTATGTGGATGATGATAGCATCCGGGCGATTTCGTACCGCTCTGGCGAGGGCCTGCCTGGTCGGGTCATTGTTGAAAAAAGTCCCCGCCGCCTGACGGAAGTCGATTTTGTTTCAGAATACAATCTTTCTCCTGAAAACCTGCTGCTTTATCGCAAGGCAACGGGTGGACGCTTGCCAGTTGCCTCTGTGGTTCTGCCCATCCTGGCTGGTGATCGTTTGCAAGGAGCCCTGGTTTTGGATAATTTCAATACCCCCGGGGCTTTCCGTGCAGAGGATGAAGCCATTTTGCTTTCCCTTACTCAGCAGGTTTCGCTCTCACTTGAAAATGTGCGCCTGGTACAAGCCACCCAGGAACGCTCTGGTCAGCTGAGTGCCCTGAATGCTGTTTCCGCCACTCTCACTTCCAGCCTGAAGCGCGATGACTTGGTTGCCACCCTGCTGGAGCGTTTGTCTACCATCATTTCTTTTGATACAGCCATTCTTTGGTTGCGCCAGGAAAACAGAATGGTAGTGGCAGATGCGCGTGGTTTTGATGATAACGAGGATCGCAAGGGCCTGGTAGTTGCTGTAGCGGATAGTGTCTTATTGGATGAAATGACTCGCACGGGGCAACCCATCGTTGTCGATGATGTGCGAAGCGACCAACGCTTTAGCTCATTGATCCAGGCTCGTTACCTTGCGTGGATGGGTATCCCGCTCATCACCCAGGGCAAGGTCATGGCCGTCCTGGCGTTGGAAAAATCTGAGGCGCATTACTACGACAGCGAGTTGCTGCAGCTTGCCACTACCTTTGCCAGCCAGGCTGCCATCGCCATGGATAACGCCACCCTGTTTGAGGAATCTGTCCGTCGTGCTGCCGAACTGGATGAACGTTCGCAGCGTCTGGCTATTCTCAATAAGTTTTCCTCCGAATTGGGTGGCTCGCTCAGCTCGGAACAGGTGCTAAACCTGGCAACCAACCAGTTGGTCTCTGCGCTGGGTGTTGACAGGGCCATGCTCATTCTGCTGGGAAAAGATCAACGCAATTCCCTTCTTTCCGTCTACCCCGAGGAATCCGGGCGCCCTAATATTTATCGCAGCCTGTCTGCATCTCCTGCCTTGGATTATCTGCGCGAAACGCAGAGTGTTTACCTGTCGGAAAATAGGGTTGCAGATGCGAACCTGGGATCCCTGGCCGATATTCTTGAGGATGTCGCCTCCTTGCTGATCCTTTCTTTGGCGGGCAGTGAAAAATTATTTGCGATTTTGCTGACTAGTGCGATTGCGCGCCGTTTTACTCCGGTTGAAATTGAGTTGGCGCGCACCATTAGCAACCAGGCTTCGATCGCGCTCGACAACGCCGACCTATACCAGGCTACCTTCGACACAGCCCAAAGGTTGGCCATCCTGAACCAGGTCTCATTTGAAATCGGTGCCAGCCTGAATGAGGAAGATATTTACCGTGCTGCCCATCAGGCTACCACGCATTTGATGCCCGCCGATGCCTTTGTCATTGCCCTTGAGCACGAACCCACCGGTGACGTGGATGGGGTTTACGTTGTCGATAATGGGCAACGCATCATCGGCGTGCGGGTAACGCATGGCGAGGGTTTGAGCGGGCAAGTTGTAGCCAGTGGCCAGCCAATGCTAATATTGGAACCCAGCGAGGTGGATGCCCGTGGTGGGGTAACGATTAGTGATCGCGGTACACCGCACTCCATTGTGGCCGTTCCCATGCTCTCGGGTGGCAAGGCGATCGGGTCTATTTCGGCTCAAAGCTACCAATTCAACGCTTATACCGAGAGTGACCAGCAGATTCTCAGCACCATCGCCAACCAGGTTACGGTTGCGCTGATTAACGCGCGACTGTTTGCCGAAACACACCAGCTTGCGGCTACTCTCGAACAACGCGTTACCGAACGCACCGCACAGTTGGAACACGAACAACATAATACCGAGACCCTGCTGCGCATCCTTACTGAAGTGACCGCCAGCTTGGACTTGGACCGCGCTTTGAGCCGTACTCTTGCGCTTCTCAATGACGCTGTCGGCGCCGAGCAGGGCATGATTATGCTGCTCAACACCGATGATGGCAGGTTGCATTACCGCGCGGGCTATGATTCTCGCATCGCAGACCCCGATCCGGCCGTGCAGGATTCGCGGATTACCAACCAACTCAGCCTGAGGATCGGCGAGGGTTTGTCTGAATGGGTGATGAAAAATCGCACCCAAGTAGTCGTCTCAGATTTGCGCCGGGACAATCGTGTGGGTATTACCCTGGGTATCCTTAGCCAGCGCAGTGCGCTGGTGGTGCCGCTGGTCGTTGGCGAAGATCTGATTGGTACCATCATGGTTATGCATCACCGGGTGGGCTTTTTCAGCGAAGCTGCCCTCGATATGGTCAAGGCCATTGGCTCGCAGGTATCCATCGCCATCAACAATGCCCGGTTGTACGAGTTGATCAGTGACCAGGCAGATCGCCTGGGTGCCATGCTCAGGCAGCAGCAGATGGAAGCCAGCCGTCAGACCGCCATTCTCGAGGCTGTCGCGGATGGTATTCTCGTCACTGACTCAGCCAACAGCATTACCTTTGTCAACGATTCTGTTGAGCGCATCCTGGATGTCAACAAGGATCGCATGGAAGATCAGACCCTCGAGCACTTTGCCGGATTGTTTGGCAAGAATACCCAGGCCTGGATAGGCACGGTCAATCATTGGTCGCAAAACCCTGGCTCGACCCAGCTTGGCGAGATGTATGCGGAGCAAATTACACTTGATAATGGCCGGGTGGCGCTTGTGCACCTTACCCCAGTGGTCTGGCACGACGAGTTCCTTGGCACAGTGTCCATTTTCCGTGATATCACCCATGAAGTTGAGTTGGATCGCCTGAAATCTGAATTTGTTGCCACGGTTAGCCATGAGTTGCGCACCCCCATGACCTCCATTCGTGGGTATGTGGATTTACTATTGAAAGGCGCAGCTGGTGTGGTAACAGAACAGCAAGTGCGTTTCCTTGAGGTGATCAGGAGCAATACAGAGCGTCTGAATTTCCTGGTTAGTGACCTGCTGGATTTATCTCAAATTGAGGCGGGTCGTGTCAATCTGTCAATCGATCAGGTCGATTTGCAACAGGTGGCCGCCGAAGCGGTTAATGATCTGGAGCAGCGCTCGGCCAAGGAAAAGAAGCCGATGCAAGTCACCCTGGATGTGGAAAAATCTCTTCCGCAAGTCATGGCAGACCCTGCCAAACTTCGCCAGATTCTTGGTAACTTGCTCGACAATGCTTATAATTACACTCCCGCGCAAGGGAAAATTAGTGTATGCTTGCATAAGCACAACGATAATATCCAGGTTGATGTCATCGACAACGGGATCGGGGTTTCCCAGGAACAACACGCACGAATATTCGAACGTTTTTATCGTGGCGAAAACTCAATGGTTCTGGCAACGCCCGGTACAGGCTTGGGCTTGTCAATTGTCAAGCAGTTGGTTGAAATGCATCATGGAAAAATATGGTTGGAAAGCCCGGGTATCGCTGGCCATGGGAGCACCTTCTCTTTCACCATACCGGCATCCGAAAAACAGGAGTAATCATGCCAAAGATAGTAATAGCTGAAGATGAACCCGATATCCGTGATTTGATCGCGTTTACCCTGCGTTTTGCCGGTTTTGAGGTGGTAGCTGGCAGCAATGGACAGGAAGGGTATGATCTGACCAAGTCAGAACACCCGGATCTGGCCATGTTTGATGTGCGCATGCCAAAAATGACCGGTTACGAGGCATGCAAAAAAATTAAAGCTGACCCCGAAATCAGTCACATCCCGGTCATCTTCCTTTCGGCCAAAGGCCAGGAAAATGAGATTGAACAGGGCATTGCTGCCGGTGCAGATGAATACCTGCTCAAGCCATTTGCCCCGGATCAATTAACCGAACGCATCAAGGCAATTTTGGCAAAGTACGGGAAATAAGCCGGTAACAATGAGCGCTGTTCTATTGGATGGTGGTATTGTGCATTACGAGGTAATTGGCCGAGGCAGGCCAATTATCTTTCTGCATGGTTGGGTGGGCTCCTGGCGTTATTGGGTGCCTGCCATGCAAACCACCTCCACCAGTTTTCGCGCTTACGCACTGGATATGTGGGGTTTCGGCGATACAGCCCGTGAACCAGAACGTTACATGATCGACAAGCAAGTCTCGCTGTTGGACCATTTTTTGCAGGAGCTGGGTATCAACAAGGTTGCCATTGTCGGTCATGGGCTTGGCGCGTTGGTTGGGTTGCTCTTTACCATGCGTTACCCCACCGTTGTTGACCGCATCATGACAGTTGAACTGCCTTTTGAAATTAATGCCATTAGCACGCGATTACGCAGCGCCGCATTGCAAGAATTGATCGATTGGCTGTTGGTCAAGGACTCCGCCATGGAGCCTGCCCGCTCGGATGGTTTGAAGGCTGATGTTAAAGCACTGGCGGCATCTTTCAATTCCCCCGATTTATTTAATCTGTCGCACCGTATCAGCGCGGTAAATACACCCTGCCTGTTAGTCTATGGGCAGAACGATCCGGCTATTACACTGCCCGATTTTGAAAAGCTGACCCTGCCCGCCAGCATGCACTCGATCATCTTTGAACAATCATCGCATTTCCCAATGCTTGATGATCCATCCGGGTTTAATCGTCTGCTGACGGACTTTCTCACGTTGCAGTCTGGTGAATCTCCCCGGGACCTGCAGATGAAAGAAGAATGGAAACGCAGGGTGCGCTAAGCCCCCTGCGTTTTTTTACTATATGCTTCCTTTGAGTACCAGCGGCTGTTTGAGGACAGTCGTTTTTTATTTTAGTTTCTCAAGAAAATTCTATTTGACTACAGCCATTGCCTGGTGCATGCAAAAAGCCCCTCATCCACTAAAGATGATAATTTACCAGACTCGCTCTAAATTGGGGTTATCCAGCGATTTACGCCCTACCTTGGCCATATCGACCCATTCTCCGTGGATTTTCACCCTGACCACATCTGCGGTGAAAT
>CAIVSQ010000592.1 GCA_903908605.1 uncultured Anaerolineae bacterium
CGTCAGCGATGTAGATCGGGCCATCAAAAGCCTGCACGCGTCCCTTGTTGCTCTTGCCATCTGGCAGGGTCATCTCCTCAAAAACCACATTCCATGAGGTCGGTGCTTCAGGAAATGTCTTGGTGTTATACATCAATACATTCGGTCCCCATTGGTATGGCACACCATAATGAACGCCATCTACCGTATGCCAGGCGGCACTCTGAAGACGTTCATCAACCGTTTTCCATGAGGGAATCAAATCCACGTTGATCGGTTGAACCTTGCCTCCAGCGATCAGGCGATTGGATGCATCACCAGAAGCCGTTACCAGATCAAAACCGCCTTCGTTCATCAGCGATACCATTTCATCCGAAGTCGCCGCGACCTTCACATTGACCTTGCAGCTGGTTTCTTTTTCAAATTCAGTCACCCAGTCATAAGCGGGATCAGTTTCACCACGTTCAACATAACCTGCCCAGGCAATAATAGAAACCTCACCTTCACCAGCTCCGATATCCTTCTTCATACTGACCTTGGCTCCCCCCGTTCCTCCACAGGCGGATAACACAAGACTTGCAACCACCAACATAACCAACAATTTCAGTAAATAATTAGCTTTCATCTCTTTCTCCTCTCTAGGTTGTTTATCAATAGAAACAGGAATCAAATAATTCCAAGGGTTTCTATTGATAAATTATTATAAAACGAATTTGTCGTGATTGTCAAATAAGGTCTTGTTTTATTTCCGTTTCGGAAACAAAACACGTCTCTTTGTGTATTTCCGCACAATCACCCTAAGGGAAGGTATAATCATCCACGTTCAATTCTTTACCGAACGATCAACGATCCTGAAAGTCGATATGATGGACAATGTTGCTTTTCTCACCCCGTATTTCGTCCCTGGAGAACAAGTGAGCGACAAAATTTTCCGCCCCTGGCAAACACTCGAACGAAAAACAATCCTGGTTCACAACCGCTTCCTGACCGTGGAAAATCACACCGTAAAACTTCCCGACGGAATGATTATTCCAGACTGGGCCTGGTTGATCATTCCGAGCGCAGCAATCGTCCTCGCCAGGAACACAGAGCAGCGCTTTCTTTGTTTTCGCCAGACAAAATATGCAGTGACAGGTACCACCCTGGCCACGGTTGGCGGCATGCTCGAAGCGGGAGAAGAGCCGCTCGAGGCTGCCAAACGCGAGCTGTTGGAAGAAACAGGCTATTCTGCCCCTCGCTGGATCAACCTGGGCAGTCATATCCTGGACCCCAACCGCGGGATCGCCACCATGCACTTGTTCCTGGCCCTGGATGCCTGTAAAACCGCCGAACCCGCCAGCGATGACCTGGAAGACCAGCAGCTGCTATTTCTCACCATGGCCGAGCTCAACGATGCCCATGACGCTGGAGAGTTTAAGATATTATCCTGGTCAGCAGTAGTAGCCATGGCGATGAATTACCTGCACAAAACAGAGTCGTGATGAGGGCTGCATTCAAGTTAATTCGCTGCCAAATGGTAGGCCAGGCAAAACCGCGCCCGCTTTATTGAGATTTTCGCGCAGGCAATTGGACCTGGTTTGACATCCTTTTCCATCTGCACCCAAGAAACCCCTTTGATGAAATGGGAGCTCACGAGCGGAACATCCATCATCAGTGCGTAATATCTCAAAAAATATTCACCCGTGGTGACCTTTTTCATGTAAACTTGTATTTATCCATCACGTCAGCCCGGAATACGGGAACGTTTTTTTGTATAAATCCAGTCACGCCCAACCGGCAGAGCACCGCTCTCGCAAACCTCAACTACATGTAAACCAGACCTCGCCCGGTAAGAAGAACAGGCTAAAAAACTATGAAACCGATTGAAATCAAGATTCACGGCAGCACGAATCAAACCCCACACGAAATTTGCGCATTTTTCCTGGAGACCGAGCGCTGGCCAGAATTTACCGGGTATTCAATCCTACCCGGGATCAAACAGGCCCGTTTTGAAAATAAAACCCCCGACCTGGTCGGCTCGCGCATCCGCGTGCTCAACACAGACGGATCGTCTCATGTTGAAGAAATCGTCGAATGGGATGAAGACAACAAGATCGTGCTGCGCTTCCAGGAATTTTCCGCCCCACTTCAACATCTCGCCACTCATTTTATTGAGACGTGGGAATTTCGCCGCACCGGTGCAAAAACAGAACTAACCAGGAGCATGACATTTCATCCCAAAGGAATATTGAGCTGGCTGATGTTAATCCCCATTTCGCGCCTGATGAAAAAAGCCTTCGAGCAAAACGCCCACCAGGCAGCCACGCAATAGGGCCTGGGTCTATCGATTAATTAAAGCGGTCATCCATGCAGTTGGGGTATGCCGATGTGGTTGCTTTCCAACCGCACAAATGCACCGCTATCCAGGAAACAACCACCAGAAGTAACTGCGTCGATACTTGGTACCCAGTCAATGATTCGCCCTAGATGGCATTAATATAAAAGGGAAAGCCTAATCTCATCCCCTGATGCACATGTTATTCTGAACAGGAAGACAACCTGGGTCTTCGTGAATAAAACAGCCCGGCTTCTTACAACCGTGGCGCTCACGGTAAAGCTGCCCCACAGCAGGGCTAAGTTCGTGTGTCGATATAGTGCAACAGGGGCGAAATAAATGGCCAGGGGACAACAATCAGAATATTACTAAAGTAGAACCTGGGCCTCCAGCAGGCAGTAAATTAATCCCCAAAGATGTACAATGAAATTATTCTTTTGCAATATCAACCGATAAAACGCATCCAATTTACAAGCCCTAACCTGTTTGGATTGTTAATCCTGCTATTCTCGCCAGTGAAATCAAAGAAAGTGTTAAACCATGCCGCCAGACCCGGCAAGC
>CAIVSQ010000593.1 GCA_903908605.1 uncultured Anaerolineae bacterium
CCTGATTATCCATAATTTTCACCATCTGTTCATTCTGTATTTGCAACTCGATTAGGAGCAGTAAGAGGGTATAGCCTTATTTTCCCACATCCAGCGCCGCATTCCCAATAACTTCCACTCTTGTTTTTCGTGGGCAACTGGTGGCAGTGGTCGCATAGAATCGCATCTGCTATGGCCAGAACATTTTCCCCAAATGCACGAACCATACTATCAGAAATCCCTTCTTCATCAGGATTAAAATGCGCGCCCACCTGGTTACGTATCCAACCATCGGCAGTTGCTTTTTCGATCAATGCCAAGAGAAAAATTGATTCAGACTGGTTCCCGGCTTCATCCAATTTATCCACCCGAAACAGCTTGCGAAGGCTTTTATCAATCCCACCTGCCAATTCGCCTAGTGTATAACTTGAAACCTGTTTGCGTGGCAATCGGCTTCCATATCGTAGGGTAATATCATCCAGGATATGTTCCAATAAAATACCCGCTCTTGATGCAACAGCTTGACGGTCAAGTTTTAATGCACTAACAGACTCGCGCAGTTCGTTAACTGCCAGGGGAGCATGGTCATGGTTCATGCCGTTTTGCAGACTCCAACCATATAGTTCAATTAATTCGGCTTGCATGCCTTTTCCAAGGCGAACCCGGTTAAACCAGGCACGTGAATGAGTCGTGATGATCACATGACCAAAGTTGGGCGCTTCTTCATTGATGATGTCAATTACACGGTCAAGATGAGGATCATCCACGGACATCAAGACATCGTCCAGTACCACTAGCGCATTGCCAGACTGCTTGGCCAGGGCCAGGTAAATACATAATCCCAATGTATCCAGATGTCCCTCACTGTAATACGCTACTGGAGGAACATCATTATTTGTGCCAAATTTCGCTTTCATGGTTAGGGAGCCAGAAGTATTTGCTTTTATCCCGAAGCTAGGGTCACCCAATGCTTCATCAGGGTGAATGCGAGCATAAAGCTGGCTAACCGTGCCACTGATTCCATCGACAGTATTCTGGACATGTAACTTACGTTCCTGTTCTACCACCGTAATTATGGCCTGTAATCGCAATGATAGGGCATGCTTCATTTCCATCGTTTCTTTCAATTCTTCGATCGTTGCAAGATGAGTCAAGAGAGCATTGCGTTGATTTACAACCCGTTCGGCTTTTTCAATTTCTGCAACCAACACAGACCGTTGCGCAACCAGTTTCTGGAGATATGGGTGAAAATCTTCAGCGGTAGTTGATGCCGGAATTTGTGGAAAGCCGGCCAGGGGGGTTGGCAATATAGCCAAAATATCGGAAACAGCAACTTTCCAACGTTGGGCACTGAGATTTTTGCCGCCACCGGCCTGTTGAATTGCGGAATTGTTTAGCTCTATTCGACTTTGGAGAGACTGAATACTTTGGAGTTGCGCAAGTTGAGTATCAATCTGGGATACCAGGGAATCATAAGCTTCTGGTTTAGAGCACACCGGGCATTGATCAGTTTTGGGGTGTTTGTAAAGAAATGCCTTTGCCGCTTGCAAGGTTAAAACCAGATCGGCATTTGGCTGTATCTGGCTCGCCTCCTTATATTCCTTTTCCAATAAAGCTTGTTTTTCAAGTTCAGTCTGATATTTCCCTTCAGACGCGATCAAATCTTTATCAGCCTGAACTGCAATATCCAGTTTATCTCTCAAACTCTGGTTTTTTGTGATCTGAGCGGACAAAGTGTCAATAGGCTGTTTTACCGCAGATCGGGCCCAATTCAGATAATCCGAATTGGGTTTCCCCTCAGCTGCCCAATAATTGTGCAAAGTGGTTTCTGCGGTACTCTTTTGTTGAATTGACTGATTGACTTCATCGGTCACAGTTTTATAAGCTAAACGCAAAGCAGCCTCTGCGGCATCGATCTGTGGAACTGTGATGAATTCCTTCAGGCTTTTATACCGGTCACTATCGGTGGCTTCCATGATTTTGGTGATATCAGCCCGCCGGAGAATGAAGGCCTGAGGAGGATTTTCAGGTGATGTAACAATCTTGCCGTTGAGTAATTTAGCCTGCCAGGTGCTGCCTCCATAAACCATTTCGACTTCCAAATCCTGTGCTTTTCCAATAGCAGAGACGATGTGGCTTTTAGGAGTGGTTCCGCTGCGAAGCCGGAGAGAACCAAAGTCACTATTGCAGATAAAATCCAGCGCATCCGCAATTGTCGATTTTCCCGAACCATTTTCGCCAAAGATTAGAACGATAGGATTTTCTTTGTGAAATTGAAATACAACGGATTTTGTCGCTCCACGAAAGCTATTAAAAGCCAATCTCTCAATTTGATTTTTGTTGCTCATTATGGTCCCCTTTAGTTTCAAATTCTATTGCCTTTTCAGCTAACAACTGCCAATCTTCAGGATTTGGCGCTCCTTGAGACAGCAACAATTGCGCCTCGCTCGCATACATTTCTGGCAGCAGGCCATCTTTTACCAGTCGAGTTACAATTTTTTTAGCTAACAACTCACTTGCTTTTTGATTGAGTGTAGGGTCTGGCATCAGATTTTCTCCGGCGAACCGTAATAGGTTGAGTTTTAAGCGATGGATGAGTTATACGACGACCCAGTGAACATTAAATAAATTGGACAGGTTGCTCGATTGGCTCAACCGCCCTTCTGTCTCAGCAATGATTTGGTCACGTTGTTCATCAATTTTGTCTTGTGCAATAAAAAGTTCCCGTCGTTTTGCTGTTCGTTCTTTTTCAAGCGCTTTTATGCTTTTTTGCGCATCCAACTTCTCTTCCAGCGTAACTACTGTCATTGCCAATCGCCGGGTTTCTCTAATTCGTCGATCAAATTCTTTAATTTCGCGCTCCAAATCGGATTTACGATCATCGGCCCACGATTCTAGCTTGCCTATTTCAGCCTCGAAAATTTTTGCATTACGAAGACTGATCTCCGACATAATGATCTTTTGAAACTCGGCTGTCTGACTGTCAAGATTAGCCGGGGGATCGGTCAGTACAACACTATTGTTTATTTGCGCCGGCAATTGAAACATTCTACGAGTAATATCTTCTTCCAACAATTTGCCATCGTCACTGAATGCAACCCAGATAAGTCGCTCTTCAACTTGCGAAAGCGACTCTATTGTTAATTGAGATAATTGACACCAGCCATGCTTAACAGGAAGGTTTTCAAGAATAGTGATTCTGTTTTGAGCGTTGGAATAATCAAAAATCAGTTCAGTAGGTTCTAATGGGCGGCTCTTTGCCTGTTCAAGCACCTGCTGAGCCAGAGGATGAGATAATCGGTAAAAATGAGCTCCACCCGAACGGCGCGGCAGTTCATAAAGACCCGTTGGTATATCGTCTCGATTAAAGAGATCGTCCTTGAGCACGAACGAAAAATCATTGAAAAGTTCTGCGTGACCATTCAATTCGTATTCAGTCAACTGCATCAGCATCTGTTCATATCGGCTGAGATTCTGTTGAGTATCGAAGGCGCGGATACGCAATTTTTCCTTCACCTCATCATCGAAATTCTCCAACAATGATTGGCGCGCCTGGGTCATTGCCTCTTTGATCTGGGTGCTCAATTCTTCCTGCAGTTGATCAAAAGAATTATTTATCTCATCTGGCGTCCGGCATTTCTGGTAAATATCGACAATACGAGCCTCAAATGCGACTCCCGATTCCACCACACCCAGCACCTCGTCACTGGCTCCAAACACCCCTTCAAAAAGCTGAAATTTCTGCGCAAGCAGTTCAAAAACGCGCTGATCGGCTGCATTTTTTGTGTTTAAGAAATTTACCACTACCACATCATACTGTTGACCATAACGATGACAACGACCGATTCGCTGTTCAACTCGTTGAGGATTCCAGGGTAGATCGTAATTAACCACTAATGAACAAAACTGCAAGTTTATGCCCTCTGCCCCTGCTTCGGTAGCGATCATGATTTGACCGTCATCATGAAAATAATCCACCAACGCGGAACGCATATCGGCAGTCCGAGAGCCTGTCACGCGATCCGTATCTTTGTTGCGACCAAGCCAATGATTGTATATTTGTTTTGATCTGGTATCGTTATTCGAGCCATTGAATAAAACGATACCTTGGCCGTATAGGCTGTCAGCCAGTAATTTCAAAAGATATTCTTGGGTGCGGCGTGATTCAGTAAAAATCAACGCTTTGGGTGCCGAACCGATTTCGGCAGCTTTGGCAAAGGCTGCTTCAAGTGCTTTCAGCAGGGCTCGACCCTTTGAATTTTCAGTAATCGAAATGGCCAACTCGTGAAAAGCCTTCAGTTCGGCAATCTCATCTTCGAGAGCCTTACGTTCAATTGATGTCAATTCAAATGGCTCATCCTGTGGTTCCCACTCATCGGCTATTTCATCCAGGCCTTCATAATCCTCATCTAAAACATCTTCAAACGGTTCAAGAGATGTATCAGTTTCATCCAGCCTTTTTTGCAACCGCTTCGCCATCTTATCGAGTGCGCCTGCAATAGCAAAGGTGGAGGATGCCAGCAATTTGCGCAGCACAAGCGTAAGTAGCTGGCGCTGTCCCGTAGGCAACGCCTGCAATTCTGGTTTCCGAAGATATTCAGAAACCAGATCGTAGAGGGTTAATTCATCCTGGGATGGTGTAAATCGCTGAGTGATCGGAAATCGCTTGGTGTATTTAATATAGGGTAATACCTGACTGCGCAAAGTGCGCTGGCAGATCGGTCTTAGCCGTGCTTTAAGAATCTGAAAAGTGCGAGGATCATTCAGATCGCTGAATTGCTCTCGAAAGCTTCTAAGATCGCCAAAGGTATACTCATCAATGAAACTGACTAATCCGAACAGTTCGAGTAAAGAATTTTGCAAAGGTGTGGCGGTCAGCAATAACTTATCGAATCCCTTAAGCGTATCGCGCAATTCGTTGGCAATTTTATTGGATTTTTTATATACATTCCGCAGGCGATGAGCCTCATCGATAACAACCAGATCCCAGGGGATGCGCGTAATATCAATTGATTTATTACGAGCAAAATGATAAGAACAGATGGTAATCGTGTCCTGATCGAAAGGATTGTGTTTACTTTCTTTGTAAGCCAGATTGTAAGATTTTGTTTCCAAAATTTGACAGGGTAAAAAGAATTTTTCCTGCAATTCCTGGAACCATTGTTTGCGCAAGTTGGATGGGGTAATTACCAGAATCCGACGCTTTCGTTCAGCCCATCGTTGAGATATAACCAGTCCAGCTTCGATCGTTTTGCCAAGCCCAACCTCGTCAGCCAGCAAAGCCCCTTTGGAAAGTGGCGAACCAAAGGCAAACATAGCTGCGTCAACCTGGTGAGGGTTGAGATCGACTTGAGCATCCACCAAAGTCCCGGCAAATTTTTCTGGGCTATCGGCTGAGTGTCTTTTGGTCAATTCGTGAGCAAAGTACTTGGCGTGGTAGGCTGTTAGCATCGTTGTTGAGTTTTCCCGATAAGAATCTTAAAGAAACCAGAGTTTTATTATATCCTGACGGTTGATGAAGATGGAGCATATACCTTATATTCAGTAATTGGTTCTGCTGCGTGTTCAATTTTCGACCAAGACTTTGGTAATTTTTTGCAGGAGCGATGCCTGACTGTTCTCGCTAATCTTTAGAATGTTCTGGGTAAGAGTGCTGAAATGCAATGCAGTAATTGGGTGAGCGATTAACTCACTTGTGGAAATATCTTTTCTCTCTGCTCCATAGGTTTTGCCGATGAGATGGTATACCCTGAAACCCTTCTTAACTTTTTGCTCGAGCCCCTTTCCGGCCGGCACATAATATTGGATGAAAGTCGAATTTTTGAGATCCAGGCAAACCATATTATTGATTCGGTTTAATGGTTTAATCTCTCCGCTGTAATAGGAGACAAGCGGTAGTAATCGGCTACTTGTCTCATCTGCCGCTTGGCGATTGATTTCCAGTGTTCCTGCTTTCATAGTCTCAAGAATATCTGGGCGACCAATTAATGTCGGGGTATAGGTGTCATCCGTGTAACAACTAATATAGATTTGGTTATTCTCATCCACAAAATATTCTTGCGCGTTAATCAGCTTGTTAGGGTTGCTCTTTCGCGTTTTTAAGAATGGGAATCGATCAATGATTTCTTTCTTGTTCCGCAAAATGCGTTTAAGATAAATCTGGCCTTCCTGGTAAACAAACTCTACAGCAACCACTTTCTCGTCCTGACGCAGCGGGCTTCGAACATAAATAGCAAATAATCTTTGCTCAGTAAAAGCCTGAGGATTGATGGGCAGTCCCAGTTGAGTGTTCCCTATATTTTCCTTGATCCAGTTTTTTACACCTAATTCAATCATTACTTTCTGGAATTCTGGAGAGAGCTTGATGTTGTGTTTTTCCAAAAATGCATCGATCTGGATTGCCTCGTTTTGGCTTGCCAAATAGGCAATGATCAAATCCTCGGATTCAAGGTATTGCCCATCCGTAAAAGGCTCTGCGTCTTGAAATAGCTTTTCTTTGTCAATTTTCGTTCGCGCATGATCATATAGCAACAGAGAAGCAGTATCTTCGGTTGACTTTTTGTTCGGTTTTCTGATCGCCTGGAATTTCGATAAATTGATCCCCTGCGTGCTAAAGAATTCTCCTGTGTCAACGAAACTATATTTCCTCTTGAGCATCGAATAGAAGTCCACTCTGGATTTTCCATGAATTGACGATGTCGGTGACCAGAGCCCATCTTCTCTTTGGTAAGCCATTGAGCCAGCTTCACTTTCTAATTCTCTATTCAAAACGAGATAGTTTTTGACCTTGTCTAATCCTATTTCATCCCAGGGGGTCACTTCTTGAATTTCCCAACATTTCGCATCATCACCTTCTACACTTACCTGCTGGTATAGGCTAATGGTTTTGCCATTTGCAAAAAAAGTCAGAGTCGAAACGCCTAAGTATTTGAGATAATTTTGTAACAGCTTTTTGTCAATTACAGTCAGGTCATCTCCTGTATTATTGATAATCTCCAAAGATGCTACCGAGGCAATATTTTTGATAAATGGGTTC
>CAIVSQ010000594.1 GCA_903908605.1 uncultured Anaerolineae bacterium
CAAACCTGTCAACCGGATTCTTATAAAAAATTGTGTTGCCAGGTTATGTGGAAACGGTATAAATTTGGTTCGTTAGTTTTCAGGCATCTCGCTTGACAATTTTTACGATCACATATAACCTTCACTTGTCAGGTTTTTTTTCTCTAGAATTATTTGCGATGTGATGCATCCAACCGATAGAATTTAATATATACACCTGTGGGGTTTGAACAGTTACAATAATGTACCAAATAACCGTGAGCAGTTTTGCAGCGATTTTAAGATGGTCATGAAAAATACAAGGATCCAACAATGGCAAAAATTGAATTTTGTGATGTTAGCGTAACCTACACAATGTCGACCCAGCTCCAGGTCTTTCGCTTGTACGAAGTCCGCAAAGAGACACTTCAGGAGGATTTACCTCAAAAAAATATAGAGGGCACACTTGCGTTAGAAGATGTTAACCTGGTTGTCTTGGATGGGGAAACGCTGGTGGTGTTAGGCCCCTCGGGTTCCGGAAAGAGTACCCTCTTAAGGGTCGCATCTGGGCTGATTAACGATTACAGTGGAAAAGTCCTCTATGATGGTGAGGATGTTACCGAAATTGAGCCAAAAGATCGATATATCGGCATGGTTTTTCAAAACTTCGCCCTTTACCCGCATTTTAATAATCAGGGCAATCTGTCCTTATTTTTCAAGCTCAACAAAATTAATGATGAAGAAACTCGCGCACGCATCCAATACACTGCGGATTTAATGGGTATTGGTTTTAACGATCTGTTGCCTCGAAAACCGGGAACCCTGTCAGGTGGCGAAAAACAGCGCGTAGCCATCGCCAGGGCAATTGTTCGCCGTCCGAAGTTATTCCTGATGGATGAGCCGCTCTCGAGCCTGGATGCCAAGCTTCGCGCACAAACTCGCATCGAGATCAAGCGC
This sequence comes from uncultured Anaerolineae bacterium, assembly GCA_903908605.1. Classification (GTDB taxonomy): domain Bacteria; phylum Chloroflexota; class Anaerolineae; order Anaerolineales; family Villigracilaceae; genus UBA5195. The sequence goes on from CAIVSQ010000594.1 coordinate 916, forward strand.
TTACTGCGCAAATTTGGCATCACGACCATATACGTTACACACGACCAGGTTGAAGCCATTGCCCTGGCAGATCGAATTGTTATTATGCGAGCCGGAAAGATAGAGCAGGTTGGTACTTACTCCGAATTAATGCGATCCCCGGCAAATTCCTTTGTAGCAGGTTTTTTCGGAACGCCTCCAATGTGTTTATTAGAAGGATGTAAGGTGGATGGCGAACAACTGTTTATTGGGTCGCAGGCGCTCGACCTCCCCGGTAATATCCGTGAAAGAATTCGTCCTGGGCAAATAGTAACATTAGGTTTTCGGTCTGAGAATGTCGAAATAACCACTTCAATGCCAGCCACAGACAGAATATTTTTAACCGGAGTGGTTGATGCACTCGAAGCCGATTTCGTCAATCATGCTCAACGAGTTTACGCCAATACCGATGGCAAGACCTTCAGTGGGATATATGGTTCCATGACTGGTCCTGGCGTTGGCGAAATGGTGCATGCTATTATTGATCCGGAGGCTCTCTATTATTTTGATGAGGCAACAGGTCTGCGTTTATAAATTTGAGCAATAAGGACAGGCGTTGTTTCAAGTTGGAATTACTGTGTTAATCCTATCGCCCACCAGCCACGTTCACAACTGGAAGGTGGGCTTTTTTTTACAATAAGGTGGATGAAATCTAAATCATTCCAAGCTGATCGAGTTGATACAACCTGGAATGATTTTATTCGAATAAAGCTGGTTCTATACCTTTGCCAGAACGTTCTCGCGACCAGTGAAAAAGGCAATGTAATTTGCTGCCCATACTGCCGGTTTTGAATTGGCATTTTTTAGGGCTTTCAGCCACATAGCAGTTGGAATCAGGTCGAAGGGTGGCAAAGTGCTGAGTATACCCATCATAACAACATTGGCTGTGCGGCCGCTGCGGTCTCCAAGTTCCAACGCTTTGGCCAGAATATCGACCTCGATAACGTGGTAATTGGCCAGGCTGGTTTTAATCTGGTCATTGGTTGGGTACTGATCTTCGGGCAGCCCTGGGGGAACGATGCGCGTGTCTGCCAGGATGATGGTTCCGCCAGGTTTTAACATTTCTAGGAACCCAGGTCGGAGAACTTCGCTTTTTTCCATCACGATCAGGCAGTCTGCGCTGCCAGGCAGAAGCACCGGGCTGGTAACCTGCCCGCAGCTAAAGGTGCTTATTACCGGTCCGCCCATCTGGGCCATGCCATGTGTTTCACCCTTGATGATATTCGTATCATCGAACCCAGCCAAAATCGCCAGTCGCGAGAGAACACTTCCGAAGAACAAGTTGCCCTGGCCACCAACTCCGCGGATAGCCAATGAGATGCGTTCGGGTAAAACTGACCTGGAAAAGTCTGGCATCGCTATTTCAAGCGGTGGTTCTTCGAAAGTTTGAGCCGAGGACAGGTTAAGGTCACGCAGATCGACGGGTAGCAATACATTGGTGGGGCACATTTGCGCACAGGAGGGCGAGGAACCGCCACAGCCGCTGCAAAGATTGTTTACTACCGGAATTCCGGCGGAATTTAGTTCGAGCCCTGGGCATATCAGGCAGGCGTTACATTTTCTGCAAAGTTTTGGTTTCACAGATACACGCTGGGTACTGGGGGCTAGTTTCTGGATGCAAACTCCGTCACCTACCACCAGGGTGGTGAAGATCCCTTTTTCGGCATCTAGCAGCGAATTTCTTAAGTTCAAGCGCAATGCCTTTTTATCGTAAGCGCCAACTTCCACTACCTTTGCGCCGTGTGCTTTTAGTGTTTCTGGCAGATTGAAGCTCATCGCCTCACCATTAAGATTCTGCGGTGAAGTCGGCGATGGCTGCCCGCCGGTCATACCCGCCCAGGAATTATCCAGGATTACTTTCACGCCGGGCATATTGCGATACGCGGCATTGCGGGTCGCATCCAATCCACTGTGACATTCCGTTCCATCTCCGACAATGCTGATGCAGCGACCGGCTTGTTCTGGACGTGAAAATACATAGCCGATCCTTTCGGCTTCGCTCGCGCCCATCGCCAGGCCTGTATCGAGAGCATTCATAAAATAAAGCAATGTATTACAGCCGATATCTCCAAAAACGGCATCCAGCATCTTCTTTTTCTTTAATAAAGAAATTTCTTGGGCTATCAGGCGGTAGGGGCAGCCTGGGCAGATGACGGGCGGTCGCATCACAGGCGCTGCGGTGGAGGATTCCGCATGATTTGCCAGCCCCATCTTTTCCGCTACCAACGCCGGAGTCCATTCAGTGAGTGGACTGTATAGGTCTTTGCCTGTCACCTTGTAGCCGGCGTTCTCGATAGTTTCCTGCAAATAGCGGTATCCATCTTCTATCACAAAGATTTCACCGCCGATCGAATTGCAAAAATCGCGGATCAGCTGCATGGGCAACGGGTTCGTAAATGCCAGCGAAAGCAGGTCAAACTCGGCACTCAGGGCCTGGCGAACTTCGCGAACGTACATGTCACCGATCCCATAGGTTATGACCCCGACTCGGGCTTTTTGGCCGGGTTGTCGGGTGGACTTCTCCCACTTATTCAGTGGGCTGGTTTCGACCATTTCCAGCAGCGCGGGCATGCGCTCGGTTAGCACGGAATCGTAATTTTTTCGAGCTATTGCCGGTAAAACATTGAAGGCTTTCAGGCTTTCTGGCATCAATACCGTTTCACGCTGGACCGTTGGCATGAGCCTGATCAGGCCCTCGCTGTGGCACAGGTTGCCGTTAGGCATGACCACAACCTGCGTCTTGTATTGGCGCGAAATTTCCACTGCCAGGGAGGCCGATTCATACATCTCCTGGTGGTTGCGGGGTTCAAAGACAGGTACGAAACAACTCTTGAAAAGATAGCGTGGATCAAGGGTGTGCTGGGTTGAACTGGGAGTGAAGTCACTGGCTATGTAATACACCAGGGCACCGCGTGGTTGGACAAACAAAGCACCGCTGGTAAAAATATCACCCGCCTGGAATAGTCCAGGGATTTTCATGGTGACAACGCAATCTCGTCCAGCCATGGAGTGACCATGACCAACCCCGGCTGCTACTGCTTCATTCACCGACCAGCCAACTTTTAGCAAATCCTGTACTTGGGAAAGACCCCGGTCAATTACCTCTGTGCTGGGGGTTCCAGGGTAGCCATCCACCGCATGAACGCCGCCCCGAACACAACCAACCGCAAATGCCATATTCCCTTGCAACACTTCCGCGCGTCCGCTGGGGGCTTCGCATAATTCCCTGACAATATTTTTCATCACACTTCTCCTTGCCGTTAGGTTGCTCGGGTACTAACCATGGAAGAAAACAGGATTATTCAAGATAAGCATAACCCAATCGCGAGGATAATAAAAGTAGCCGGGGCTACTTTTTCCGCCGCAGGAAGGCACTAATTTTGTATGACAAATGTCTGAAATGCAGGTTAATATCCCCCTGTCAGTGTGCAAAGAACCGGGAAGTTCAATATCACCAACTTGTTTTTTGAAAAATGCTCAAGGATGCCTTGTTTTTTTAATTTGCTGACCGCCTTCGTAAGC
>CAIVSQ010000595.1 GCA_903908605.1 uncultured Anaerolineae bacterium
AAGGAAAATCAGGATTTCAGCATCCTGGATTTGAAATCACACTATCGCGGCTACCGATATGCATCAGAAACAATAAAAATGCTTCCGCAAAAACCTGATAGTATTTTAATGGCCGAGATTTTCCTGAGAATCACCCGTTTGAGTGCTATTCACCAGGTTATCCAGACAGTTTCGAGCCAGTAATGGCGAAGGTATTGGTATAGCGTAGTAAAATAATAAGTACGTGATTACTTTGCCAGCAAATTAATTAGCGCAAAACAACCACGAATTTCCAATTATTACCCCCTTCTCAAAGGAGATGAAAGATGTCAGAACAGTACGATGTAGTCGTAATCGGCGCGGGACCCGGCGGATATGTAGCAGCTATTCGAGCAGCCCAACTTGGCCAAAAAACAGCGATCGTGGATAAACAATGGCTGGGTGGCGTATGTTTAAACGTGGGTTGTATTCCATCCAAGGCCTTGCTTCGCAATGCAGAAATTGCTCATACTTTGCGAGAACGTGGCAAAGAATTTGGCTTTTCTTTTGACAACCTGGTCCTCGACTTCAGTGTGGCAGCCAAGCGCAGCCGGCAAGTGTCCGATCGGTTGGTCAAAGGCATTGGCTTCCTGATGAAAAAGAACAATATCACAGTGCACATGGGAACCGCTCACTTAACCACCCGGGATACTGTGGTTGTGACCGATAAGGATGGCAAACTAACCGAACTCAAGGCAGGCAACATTATCGTTGCCACCGGGGCTAGCTCCGCCGTTCCAGGAGCATGGAAGATTGATGGACAAAAAGTTGTCACCTATACGGAAGCAATCCTGCAGGAAAAACTGCCAAAATCCGTAGTGGTAATCGGCTCCGGTGCAATTGGCGTCGAATTCTCGACAGTGTGGAATTCTTACGGCGTAGATGTGACGATTGTTGAAATGCTACCGCGCATTGTTCCGCTTGAAGATGTTGAAGTTAGCTCCGAATTGGAGAAGGCATTCAAAAAACGTGGCATCAAGATATTATCTGGCCACAAAGTGGAAGCGGTTGAGACCACTGAAGCAGGTGTGAAGGTAACCGTTTCGGCAGAAGGGAACACCAAGGTTCTTGAGGCTGAACAGGCGCTGGTTGCAATCGGTTTCCGGCCAAATTCCAAGGGACTTGGTCTCGAAGAGCTCGGTGTCAAGATCAGTGAGCGTGGGTTCATTGAAATTGACGAGAAAATGGCTACCAACGTACCAGGCATTTGGGCTATTGGTGATGTCACAGGCAAACTGATGCTCGCCCATGTTGGTTCTGCCATGGGTATTATCTGCGCCGAGCATATCGCCGGTCATGAGACGATCACCCTGGATTATGAAATGATGCCCCGCGCAACCTACTGCCAGCCACAAATAGCATCCTTTGGTTTGACAGAAGCCCAGGCGAAAGAACGCGGATACTCCGTTAAAATTGGGCGTTTCCCCTTCCAAGCCAACGGCAAGGCGCTCGGACTTGGTGATTACGCTGGCTGGGTCAAATTGGTGGTAGATGAAAAATTTGGTGAAATTCTCGGAGCCCACATGATCGGTCCGGAAGTCACAGAATTGCTACCCGAATTAACCCT
>CAIVSQ010000596.1 GCA_903908605.1 uncultured Anaerolineae bacterium
CTCCGCGATCTCCGTGTCCCGCCTTCCCCCCAATTAAAACCAACCCACGTGAAAAGCCCTCACACGAAGCGCACCGAGATTCCACAAAGCCGCACCGAGAACCAAAAACAAATCCTCAGTGACCCTCCGTGCAACCTCGGTGCCTCTCCGTGTCCCGCGTTTGGCACTTCAGCAAATAATCTCTCTTACGGCGAAGTGTACTCCACCACCAACACCGGCCGATTAGCCGCTGCGGTCTCGCCCGCATAAAAATTCAGGATATCCGCAAACAACGCCCCATGCGTGCTGAACGGGTTGGTCCCTACCAGGCCAGATTTCAAAATCCTCAAAGTCACCTTATTGAAATTTGGCTTCCATCCTGGCGGTTCTCAACCGTCAGCCATAAAAAAACCTCAACCCGCCTGGAGGCAGATTGAGGTTTTTCAAGATCAATACAATTGCCGCACGCATCAGTCCTACTAAACTCCCTCGTAAATTCCCACCCGGTTGCGCCCAGACTCCTTCATCCGGTACAGCACCTGGTCAGCGCGCCCCAGGATCTCATCCAGCGTATCGGCCTTGCCGCGAATCTCGGCAATCCCTACGCTGATGGTGACTGTATACGGCGCGTTCTCACGTGTAAGGTCCGAAACAGCCAATGCCTGGCGAATACGTTCGGCAATGGCAGCAGCCTTCTCTGCCCCTGAATTGGGGAGCATCAACGCAAATTCATCGCCACCAAAACGCGCCAAAATATCACCTTCACGGATGTTCTGCAGGCATAATTGCGTAAAGCCCGCCAACACACGGTCGCCTTCTTTGTGCCCAAACGTGTCATTAACCTGTTTAAAATGATCCAGGTCAATTAACGCCACCGAAAGCGCTCGTTCCAGGTGCTGCGCTTGTTGCAGTTCAAAACTGGCTGCCTCCATAAAAAAGCGCCGGTTGGCTGCGCCAGTCAATACATCTGTCGAGGCCTGTTTCTGCAAACGGGTCTCAAACATTTTTCGCTCTGTCACATCGTGGATGACGCCCAGGATATGATCCTTCCCGCGTACTACAATCAGCCGGGCAGAAACTATCGCCGTCAGCTCACTGCCATCCTTTCGACGGAATTCAAATTCCAGGTTCTTACATGCCTCGTTACGGTCCAATTCGTCCAACATCCTCTGACGATCGGCGGATGATTTCCAAAAACGCAAATCATCAAGCATGTATTTTCCCAACGCCTCCTGGCGGCTGTAACCACTCAGGGTCGTGAAACCATCATTGACCTCCACCAGGCACCCATCTTCCCTGCTCGTAAGGAGCACAGCGTCAGGGCTGGCGTGGAATATCAGCTCAAGCTCTTCACGTGTCTGGCGCTCGTCAGCGTTCAGCCGCTGGTTAACCATCAGGATGAATCCGAATGTCCACAAGGTCGTTGCGATCAAACCGTCCAGAATCCCCAGCACCTGGGCAGGATTATTGGCTGTCGGGCTATTGGTCGCAGGTGGTAAAAGGATGCCCATCAAAAAACCGATCACAAACACCAAGCCATGCAAGATAAATGCTACCGCCAAAAAATTGGACGAGGCGATCATCACGCGCGGTCTGTACTTCCCCAGCGACCAGGCGGTCAATAAGGACAATCCTGCAATCGTCAGATATAAAATCGATCCGCGCCATACAAGATGATCATAAATGAAGACAAAGAAGGTATCCACCAGCGCATAGGCTACCAGGAAGATGATTATTATCCTGCCGCGTTCGCGCCGCCCAAAAAAACGCAACAAACCAACGTATAGCAAGACTTGTCCACTCACAAAAAGCAAGTTATTGGAAAAAACCCCAATCGTAATAAACCCGGGTACCCTCCGCAAGTTCAAAGCCAGAAACCCCAACGCAAGCAAACCAATACCCACCGTCCACCACCCAGTGCCATTGAAGCGGGTAGCCAGTTTTACCTGCACAAACAATGCCGCGATCTGAAGAATATTGGAAATAAACAACACAACTGCCAGCGTAGTAAAATCCATTGCCATAAACTCCCTACCCAAGGTCGGTGACCGGAACGCAAAGCAACCAGCTCGTATTGCGCGAAAAGATATAACTTGTGACTGACGAGGTGAAAATTGGTTATTTCATTATAGTCATATTCGCGTTTTTGCAGCCTTACGGCAACCTTGCAGAACAGACCATAGCTTGTCTCCGCCAAAGCCCAGGCTAAATATCCCCCAAGGGTTAACTCCACCGGGCAGCTTGTTGTAAAAATAAGTGACATCTTGTCAAACATCAGC
>CAIVSQ010000597.1 GCA_903908605.1 uncultured Anaerolineae bacterium
CACCGGCGTCAAACAGATAAGCACCACAGATCAACTTAATCAGAGTGGACTTGCCGGCGCCGTTGTCGCCTACCAACGCGGTCACCTGGCCGGGGAAGACCTGCCAATTGACGTTTTTGACGGCTTCAACAAACCCAAAACGTTTGGAGAGCCCACGCGTCTCCAAGATCGGCTGTTTTACTTCCATAAAAGACCTCCTTGAGTAGGTTATTTCGGGTGACGCTGGGCGTCGACAATAATGGTGATCATAAATATCGCACCTTTAATCAGTGCGGCAACTGCGGGGGGGAGACTGAGCAGTAGCAATCCGTTGGTGAGGATTGCCAAGAAAAGAACGGCGATGAGAGCGCCTTGAATTCTGCCTATTCCTCCATAAAGACTTACGCCGCCCAATAAGGCCGCGATCACCACATCGCCGAAATTAACTGCCGAAGGTGTGACACCGAACATTAGCGAGGTTCGCACCCGCGCCATGGCCAACATGGCAACCACAGCAATCAGCATAGATACTGTCACCATGCATAACCGCAGGATGTTCTTCACATCTACCCCGGCCAAGCGCGCCGCTTGGTAATTGGAACCGGTGGCGTAGATGTGCATGCCCAACTTGGTATAATTAAGCACTATGTAGGCAACGGTGTAGGTCAGTGCCAACAACCAAATGGCGACAGGGACACCCAACGGCCTCGCCAACAACACCTCCGAGAAGCCATCTCTGCCAATACTCAGGGCGGTGCCACCAGTAATGAAAAGCGACAATCCGATGAAAACACCAGAAGTTGCCATTGTGGCAATCAAGGAGAAGATGCGCCCCTCTATGATCAGAAGACTATTTAGCAGCCCCATCAAAGCAGCGACTCCCAAAGTTAGCAGAATTACAACTGGGAACGGCAGCCCCATTGTCTGAAACGACACAGCAGCAACGTTGGCAGACACAGCGACCACACCCAGAGTTGATGCATCAATCTGCCCGGCTAGCAAAGCGATAGTGAATCCAGCGGTGGCAATTCCTGTAAGCGATGCGCCCATAAAAATATTTTCCAGGTTTCCACCGCTCAGGAATACCGGAATAGAGATCGCATAAATCAGGAAGATTATTCCAGTAACGGTGAAAAGCCAGTTGTCCAGAAGGAGAAAGCGGACGAGATGTCCCAATATATTCAAAACGCTTCCTTTATAGGTAAGCCCTGGTTGTGTCGAATGCATCATTGCCTCCCTTTCAACGGCTCTCGATACGCTGACGGACACTCTCAAGCAGGACTGCAAAGACAAACGCGAGCCCGTCTACTGTCACCCGCAGGGATGCCGAAACGTTTAAAATGCCCATTCCACTGACCATCACGGCCAGGAACAGGATTGCCAGCAACAGGCGTTCTACTCGACCCACACCGCCGAACAACGCAATACCAGCAAACAGACAAGCGATCAGCGGATCGGGACGCACGAAAGCAGTGCCCTGTGCAGCGCCGGTGCTCGCGCCGAAGGAACCCATAAGTACTTGAGCATAAAGAGTGCGACCCAGTACATAAATGGTGGTTATCCAAGCACCGATGGCAACGCCCATCAGCACCAGAGCCGTGAGGCGGTTGCGGCTGATGCCGTTGAGCTGAGCTGCCTGGGCGTTGCCGCCGATTGCGTAAAGATGTGCACCAAGTTTGGTTTCATTCATCACAATATACACGAAGATAAAAGTGATGGCAGCCAACGGGATGATTGCTGGCACACCCAGGATATTCAAGTCGGCCAGATCCTGCAATTCGAGCCTCTGAATGCGCAGATAACCTTCCTTGGTTACCTGAAACATAATGAGATAGGACAATCCCACTGCCAGAATGCTGGTAGCAATTGTCGCAATAATTGAGGTGACTCTAATCCGGGTGATTAATAGGATGTTGACGCCTTGGACAAGAATCAAAACGACCAGCGAAGCCAGGCATGCCAGACCCAAAGGCCACTTAGCGATCTGAAACAAAGTACCGAGAATCAAACCTGCCAAACTCATCGCCCCGAGGTAGCCAAGGTCGATCACACCGGCGATTATCGCGACCGCATAGAAAATGCCCAATATCCCTACACCGGCGCTCATCCGCAGAATGTTGATGATGTTCAGCTGGGAAAAGAAGATGTCGAGCGGGATAAGCAGGGCGAATATGACGATCTCGACGAGTAGAGCCATCAGTAAGCCATTGTTCAGAAAAAAACGGCCCACTTTCTCAGCACGACTCATTTGGAACAGAACAGGATATTCTGTACCATGGTCATTCGAGACATTGGGTATCGTCATTTGATTTACCTCCAAATCTTTACTGGGGGAATGGGCAATTTTTTAACCAGACTGTCTTCCAACATTAGGTTTGCAAAAAGTCGTAGCAGACAAGACTGACTGAGTTACTCATCCTTTACATCTTGTCGATAAAAATACGGGAAAGTGAATGAAACCGAAATTGAGTTCCAATTGGGGAGATCCGAAGACCTCCCCAATTTAGATTGTCGAACACTTATGTAGTGCAGATTGGCTTTACGGATATAGCTGATTGTAACGTGAGTCAACAGTGTCCTGTCCAACGAATTTATCGACCGAATAAGGTTTAAAGGGGACCCCTTCAAGGATGGCAGCTGAAGTTTCTACCCAACTCCAACCTTCGCACCAAGGTGAAAATTCGACAACGCCGTAGTACCCGATGGGTTTGCTCTTGAGAAAATCGAACGTGGGTTTATCGCCGCCCATAGTAACCATGAGCATATCAGCTTCGCGCCCGGCTTGCTTAGCCACATTATAAGGTTCCACACCCAGGGCATCCCAGCATGGGATCAATCCAAAAACGGCCTTGGGATGCGCGATCAACGTTGCTCCGATCATTTCGGCCGGAGTTGTCCCGACGGTAAATGGGTCTTGCTTCAGAACGTGTTTATCGTCCAACCCCATCCCATCCTTGACGGCTGCGGCCGCGGCGCCCGTACGAGTAACGCACGCTGGTACGCCACCGTGAGTAAATTCCAGGAAGTAAAGCTCACGCCCCTTCCAGTCACTATCCATCTTCTTCTTCAAACCATCTACAAGCTTTTCCCCTGCCAGCTTACCAGCAACCGCATTTGGGATACCATATGTGTAGGGAGAATATTCGGTCTGGCCTTCATCAATGTTTAGATAGGGAATGTTCAGCTTCAGAAGCTTTGATGCGATGGCATCCATATCCTTTTGACTGCCAACCAAGTCTGGTTTCTGTGCCAGCAGAGGATCCAATTGATCAATCGATGCTCCGTTTGCTGCATCCATACCTATGTACTTGATGCCATAGAACTTTGCGGCAGCCTGCATGCCAGCTTCCCATTGTCCAAAGAAGGGATGTGACTTGTCCAGATTGATATAGCCGATGGTCCAGTCTTTCTTGAATTTTTTGGGTAATGCTGCAACTCGTGTGCAGGCTTGGACGCCCGAAGCCTGCACGACATCCTCTGCCGTCCAGACATCACTCGGAACAGCCGTGACATCGACCATGACTTGCTTGGTGACTTCAACCTGAACTTCTTTAGTGACCTCAACCTTAATTTCCTTAGTGATCACTTCCGGCGTAGGTGATGCGCACCCAGCCAACAACAGCATAAAGATGGAAGCAACCAATAGTGCCACAAATTTCTTAGAACCTTTCATGGTGTTTTCTCCTTTACTTTTGATGTGACCTTTGATAATACGTGAACCGAAAAACAGCTGCCCTGACAATGGCATATCTTTTCTTTTGTGCTCACCTCCTTGCGACTCTTAAAAACCGCTACGGAAAAATCGAGATTATCGACACAATGCTCTACCTGTAACAAGCTGCTAGGTCAATTTTCTCAGGGTGCAAACTCGAGTTCTAAATAGCAGCCGGGGGTCCGGTTCAAAACAATAAAGCCACGTTTGCGCCTTTTTTCCGTTTCATCTAATTTTTCAATCACAATGTTGCCACTTCAATCACGAGGATTATTGCGATCCGGTTCTTTTATGGAAACAATGCGACGGTAGCTTTCTGTGAATAATTATTCGCCGAAACTCAGCGCGATCACACCAAAGACTTGGATGGATCTAAATTGGACAGAG
>CAIVSQ010000598.1 GCA_903908605.1 uncultured Anaerolineae bacterium
ATAATAATCAGTCATGCAGGCAAATCCTTTGGATACGAAATGAACCAATCCTTTTCGGACTGCCTGCAAGTATATAACAAACAATTTTGGAATGCCATGCCATTATTACAGCACACCCGCTAAGTGCAGGGAAAAACAAACTGGCTAGTTACAGCCCGACCCGAAATAATTCCCCCAGGTATTCAACCATTTTATATAATTCAACCGGGTTGCCGCTCGTCTGCATAATAACATGTGATAACCACAAGGTTACCAGCATATGTTGACGAAGACCCACGCCGCGTTTTGCCAGCTCCTTATGCATCAACCTGGTGTGATCGGGTGGAACCAGTTGATCGGTGGCATCATGCAACATGAACACCGAGCTTTTGACTTCAGCCAATTGGCCACGAGCTGAGAGCTGATCGAGTGCCTGCCCCTCGTTAACCAGACCTGATCGACTCGTGAGTTCCAAAGCCTGGATATGATTTTTATAAAATATTTTTTTTACCTGTATATCCATTTCATCATATTCAGCCAGCAAAATGCGCAGGGCTTCCACTACCGCTTCAGGTAGATCAAGTAAATTGCGATTTCTAAAAGCGATCACATACTGAGCCCAAATAAACTGGTCCCAATCCTTATCGGTTTTTGGCACTTCGTTCGGGGCAGCATGCAGACGCTCAAAAACATCACGGATATCGTAAATTGGGCTAAACAGGAGGATTGGGCCAAGTCGACCGCGCAGGGCCGGATCCGCAGCCAGTAATAGAGAATAACTGCCCCCGGTGCTAAATCCAACCAACCCCAGTTGCTCCTGTTCATGGGCAGCTTCACAGCGAACAATACTTTCGAGACGCTGCATATCCTGCCTGGAAACTTCGAAATCCATCAAACCGGGTAGATGGGGCATAATTACCCGCAGTCCATTGTCCACACATGCTCGTGCAAACCGGACCAGGCGAACATCCTCTCGGCCCAGTATAGTCATCCCATAAACCACCAATACCGTCCGGAGAGCCTTGCCACGCGGGTGATAGACATCGTATTCATAACCATCGGGAGAAATGCAAATATCAGGCAGCAGGATATCAGTATGCTTCGACCGCACCGTTCCAATCAGCAGACGCATTCCACGCTTCAGACGCTCTACTGATGAGAGCCCTGACCGGGTGAGGCCAGGTGACTTGGCCTGGTGTATCTTTGGAGCATGGCCATTAACATCTTTCCCGTTTCCTACCGGAATATCTTGGGTCAGTTTCGCTTTTGGCTTTGCCTGCATTTTGGTCTCCTGAAATGTAATTTATTTTACGACTATTATTGTCCATTTTCAATCAGCAAACGTTAAATAAATACAGGGTAAAATGGATACGCACCCAATACACACACCTGCCATAATAAAATTGAACTTCCCGGCAGGATGAAAATATTATTTATGCGTAATTGGAGATCACCATGCCAAAAGTTAAGCAAATCAATCATGTCGCCATTGTTGTTGAGGATATTGAAAGTTCGTTAAAATTCTGGCGCGACGCATTGGGCATTGAGCTGCATGAATTAAGAGATGTGCCCGTCGAAAAATCAAAAGTCGCCTTTTTACCCGTTGCAGGTGGAGAAATTGAACTGGTTGAACCCACCACAACCGATTCTGGGATTGCCAAGTACCTGGAAAAACGTGGACAAGGTATGCACCATGTTTGCCTGGAAGTCGACGATATTGATGGGATGCTTGTACAACTCAAAGAGAATGGGATTCGCTTGATCAATGAACATCCCAGAACCGGCGCAGATGGCAAGCGTTATGCCTTTATCCATCCGGAAAGTGCCAGTGGTGTACTGGTGGAACTTTACCAGGTATAGACCTTCCTCAATCTGGCCATTTCGTTGTATTCCCAATTTTCCATCCAGCCTGCTCAACAGGATTAGCGGCATGCCAATCACTGATCTTTCCACCATCGGCTTTCAACCCGGGCTGCCCATCCTGGTGGGTGTCTCGGGAGGGCCTGATTCTCTGGCTTTGCTGCATTACTTGCACAGTCAGGGGTACTCGTTATTGGTGGCGTCTTTCAACCATCAACTCCGGCCTGGCGCACAATCCGATGTGGAATTTGTTCGCGATTTTGCCATGCAACTGGGGCAGCCCTTCACAAGTGATTCCGCCGATGTCGGCGCACATGCAAGCAGCCAGCATTTGTCCATTGAAGAAGCAGCACGTGAACTACGTTACCAATTCTTATTTCGCGAAGCCCGGTCAGTAGGCGCACAGGCTGTGGCAGTAGGCCACATAGCAGATGATCAGGCAGAGACCGTTTTAATGCATTTCCTGCGCGGTGCAGGCCTGGCAGGGCTTAAAGGCATGCCGATGCGACTGATTCTGCCAGTTTTCGATCACACCATCCCGCTTGTGCGCCCTCTGCTTTCATGGAGTCGTGATGAGACCGTTCAGTACTGCCGTGAGCATGGCATCCAGACTCGTACAGATCCTACCAACAGTGATACGCGCTATTTCCGTAATCGACTACGGCACGATCTTCTCCCCCTGCTGGAAACCTATAACCCCAATATTCGCCTGACAATCGCCCGGACAGCACAAGCCCTGCAGGGTGACTTTGAACTATTGAGCGAATTAATTGAAAATGCCTGGAAAGCTGTCGTCCTCGCTACAGATTTACACTTTGTGGAATTTGACCTGGAAAAACTAAAGAAATTGTCACCTGGGTTAACCCCTCATTTGCTGCGTCGGGCGGCTTTCGAGTTGAAACCTGGATTGCGCGATATGGATTTCTCAGCGTTGGAAAGAGCACTTTCATTCAAACCGGTTGACCTGGCTGGCAACCTGAAAACGCTAATTGAAGGAAATTCCTTTTTCGTAACCGATGATATTCTTGCGCTACCGAACGACTCCTGGCCCCAATTAAGCCACGAGATTGCATTGGAAATAGGACTGTTCTCCCTGGACAACCACTGGTCTTTGCGAGTAGAGGAATTTTCAACCGGCGATCTGACTGCCCAGGCACAACAAAATAACAGCCAATTTTCCGCCTGGTTGGATGCCGGAATTGCCCCCAAATGCCTACGCGCAAGATCTTACCAAAGCGGAGACCGAATTGAGCCCTTGGGAATGCCACGCCAAACCATGAAATTGGCGGATATGTTTATCAACAATAAAATAACCAGGCGGTACAGAACTCACTGGCCTGTTATCTGCTTGGATGAAACAATCACCTGGGTCCCGGGCATCCGCTTGGGGGAAGCCGGCAAAGTCACAGAAAATACAAAGCGAGCATATAAACTGACTTTTATTCCCTCATGATAGGAATCGTCCATTCGAATTCCTATCATGATTTTCCACTCATATCACCAGCCTAACCCGGATGGTGATATTTATTTAAACAGACCCCATAATAAGATATTTGCACCGTCCAGGGATTGGTATCGCCAAAATCCACATCCGGACGGAAAGATTTCATGGGCGGGCAAACACCACCTTCAGCCGGTGGTTGGCTGCTATTTCGCCAGCGGTGAAAGACCTGTTCCACACTGACCAGATAAGTCACCTGCTTGTCACCCATCCTGTTCCACAAGGTGACCAATTCGCGCCCGGTGCTGTTAGTTACATCCAATCCAGCCTGACAGATCACTTCAAAGAGAGCCATGGCCTGGCTGTTGGATAGGGAGGATAAAAATCCGCCGATTATGGCGGGGTTGGAAAGAATTTCCGGAACAGCCATCGAAAGATCTCGTTTGGCGTTGTTTTCCATTTTGAAGAAGCGGATCATCCGTTGCACCATTTCTTCACGGTGGTCGGCAAAATTTGCCAGGCTGCCAGTCACCCGAATTAGTTTTACCTCAAGTACATCAGCGGGCGTCACCTGCAAGCCATCCAGGCAAAAGGTGAAGGTATCGCCATCATAAGATCGGGCAACATTCAGCAGTTGCCCATTGAGTTTTACAATCACCTCATCGGGGTTGTTAAAACCGCGGAAATTGAGAACAAGGCTGCGGACTGCGGGCAGCAGGTCAAGTTCCCCCTGGGCTGGCCCCAGAACGAATGTTGTTTGGTTTCCATTCCAAATCTGACGCATGCCAGTCAGGGCATAAGCACCTCGTTTGTAGAAATTGGTATTCCCTTCATCTTCGTACAAATCGAAACTGCCACTACCCCCGGCGAAAACATTCATAATTAAGTGAGTAGGCGTATCAACTCCCCCCACCCCCACCATGGGGCCGGTTGGCACAATAGCCCCGGCACGGGCAAAGACAGGCATATCACGCAAGCCGCCATGAATTGCATGCCAGCCACTGGGATAGTGTCGCCCGGCAAAAAAATCATACCAGTCACCCTCTGGTAACCAGGCTGTTGTCCGGCTCATACGGGTATCCTGGTCGTGGGGTTGAGTAAAGAAAGCCACCAGCAACTGACTGCCAAATAAATACTGGTTCGGGCAGGCATAGGCATCCTCCTGCTGCGGATATTCATAATACATGGGCACGATCGGAGGAATACTATCCTTATGGTAACGCCAGGCCATGGAGTACAGATAGGGAATCAAAGCATGGCGCAGCTGCAAGGCATGACGGGTAATCTCGAGAGTTTCGGCATCATAGCCCCAGGGACGTCGTTCCAGGAATTCATTATTGGTGCTATGCAAACGCAGGACCGGTTGAAAGACTCCCATTTGAACCCAACGAGAATAAAGTTCAGCATCCTGCAATCCCCCCATATGGCCGCCAATATCATGACTCCACCAACCATAATTCACATTCGATGCAGTGGCGGTGAAGTAAGGCTGAAAAGCCAGAGATGACCAGGTAATGATGGTATCACCCGAGAAACCAATCGGGTAGCGATGATTGCCAAGCCCACCCCAGCGGGAAAATATAAATGAACGTCGATTACCATCCCGGCCAAGATCGAGGAAATGGAGGTGGTTCAACCACCAGAGTGGGTCCAATCCAGAGAGGCGTGTTTTTACACCCTGCTGCCAATCCATCCACCAAAAATCTATTCCGCGTTTTTCTTGTGGGTGATGCAAAATCTCAAAATATGCATTCACAAATCGCGGGTTGGTAATATCAAATTCCACCGGTAGCTGCGATGCAGGGTCAATGCCAACTGCTTTACTCATTTCGACATAATCTTCTTCATGGGGGTGAACGCCGTCCGCCGGATGTAGGTTAAGGGCCGCTTTCAGGTTTTTCTCGTGCAGCAGGGTTAAAAAGCCATCCGGATCAGGGAAGAGATCACGATTCCATGAATAACCCGTCCATCCTGAGCTACTGTTTCCAGTTTTTGTGACATGCCAATCCATATCAATAATACACACAGATAATGGCACCTGGTATTTTTCAAAATCATCCATTAAACCGGACAATTCTTCTTGGGTAAACTTCCAATACCGGCTCCACCAATTACCGAGAACATAGCGCGGGATCATGGGAACTTGCCCAGCCACCAGGTTAAAGTCACGCAGGCAACCCAGGTAGTCATGCCCATGCCCAAAAAGATATAGGTCAAGCTGACTATCGGGTGCTTCGCGAGATACAAGCCAACTTGATGAATTGAATACAAGTCGATGAGAGTCATCCACCAATGACCAGCCCGACCGTGATATCAGCCCCTGTTCCAGGGGTGTTGGGCCATCGACCCCATCCAAGGTGCGGGCGGTTCCGCCCAGATTTTGCATATCCTTCTCGCCAAAACACCAAGTGCTATTGACGTTTTTCAGGTCAACTCTCAGTGAATTTTCAGCAAAAGATTGTCCCACGGCATAAGTGAGTTGTAGGTATTCCGTCTCCAACTGCAATGTGTCCTCAAGTCGCCGCACAGTAAATTCTGGGCATTCCTGATTACGGAACCAGAATGCCTGGCTGGGACGATCCTCAAATATTCCCACCGGGCTCCACTCCATACGCAGTAAGCGAGGCGTAAGAATTGTAAAGCGGGCATTTCCACTGACTACCACGGCCTTGGGATTCGCTGATGGGTCGGTTTTGATTAATAAATGCTGTTTTAATTCTTTATTTTGTTCCATGAGAACCTTTCCTACAATCTTAATCCTGTTCTTTCCAGGTATGCCAGCGACCATAAATACCCGAATGATAATGGGGAGACCGTCTTCACAAATTATAACCCTGCCAAGTAAAAAATTTGAGTGC
>CAIVSQ010000599.1 GCA_903908605.1 uncultured Anaerolineae bacterium
ACGGTTTGGCTCGCGCGCGATGAAAAAATACACTTGCGGGGGTGCCCGGCTGCTGCGCGGCGGGATGGGGGGTGCTGGGGGAGGTGGTATTTTTGACTTTGTGGAAAAAGATAACTGGCCGCGCGCGGAGTGGGGGTTGGGTAGGGAGTACGGTTTGGGCCGCGCGCGATGAATAAATACACTTGCGGGGGTGCCCGACCGCTGGGCGGTGGGATGAGCGTTGGTGATGTCGGGGTGTTTGAATCTGCGAATTAATGGCCAGGGCAGGGGCAAATCAAAACTCCCTGGCGAACATCGCCAGGGAGTGAGGGTAAGTATTTATGCTTGGCAAGATCAGCATGCTGTTGCTTGAGATAATCTCTATTCAAATGAAGAGAGATAACTTGTACAGTGCTATTTCCCGAGGAAATTGGGGACGAGCTTATTGAGCCAGTCCTGGCGTTTTTTGCAGCCGCAATCTTTGCCGGTGATTTGGGTGTAGAGGGCTGCCAGGCGGTCCAGGCCGGTTAAATGGGTCAGGTCGGCGCAGCAATCGCCAAGCGGCTTGCCGGCACGCAGGTTGCTGCGTACTCTGAACCCGTAAATGGAGATGGGTTTGCTGGTTTGTGAGGGATTGTGGTTGATCTTCATACTCTACCTTTGTTGGTGGAACGGCCTATGCCGGTAACAGCCGGCCGGGTTGGGTTTGATCGTTGTAATATTTCAAAAAGAGAATTTCGCGGGTGAGGGCCACCAGCAGGGTGTAATCGTGCTCATAGGCTTCGCGGATGGTTTTATCGATGATCTCATCGCGCACCGTGGATGAAGCCATCAGGAACTCGCCGGGCATTTTGGTAAAGCCAGCCTCCACCAGCAGCATGTACAACTGCCAGCCAAAGGCCTTGTCACGCCGCCATTGGGGCTTGCCGATCAGCGAAAGAATCTGCAGATGGTGCAGACTGGTCCAGCGTTGGTAGGTGGCCAGGCCGAACAGGACCAGCATGAGGGTCTGGTGGCAGCCGGGTTCGGGCTGGCGCAGAGTCTGCCTGAACCAATCCAGGTTAAAACCGGGTATCCGGCACAGCCCGGCGATTTCGAGTGCCAGGCGCTCGGTCTGGGCATTGGGCAGGCAGCCGATCCAGGTACGGAAAGCCAGCAGTTTTTCGGCATCGACCTGGGGGTAATCGCGTGGGCATAAACGCCGGGCCCAGCTCTTAAATTCCTGCCCGAGCGAATAGGGTTCAAACGTGTCTACTAGCAGGGCGGGTATTGTTTCGATCTCTTCCATAACGACCTCAATTCTACATGTTGCTGGGCCTGGACTGGTTGCCCGGGTAAATTTCCATCTGTGTGTATAGCATACCCCCACAGCGTGACGGGAGCGTGACGGGAAACGCAAATTTTGCACAATCTTCAACAGGAATCTTACATTGACCAATTTTTATGATTGGTTTGAAAATAAGCCTCTCCGGTCACGCTTGTGTCACGCTGGCGAATTATGATGGGATTATTGAAGGGCGCTGCCGCTTTTTGTTGCTTAATAGGAGACGAAAAATGAAAAACAATCAAATGATCCAGACCAAAGGGTTCACCGTTCACAGCCAGTTACGCATTGGAACCGGCCCCACCATGAAAACCTATGCTGATTTCATCTCGGCATTCGTCGGTGATGTGACCAGCAGTTTCCCGACCGCCAAGCTGACGACGGTGTTGAATAAAACCAACGAAAGATGCAAGCAATCGAACATGCATGGTCGACAGTGTGATGATTGGGCCTCCAGGATTGGCGTGCCGTTTGCAAAGGGTTGATCATTTCTGACAGGACCGGCCAGGCAGTTGCTCAACCGGTCCTTCCACATGGAAGGAATCAAGACGATGAATAAGGATATTGTCAATTGGAAAGAGCTGCATGCGGAAATCATCTCTGCTGAGGTCAGGCAAATTGATTCAAAATACCATGTCGTTGTTCGTTACAGCTATTTCGACGGGCAACAGCCCTGTATGGGTGAATATCAGAGCAGGCCGCTTAACAGCGAAACCGTTGCAAAAGCCTATGCTGATGCAGCCCTCAGCATGGCCTGTCCATAAAGGTTGCCATGGAAAAAGGTGATGTGATGAAGAGTCAACAAAACCGTACGATAGTCTATATCCTTGCTGTGATCGTGCTCATGCTGGTGGTGGTGATCATCTTCTTCCTGCCATCGCTGGGCGGTTTCTCCTCGCGTGATACCACTCGTTGGGTGGCATCACGCTATGTTTTTGGTCAGGTGGCTGCCATGGAGACGAGCCAGGCTGATGCGCTGCTCAAGCAGCAGGTTGAGATACTGCCGACCGAAATCCGCTGGCAGGGCAAGACCTGCACGGGGTTGGTCACGCGGGCCGAGACGTTCAACACGCAAGATTACCTGGCTGGCACCTGGCAGACATCCCCGCAGGCGCTGGGCATCCAGCAAAGTGAGCTGCAGGTGATTAGCACCAACTGTGATATCCCAGGTTTCCAGGAATATCTGCTGTTTGGTGGCGGGCAGCTGGTGATTGGGCTGGATGGGGTTTTCTTTGTATTTGATCCGCAATAAGCAGGCTGCGGTGGTTGTCGAATGGTAAACATTCAAAGTGGATTGAAGCTGCGAACACACTTGCTGGTTGGGGAGGGTGAGTATGCCAGCGCGCAAGATTTCGCCAACGATTTTTGGGCCACGTATGGCCAGGATGGGTCTTATGCACAACTTAATGGATTGTTTTTCAACTGCTGGGATGCGTGTTATGATGCCGCCGATGTGGACGCCTGCCGCGATGAAGTCTGTGAGGCCGGCTACGATCTTGTTGCGGCAAAACTGTAAGCCTGGGCAGGCGAAAAACCAGGCTGGGTTGAAAACAAAAACGGCCCTGAATGTGGGCGAAAGCTGCTGGGGTGAGTGCATGGCTGAGGGCAATTCTTGGCCGCAGTGTGCCGAGATGTGTAATTTTGTGGATGGAGGTTGATATGAATGTTCAAGATGGAAAATCGGAGAGCCAGCTGCATCAGGTATTGTCCCTGCGCACACATTTGCGCGCAGGGCTGCCTTTGAGAATTGCCACCTGCAATGATAAATGTGTTAGTGACCGTGATTTGAAAAATGTTTTATGTTTTTTTGCCGGGGTAGGCGGCTATGACGGCGATTGCTGGGCCAAGGATAGCGACTTGCAATCGTGTTACGATGCATGCAAATAGTGTTGCGCGGGCGGTTACAGGCCGCGCGCGAAAAAATACACTTGCGGAAAACCTGGCCGGTGTGCGTGCGCGGCGATCTCAGCGCTCTGGACGCGAGATTGCCACGCACGCGACCCTACAAGAGCCAGGGCCTACCTCGGGAACAAAGGCGCGTGCTCGCACATCGTCCCAGTTCTATCGGGAATGACAGTAGCACGAGATGACAGTAGCACGAGATGACAGTAGCGCGAGATGACAGTAGCGCGAGATGACAGCAGCTCGTCCCCGTCCTCCATCCCCCGTCCTCCGTCCCCCGTCCTCCGTCCCCCGTCCCCCGTCCTCCATCCCCCGTCCTCCATCCCCCGTCCCCCATCAAACTTCTTCGCTCAGTTTGCCATCATCCATGCGCAGGTGACGCCATTCACTTGAGGCCCACATGCCCTGGCGGACCTGCTCCTCGGCCTTGAGTAAATCGGCGTAGCGGCTGTTGCGGCGGCGTTTTAGTTTGGCGGGGGCGCCATCTTCAATGACGTGACCGTTTTCGATCACCAGCACGCGCTCAAAGTCGAGCGTTTCGCCCACGTCGTGGGTGACGCAAATCAGGGTGGCGTCTTTCCAATATTCACGCGCCTTGTGCAGCAGGCGGCGGCGTTGGGCGCGGTCCAGCCCGCGGAAGGGTTCATCCAGCACCACCAGGCGTACGCCGCTGCGGTTCATGGCACGCGCCAGGCGCACCCGCTGACCCTCGCCACCCGAGACCAGCCCACCACCCTCCCCCAACATGGTTTGCAGGCCGTTTTCCAGGCGCTGCAGCAGGCTGTACAGGTCGGCGTCTTCGATGCGCAGACCACGGCTGTCGGTGGGGCCGCCGTTGTTGCCATAGGTCAGGTTTTCCAGCAGAGTTTTGTTCCACAATTGCACAGCCGGGTCCACCCAGGCGGTCTGGCGGCGCAGGTCGATCAGCGCCTGGCCGAGCAGGGGCTGGCCATCCACCAGGCATTGGCCGGCGGCGGGGGTATGCCAGCCCAGCAGGATGCCCACCAGCGAGGATTTGCCCGCGCCCGAAGGCCCCACCACGGCCAGGTGTTCGCCTGGGCGCAGTGAGAGGTTGACGCCTTCCAGGATGGTGTGCCCGCCAGCCACCAGGTCCAGATGCTGCATTTCAATGCGCACGCCGCCGGGTGGGGTGTTTAGCGGCGGGTGGCCGGGGTTGAGGTCCGGGGCCTGGTCTGGGCTGTTTTCTTGCGGGGCTTCGAGCGGTTCGAGCACGCGCAGCAGGCTGTTGCGCATGAGCGGGTACTGCTGGATGAAGCCGACGATCGATTGACCGTGGACCGGCAGGTTGAGCGTCCAGTAAAACAGCAGCAGGCCGCCCCCGGCTGGGCCGCCGCCGCGGATGTAATCAAAACCGACCCAGGCCGAGAAGAGCGCGTAGAGCAGGGCCGAAATCGCCTGGATGCCCAGCCCGGTCTTGATCATGTCTGAATTGGAGCGCATCCACTCGGTCAGCAAGCCTTCGTGTTCGCGCCGGAAGGCACGCTCGGCGCCATGGGTGCGCAGGGGCAGCAGCCCCTGCAGGGCATCCAGGTAAAAACGGCTGAGCGCGCCGCCGTGGGTGCGCATGCGCAGATCGCTTTCTTCCAGGATGGTGTGCGAGGCCCAGCCAAACAGGGCGAAGATGAGCATGGCTCCCAGCGCAAATTCCAGCGACCTGGGTTGCAGCCAGATTACGCCCGAGACGGTCATGAGCATGCTGAAGACCGAAAGCAAAAAACCAACCGCCATGCCTGGCAGGTTGCGCAGCGAGCGCAGGCCGTGCGCGCGCGCGGTCATATCCGAGGTCAGGCGGCTGTGAAAGTAGCGGTCGCTGAGCAGCGGGATCTTTTGCAGGAAGGCGATGCGCAGGCGCGTTTCGAGCCGGCGGCCCACGCGCTGGTTGGCGGCGCTGAGCGGTAATTCCAGCAGGAAGAGTGCCACCAGGAAGGTGAACAGGGCCGCCAGTGCGTAGATGCGTTGTTCGGGCGACTGGAAGATGAATTGGAAGCGGAACAGCCCCTGCAGCAGGAAGGCTTGCAGCGCCACCCCCAGGGCAGAGACCAGGAAGGCACCTGAGATAATGGCCGGTACCAGCCAGCCATCTTCGCGCAGGGTGTTCCAGATGGTTTTTTCAATATTCATGCGCGGTTCTTCCAGGATGGAAGCCAGCTCGGGGGCCAGTTCTTCTTCTGCTGCCTGGGGTGCGCTGTCGGGCTGGTCTTCGGGCAGCTCTTCGAGCGGGTCTGGGCCTTCTGGCTGCTGTTGGCGCAGCCCGTTGACCTTGATCAGCACCGCGCCGTTCAGCACCAGCATGGGTTCGGCGTTGGCCTGCGGATCGCTTGGCCCGGGTTCTTCCAGCTCGCTGACCGACCAGTAGCCCTTGGGGATTATAAAGTTGGGACCGTCGTCTGGCTGGTTGGGCGCGGGCTGCTGGCCTGAATTGGCCTGGGCGAGGGCGAAAATTAGACTGCCGCACTGCTCGCCCGGTTCGAGTGCCTTTGTTTTTACCAGGGCTTCCACCAAGCGGATGGCGGCATCCAGCGCGGCCAGGCCCTGCCAGCCCGGGTTTGCGCTGGCAGCGGTAAGCATGGCTTCGATTTGCCCGGCCGGGATTTTCAGCAGGGACATGCGCCATTCGAGCGGTAACAGAAAACCCTCCGAGCCGGCCCATTCGCGCCAGGCACCGGCCGCCACCGGGAAGGAGTGCCTGAAGATATCGGCCATGAAGCTCTCACGCCGCACCCAACGCCGCCCGACACCCGGGTCCATCAGCTGCACCCAGCCGTAGTGCTGGCTCCATGCCACCACAAAGTGGGTCAGCCCGCTGGGGGTGCGGGTCACCACCAGCGCGGGCAGGGCTGCCAGGTCGTCCAGCAGCACATGGTCGACCGGCAGCATGACCTGCTCGGCATCCAGCCCGAGTTTGACGGCCAGGTCTTCGATTGAATCGATCGAGGTGCCATCCACCGAGGTCTGGCAGGCTTCGCGCAGCCGGCCGTAGCTGGTGTAAATGCCGTAGCCTTCCAGCAGGGCCTTTAATGAGGCCGGGCCGCAGTCCATTTCGGAGGTTTGCACCACCTCGGGGACGAAGAACTTTTTTTCGGAGCGATTGGTAGTTTCGGGCATGCGTTGTACCGGCTTAATTTTGAATGGAGTTCCAGATCATTTGGGCGGGGGTGATTTTGCCCATCAGGATTTTTAGCTGCCCGCTGGGTGCGCCTGCTGGCAGGGCTTCGCTGAACAGATAGATTTCAACCGGTTCGCCTGGGCTGGTTGGCACGTTCATCACCTCGGCCTGGATCGGGTCGCTGCTCTTTCCGTTTTGGGGCGGCAGGATCAGTTCGGCTGGCTGACCGGGGCTTATTTGTGCCAGGCTGGCAGGCGGAAAATTGCCCAACAGCAGGCCGTCTTCTCGAACGGTGTAGTTAATGGTGGTGGCGTAGACCGCCAGCTGACCTGTGAAAAACCAGACCATCCACAGGATCAGCACCAGGCAGATCAGCAGGATGCCGACCAGGTTGGGTAGAAAACGGTCGTGGTTCATCGAACGGGTGGAGCGGGAGAATGGAATGGCCATGGGGTATCCTGGTGGGCTGCTGGTTGTATGTAAAATGTCCACTATGGCTATCATACCTGCACAGCGTGACGGGAGCGTGACGGGGAAAACCACAATTTAGACCAATCTGTTGGCAAATTTCACCGCTTTGGATTCAATCAACCCAGGTTTGTGGGCGTGGCAGGTCTTGCCCGCCGGGGTGGTGGCAGCCAGCCTGGAGTTTGGTAACCGATGGTGAAATATTGATCAAAAAAGGGGCCTTGCGGTCACGCCTGGGTCACGCTGGTGGGCTATGATGGTCGTGATGACCCGTGCCGATAGGGCCGTGGTCGATTTTCGTAATTTTTTCAATTATTCAGCACGGAGGATGATATGAAAAAAACCAAAGCAAGCGGTGGAAATTTGAAGGGTGTGCGGGTGCGCAGCCAGCTAAAGGCCGGGGTCGATGAGTGCCAATTATGTCATCAGACCTGCAGGTTATTAAGTGGAGAGAAAAAAGCTACCTGTAAAAATGACTGTGATCAGAATTTTTATTGAGCATCCCTTATGCACCCCAGGGTTAGCCCGCTATCTATTTTTGCGGTCTTTATGAAGAGCCAACTTCGCTGGTAGCCGGGCAACGGTTGTGTTCTTCAGCTTATCCGACATCAACCGAACAGGAACAATATGATGAAAACAATCAAAGCAAGCGGTGCAAATTTGATGGCTTACCGGTGCGCAGCCAGCTAAAGGTGGGCGTTGATGTTGATTATTGCAAAATTTGTCACCTGGGCTGCATGTTCATGGAAGGAAAGAAGCAAGAGATCTGTGACCAGGTCTGTGACCGGAAAGACTATTGCAAATCAGCCACATCTCCCCAGGTTTAGTTCAGCCACCTGGCTGGCGGGTTTATTATGCCAGCCGGAGGTAAGATGATACCCATCAGCATGCAGCCCATGAAGAAAAAAACGACAGAGACGGGCTTGCCGCTCCGCACCCGTTTGCGCAGCGGCAAGAAGGATGACATCGATGATTGCGCGGGCAAATGTTTAAAAGAGTATCCAAAAAAAATTGATTCTATAACCGATCTAAACCGGGTATTTTGTGTTGTTTTCTGTAAAGGCCATGCCGCCAGCAGTTTTGATCATGCGTTAACCAAAACGGGTCAAAAAAGGTGCTTTCCGGTCACGCTGCTGTCACGCTGGCGCGATAGGATAGGGGTGCTGATGCATTGGGCGCAGTCACACGAGGCGAAAATTGCATGAAATTCACCTGCGCAAATTGTTACTCCAGTGATTGTTAACCATATAGTAGTTTTCTGGGCATAAGACCAAAATCATCGGTAGGTGGTTTTGTGTAGAAAATCCAGGTGAAATGCGCAATTTGGGAATAGGACAAACTTAGAATTATAAAAGGAGCAAAAAATGAAATTCCAAATAAATTTTCATTCGGCCGAAGGTCAGCTTATAGGACTACCCGTACGGACAAATATGCAGGTGGGTTATGATTTTGGTAATGCTGATCCATGCGGTTGTAAAGTGAAAAAAGCGGAAGATGATATGAATTGCGAAAAAATTCCCCAGTGGGGTCACTGGGATGAATATAATCAATGCCTGACAACCGCGAAATCCGGCTTGGTAAATTGTTTTCTGCATTGTCATAAGTAATTAAGTCCCTGATTATCAATTCGTGATCTTCATTATATATCGGGAAGAGTGTATGAATAAGCGTTGTAAAAATACTCTAGGTGCTTGGTGGAGTGGCTTTTTATGAAAGCGACCGGACGATGAGGATTTGATCTTGCGGTTGGCCGAAACTGGTGAAAAAAGCCTCTTCCCGTAACGAT
>CAIVSQ010000600.1 GCA_903908605.1 uncultured Anaerolineae bacterium
AGGAGTGCGATGGCGAGCAGGATCATCACCATGTAAGGCTTGGTAGATTTAACCAGTTTAACCATGATGGTTTTTGCTCCTTGCAAAATAAATAATAATTGGTTGGTGAGACATCTGTTAGTGTTCCATTTCTTTGGCGGCGTTGGTGAGTAAGACCAGCGCTTCTCGAATTTTTTCCTGGTCCTGCTCGCTAAGCCGGTCAGAGAGGTGATCCAGCCAGCTGTAACGTTCCTCATTGCCGCGCTGGATCAATTCAGCACCAGCGCTGCTGAGGGTCAGGAACTTGGCGCGCCGGTCATCAGGGTCCTCGGCGCGGGCCAGGTAGCCGGCATTCACCAGCTTGTCCACCAATTGGCTGGACGCCGCAGCGCTGATGCCGAAGTGCTCGCTGATTTTGGACATCCCGCAGGGCCCTTTGTGGTAAAGCTGCATCAGGATACTGATTTGCGGCATGGATAGCCCGGTGGTTTTGGCATAATGGTTCCAACCGCTCATTGAGCGGTGCATGAACACATCCATCCAGGTTCGAAGTGTTTGGGTAAATTCGACTGTGTGAGTCATATTTTAGTCCTCTTAACTATCAAGCGGGGTGAAGTTTATGCCTTGCTGAACGAATTGTCAAGGTGATAATCGGGTTTTCTTATGGATTAAATGTGGAGGTTTGTTAACAAAGGGCCGTACAACCGCAAAGTTCGCCGGTGGGGGAAACAGATTTGAAACTTGCGCCCGAGACGGGGAAATTTCCTGTATAATATTTGTGATGTCGACTCAATGTAGAAATTGCAACTTCGTCAATCCTGATAACATGCGCTTCTGCGGCAACTGCGGTTTGCGCCTGTTGTCTACGGGTATGTTGCACAACATCGAGCCAGTGCCCTCCGAACAATCGGACCCGGTGCCCACCCGCATTGGCGCTCTGGTTGGTGCCGACCTGCTGGATCGCTTCCGGCAAGCCGGGTTGGAGGCTGCCGGACAGCGTCGCCAGGTGACAGTCCTGTTTGTCGATCTCTCCGGTTACACCCACCTCTCCCAAAAAATTGATAGCGAAGAACTTTACGACCTGGTGCAGCAGTGCTCCAAGATGTTCGCCAATGATGTTTATAAGTATGACGGCATGGTCGATAAGTTCACTGGCGATGGCCTGATGGCGCTGTTTGGCGCTCCGATCGCGCACGAAAATAACGCCGAGCTGGCCATCCGCGCCGCCCTCGATATGCAGGTCGACCTGAAAACGTTGAGCGATTCACTCAAGGACCGGCTCGGCTCCGAGATCAAGGCCCACATCGGTCTGAATTCCGGCAGTGTCATCGTGGGTGGGGTTGGCTCCAATATGATGATGAATTACACCGCGGTCGGTGACGTGGTCAACCTGGCCAGCCGCATCGAAACCGCCGCCCAGTCGGATGAAATCCTGGTCAGCGACGTGGTTTTCCGGCAGGTGCGCGCTTTGTTCGATTTCGACGCCCTGCCGCCCGTCCAAATGAAGGGTGTCGATCAGCCGGTGGCCACCTACCGGGTGAAGGGCACCAAGACCAAGCCAGGCTCGGTGCGCGGTATCGAAGGCCTGTATGCCCCCATGATTGGCCGCGATGGCGAACTGGAGCGCATGCGCCAGACCGTCAACGCCATGAACAGTGAACGGGTCGGGCGTTTTGTGGCCCTGCACGGCGAAGCCGGGCTGGGTAAAAGCCGCCTCATTTCCGAATTTAAGGCCTTTCTTTCGCAATTACCCGTGCAGGTGATGGAAGGCTACAGCCTGGTCTACCGCAAGGGGGTTTCCTACTGGCTCTTCCAGGATGCCCTGCAGCGCATGTTGGAATTGGATGCCGATACCTCCAAAGAGGACGCCCAGGCCGCCCTGCGTGCACATGTCAGCCGTTCGATGCCAGAGCGCGGCGAGGAGATCCTGCCTTATTTGGAGCACCTGCTCTCGCTGCCGCTTTCCAACCCCAACGCAGCCCGCCGTATCGAGTTTTTGACCGCTGACCAACTGCGTCAGCAAATCTTCCTGGCCGTGCGCGAGCTGCTGCTGGCTGATTCACGCAACCGCCCGGTGGTGCTGATTCTCGAGGACTTGCACTGGGCGGACGATGGCTCGCTCGAGCTGATCGATTACCTGCAGAACCTGCTGATGAACCACCCGATCGAAATTGTGGCCGTCTCGCGCACATTCACCGGCGGCAAGCTAGAAAATATCGTCAAGCGCGCCACCGACCAATTGCGCCTGCGCTTTACTGACCTATCCCTTAATTACCTCTCGCCAGACCAGGCCGATCGCCTGCTCTCGCAGTTGACCAATATCAATAACATGCCTGAGAGCCTGCGCAATGATATCGTCCAGCGCGCTTCGGGTATCCCGCTCTACCTGGAAGAAATCTTGCGCATGTTGATGGATCGCCGCTTGTTGATGCGCGAGGATAATCACTGGCGCCTGGCAGAGGATGTCGACCTGAAGGCCCTGGGCGTGCCCAATACGCTCGAAGGCCTGATCTTGACCCGTTTTGATCACCTCGAACCGCTTCAGCGCCATGTGCTCAAGGTGGCCAGCGTCATCGGCCGCACCTTTACACGCGCGCTGTTGGTGGCCTGTCTGCCTGTCCTTACTGATGCGGAAGCCCGTGATGCGATCGGCGTGCTGTTTGAACGCGAATTCATCCTGCCAGATCATTCTCCGGGCGGCGAATACATGTTCAAGCATGTCATCGTTTCGGATACGATTTACAGCACCCTGCTCAAGCGTGAACGCAAGGAGCTGCATGGTTTGGTGGCTGATGCGATCGAGCGTGTCTATATTGGACATCTCGAAAACCAGATCGATGTGTTGGCGCGTCACTACTTCTGGAGTGATTACCGCGACCGGGCCCTTTATTACCTGATTTTGGCCGGCCAAAAGTCTGGCCGCGATTACAACCCCAGCCAGTCGCTCAAATATTTTGACGATGCCCTGACGCTGCTGCCCGAGGTGGCTTTTACCCCGCTGCAAGCTGTGCATGTACATTCCGGCCGTGGCGATGCGTTGATCCTTTCGGGTGATTTCCCCGCCACGCGCGCGGCCTACGAGCTGGCTGCCCTGGCAATTGCAGCGGAGCAAGATACCTCCGCCGAATTGGCCAGCGAACTGCAGCGCAAGATCGGCATGACCTTTGTCAACCAGGGTGAGTACGACCGCGCCATGGAGTGCATGGACCGGGCCACGGATATCCTCAAGCATGCCGGGCTTAATTCACCGGCCGAGCTGGCCCAGATATTAAATGATACCGGTTGGATGTTCTTCCGGCGCGGGCGCATGGATGAGGCTGAAAATTACCTGCTGCAGGCTCTCGCCCTGGCCGAAACCACCCGGCGCCTGGATGTGATTTCTTCCATTTACAATCACATGGGCGGGCTGTATTTCTCACGCGACCGCCTGAAGGAAGCCAGCGAGTACGCCTCCAAAAGCCTGACACTCGTGCTGGAAATCGGTGACTTGCCAACCGTGGCACGCCTGTATAACAACCTGGGTTTACTGGGTTGGCGGCGTGGTGTCTGGGACGATGCGCTCGAAAATTTCCAGCGCAGCTCCGAGATCTATGCCAAACTGGGTGACGTGGTCGGTAACATCGAGCTGAAGGGCAACCTGGGCCTGCTGCAAATTGACCGCGGCTACCCGGATGAGGCCCGCCGCCACCTGGAAGAAGCCTGGAACAGCGCCCAAAAGATTGGGCACAGTTTCAACATAGCGGTTACCACCCATTACCTGGCCAAGCTCTATATCGCCCAATCTGACTGGCACAATGCGCTCGATTACAGCCTGCGCAGCGAAGAGCTGTTTAAGAACCAGGGTGATGAGGATTACCTGGGTGATGTGTATGTCAACCTGGGTAGTATTTACCTGGGCAAAAAAGAACTGGTGACGGCCATGCGCTACGCTGAACTTGCCCTGGAGCGTTTGCAGAGCGAGGAAGCCAACAGCGAGGATAAGGGCCGTGCCCTGCGCCTGTTGGGTGATATCAGCCAGGCTTCAGGCGATTTCCTGCGGGCCAAACAGTTGTACCACGAGGCCGAAGAGGTCTTTAATGCCAATTCCAACCAGTTGGAGCGCGGGCGTTTGCTGCTCAGCCTGGCACGCCTGGCCTCGGCCCAGTCCAACCAGCTGCTGGCTAAATCGAGCCTGATGCTGGCGCAGAAGCTGTTCGAAGAACTCGGCGCGCGCCTCGATATGATCAAACTCGAACGCCTGCGCAACAAACAAACCGGCATCATGCACGGCGGCCCAGACTAACCAGCCCACAGCTCATTTAATCATCAACACCCCTGCCATTGGTTTCAACCCGGCTGGGGTGTTTTTTTTTTGTTGTGCGAGAAAATCAATTTGTGGCTAGAACGTGCCATTCCCCGTCTTCCGTCCTCCGTCTCCCATCCCTATTTGTTCGCTCAGGCGCCGGCTTGCAGCAGGGCTTGCACAATGCGTTCGGCGGCGTGACCATCGCCATAGGGGTTGTTGGCGCGCGCCATTTTTTGGTAGGCGGCCGGGTCGTCGAGCAGTGCGCGGGCGGCGCGCACGATATCGGCGGTTTCGGTGCCCACCAGCCGCACTGTCCCCGCGGCGACTCCTTCGGGGCGCTCGGTGGTGGCGCGCATCACCAGCACGGGCACACCCAGCCCAGGCGCTTCCTCCTGCAGCCCACCCGAATCGGTCAGCACCAGGCTGGCGCGTTTCATCAGGTGCACCATCGGCAGGTAATCGAGCGGTTTGAGCAGGGTGATGTGAGCGGGCAGATCGGCCAGGCGCGCATAGACCACGTTTTGCACATTCGGGTTGAGATGCACCGGGTAGATGATGTGCAGGCTGGGCCCGTAGCTTTCGGCTAGTTCGCGCAGCGCAGCGCAGATATTCTCGAGCGGCTGTCCAAAATTCTCGCGGCGGTGGGCGGTCACCAGCACCACACGCGCCGCACCCAGCGGGGCCAGCAGGCGGGTGATCTCCTCCGGGGCGGGCTTGCCCGAGACCTCGCGCAGCGCGTCGATGACCGGGTTGCCAGTCACCAAAATGCTTTCGGCCGGGACGTTTTCTTTTAACAGGTTTTGGCGAGACCATTCGGTTGGGGCAAAGTGCAGGTCGGCGGCCACCCCGGCCACCTTGCGGTTGAGCTCCTCGGGGAAGGGCTGGAACTTGTCGCCGGTGCGCAGGCCAGCTTCCACATGCCCGAAGCGCACCCGGTTGTAATACGAGAGCAGCGCGGTGGCCATCACCGTGGTTGTATCCCCCTGGGCCAGGATCCAATCGGGTTTCAGGTCCTTGATGACCGGGTCCAGGTGGGTGAAGATGGCCGCTGTGATCTGGGCCAGCGATTGGTCCGGGCGCATCAGGTCCAGGTCCACGTCAGGCTGAATGTCAAACAGGTTGAGGACCTGGTCGAGCATTTCACGGTGTTGGGCTGTGACGCAGGTCAGCGCCTGGATACCGGGCGTGGCAGACAGGCGCTTGACCACCGGGGCCATTTTTACGGCCTCAGGGCGGGTGCCGATCACGGATAGAACGCGGATGGGTCTGCTCATGGTTATTTTCTGCCTGCGTTATTTGGGTTGGGTTGCCACTGGCTCAGCCGCGCTGCCGGAATTTTTCCTCGGAAAAGCCAGCGAACGCAACCAGTTGCGGCTAGGTATTTCAATCAGACGGTAACTGGCATAAGATAATACCAGGACCAGGGTCAGTCCGATGCCCAGCCTGGGCCAGGCACCTTTTAGTTGCTTAAAATAGCGGAAGAGTGCGGTCAGAATGGGAAGATGCAGGATGTAGATCGAGTACGAGCTATCGCCCAAGAACTTTCCAATCCGGTTTGAAAGGATGATGTTGTTATCCGGTACCAGGAAAACCAGGATGAAAAACAATCCCGACATTACCACCAGGTTGCGCAAGTCGAGCCAAATAGTGTAATCAATCTTGTTCTTTAAGTGGAAGATCGCGTTGTAATTTTCGGTAAAGAAGAATGGCAATAGCAGTAACACCATGACGAAAAAATTTTTGCGCAAGTAAGCAGGCGCACTCCAACCCGAGAGCTTAACCTGCCCTAGCAGCATGCCCGCCAGAAAGTACAGTAAAAAGGCCTTCGCGATGCCGATCGTCAGATGAATACCGTGGTAGTTCAGGTTGGGTACAAGTGATTGCAAATATAAACAGGCGATCGCCAGCGCTGATAGAAATAAATTGCCGTAGCCTTTCTTAAAGCGCGCGAACACCCACCAAATAATCACAAAAACTGCGTAGAACTGCACTTCAACCGGTATGGACCATAGGACTGAGGTGCCAACAATGAACAGCAGGTGTTCTATTAGTTTCTCGACACTGTCGATGTTGTAAAAAATTCCGTTCGGTAGCTTGCCTGACATCATAAACCAGTAAGAAACCCAGACCGCCAGCAAGTAGAGCGGCATGACGCGTGCAAAGCGGGCTACGCCGAATTTCCAAATATTAGCCCAGGTGGCTGGTTGCTCCAGGTAAATGGTCGCCATCAGATAACCGCTCAGGATGAAGAATAACATTACCCCGAACTGGCCCTTACCGCCGACTAAGAAACCGCCCAGGAAGCCCTTGTTCAGATCGGAAAAGTGAGAAAAAACCACCAGCATGGCAGCGATACCACGGATAGTGTCAAGTTTTGGATTACGTATCAATATCGTTACCTTCCCATTTGCCTGTTTGAATTCAAGGGTTGCCTGTGCCAGTCTTAAATGAACTTGAGACGTGCGGCGGCGATACCCAGCATGCGGAAGAGCAACAGGCCATGGCGCCAGCGATCGATATTGGTGCTGCCGTAGGTGCGGTCCTGGTAACGGATGGGCATATCAACGATCTTTAGGTTTTGCTTGGCCGCGCCGAAGATCAGGTCATAATCGCCAAACGGGTCAAATTCACCAAAGTAAGCGCGGTTGGCGGCGATACGGTCGTAATGCGCGAGGGTCAGCACCTTGGTGCCGCACAGCGTATCCTTAATGGATTGCCCGAGCAGCCAGGAGAAAGCCAGGCTGAAGAACTTGTTGCCCAATAGGTTAAGAAAGCGCATGGCCTGTTCCTGCATTGGGTAGACCAGCCGCACCCCGTTGATAAACTCGCCCTTGCCGCTTACCAATGCCTCGTAAAAGCGCGGCAGGTCCTCGGGGCGCACGGTCAGGTCAGCATCCAGGATCATCAGGATATCGCCGCTGGCCTTTTCAAAGCCCAGGCGGACCGCATCGGCCTTGCCCTTGCCCGACTGGCGATACAGGTGCGCGTCGGTTTCGGGGTGGGCGCGGATGGCGTCTTCGATGGCCTGCAGAGTGTTATCGGTGGAATGGCCTTCGACGAAGATGATTTCGGTGTGACTGCCCAGGGCTGGCACGCGTTGGAAGGCGGCCTCGATGTTGCCAGCCTCGTTGCGGGCTGGGATGATCACACTGACACTGGGGGCTGATTGAGCTGGCACGGCCGTCGGGCGCGCTGTCAACAGGTTGACCCAGGCCAGACCGTTGAAGGGCCACAGTTTGACCAGCAGCTTGTTAAACAACTCACGCAGCAGCGGAATCGGCAGAGGCAGCAGGATCTCTTGCTGGTGGCGGATGACTTCAAAACCGGCCAGGTTCAGCAGGTTTTCGGTGTCTTCGGGCGTCAACCAGTTTTGTGGCAGCAACCGTCGGGCCAGCCCCAGGCCCTGGGCCAGGTTGAGGATGGGCTGGTAGACCCGGCTGTACAGGTTCAGCAGCAGGCGCGTATCCGGCTTGCACAGCGGGCGGATTTGCTCCAGCATGGTTTGCACATCCCAGGCGTCATTAACCAGGTCGGAGAGAATAATGATATCGAAGCGTTCTTCGAGCGGCAGTTCGTGGGCATCGGCCTGCACAAAGGTCAGCCCGGGGTGGCGCTGGCGGGCTCTGGCGATCATCTCAGCTGAAAAATCCACCCCCACCCCGTGGTGTGGCGTCAGCCCGGCCAGCAGGTCGCCGTGACCGCAGCCGATTTCGAGGATGTCCAACCCGGGCGAGACCAACAGCCGGTAGAGTTCATCCAGGCGGTGATGATATTCGCGGCTAAAGAAAGAGGTCGATGAGCCGGTACGGGCCTGCTCATCCCAGTGATTTTGGCGCAGGGCGTTATATTCCGCGCGGGTGCTGATGCGTGTAGGTGTCATTTGGTGTCCAATCATCGAAGGTTGAAATGAATTATACCCGATCGCATCCGGCTGAGAACCGCCATGGCTGGGCTTTGGGGCGGTTGTTTAATGAAAGACCAGCAGGCAGTGGGCCATGTTGCAGAACACCTCACGGTGCTTGAAGCTGAATTCTTTCAACGGCAGGTCTGGCAGTTGAAACCCTTTTAGCTGGTAGACCACGATGTTGTGATTTTTCTCTGCGGCATAGTGCAGCGATTGCGCTAAATCAGCTGTTTCATCAACCAGTGGCGGGGTTTTCGTTAGCTCGATGTTAGTTTTCCAGCCGATTTTTGAAAAATAAAAACCGACCGGATAGGGGTATGTTCGGCCTGCAAACAGGATCGTGCCTTTCATGTTCCTGGTTTTCAGCCA
>CAIVSQ010000601.1 GCA_903908605.1 uncultured Anaerolineae bacterium
AAGAAACCCTCCCATCTCCAATTTTTCGTCTTCGGTTGTACCGTTGGATTTACTTTCCGCAGAAATGTTACGATTTTGATCTGCTAAAAGTTCGGGAAGAATAAGAAAACGCAAATCACTTCGCTCTTTCTTTTCGACATTGAATGGACAACATCGAATTTATTCCTGGCTTGTCAGGTAATTAAATTTTCATCCCCGGAAAATCTGTTTGCTACAAGGAATACATCAGGCCAGTTATGACTACTATTAAAGATGTTGCCAAAACCTTGAACATATCAATCACTACTGTTTCACGCGCGCTGGACGGGTATTCAGACGTTTCTGCGGAAACCCGCCAACGGGTGATTGATGCTGCCAGAATAATGGGATACTCCCCCAATCGAGCTGCCCGTCAGCTCAGAAAACAAAAATCAGAGACCATTGGTTTCATCCTTCCGGCGAGTGCACTACGTTTTGATGAACCCTTTTTTACCGAATTCGTTTCTGGGCTGGGTGATTCCCTCTCACGAAATAATTATGATCTATTGGTTGCAAACGCTACATCGGATGAACAGGAATGCTACTTTTACAACCGTTGGATAAATGGGCATAAAGTGGATGGAATGGTGCTCAACCGTCTCCAGGTTAATGACTGGAGAATTAAAATTCTTACAGATGCAAGATTTCCCTTTACTACCCTGGGAAAAACACCAGACAGCAAAGAATACCCACATGTTTTGGTTGACGGCAGCCAGGCGTATTTGGAACTGATACAACACCTGCAAGCACACGGATTCACACGAATTGCGTTTATTGGTGGTCCACCCAGACTGATCAATCATCAAAACCAGGTGCAGTGGATAAAAACGGCAATCCAAAACTGCGGCTTGCCATTTGACCCAGAATTAATTCTATCTGCCGAATTGAACAGCAGTAGTGGTTACAGCACAGCCAGCCAACTGCTTGAATTGTCAAAACCTCCGGACGCAATCCTCTGTATCAATGATGAAACTGCATTTGGGACTCTCAGCGCCGCCCATGCCCATGGGCTGAATATTGGCAAAGAAATTGCGATAGCCGGGTTTGATGGAGTTCATGAATCCCGCTTCACCGAACCCCCATTAACAACCCTGGACATCCCATTATTTGATATCGCCCAACTTCTAGCAGACATGCTCCTTGAAAAAATCAATGGTAATCCTCTTGAGGTCGACGAAGTTACAATTCACCCCAACCTTTTGGTGCGAGCATCGACCGGAGGCTGAGGAAAATCACCTTCGAAAGTCGATCGTTTGGATAAATTAACCCATACCTCGCCCTGTACAGATCGGCTGTGCAGGGTGGACCAATCACAGAAGCGAGTGCCTGGCTGATTAAAGCTTTATTGAACTTATACAAGCTATTGAGCTAAGCCGAGAGTAGGCCGGATGAGTATTTTGTTCCCCACACCGGCAAAGCGAAGACGGTGTTCACGTCCTCACCTCATCTGCCGACTAATAAACTCATCCTGCCTGCCATTGCCGGCACAGTGGCAAGCAGCCTGTTTGTTATTGTTACCAAGTCAATTAACCTGAAAAAAAATAAGGTTACCCAAAATGATCGTTCACCTGTGGATAGCTGAATATAGCTGCCTGCAGTAGGGAAAAACAGGTGTTGTTGAAAAGATTTTTTTTCAACACTCCCAAAACGTTTCGGTTCAATAAGGCAGATAGATAATCTATGAAAACTTTTTAACAACCCCATGATTTACAAAGCAAAATCGTGATCAGCACCACCGCAAATTCTGGCACAGGATACGCGGCTGTAATCAAAATGGCTCGTAGTGGAGTAACTGTTGTCATGGCTAGCCGTTCAATGGAACACAGTCTGCAAGCCGTAGGGCACGTTCGTAAAACTGCCAACCGTAAACACCTGGATTTCATACCGGTGGATATGTCATCTTAACTCATAACGCGCTTTTATCAAGAAGTTCCATCAACACGATCATTAGACGCTGATCCACAATGCAGCCAACATTAATCACATGTACCTTAAGCCGGTCTTAACACAAGACAACCAGGCAACCATCTCAAATCATTAGGATATAGAAGATGATATGGATTGAATTTACCACCTGCGCGGGATTACTCATTTGGGCAGCCACCCTGCTTGCCAAATATGGCGATGTTTTGGCAGACAAAACTGGCCTGGGGCGGGCCTGGGTGGGGGCCATCCTCATCGCGGGCATCACTTCCTTGCCCGAGCTGGCTTCAGGGATATCCGCCGTCGTCTGGCTGAATGCGCCAAACCTGGCTGCAGGCGCAATTCTTGGGTCATGTTTATTCAACCTGACCCTGATTGCGATGATGGATCTTGCCTACCAGCCTGGACGAATTCTGGCCAAGGCGCACGATGGGCATATCCTCTCGGCTGGATTGGGGATACTTTTATTGGGGATTGTGGCGATGGGCGTGCTGATTGGCACTGGGTACAGCAGTTTCGGGTTGTTCGGAATAAGCCTGTTGAGCTTTTTACTGCTGACAATCTATGCCTTCGGTGCGCACATGATCTCCACTATCGAACAAGCCCGCCAGGCAGAAGTTCTGGACCAGGGCGCACAGGCTGAAGGCTACGCGCGCATCAGTACCATAAAAACCATGCTTATCTTTCTTTTCAGCGCCCTGGCTGTGATCGGGTTAGGAATCTGGCTGGCATCGATCGGAGAGCGGATTTCCTCTACGACCGGTCTTTCCCGCAGCTTTGTTGGCAACCTGTTCCTGGCCACCACCACCTCCCTGCCGGAGATTGCCGCCAGTCTGGCCGCAATTCGGATCGGCGCCATCGATATGGCCATCGCCAATGTCCTCGGTTCAAACCTGTTCAACATTGCCATTCTGGCAATTTACGACATTGTCGATGGCCGCGCTAACTTCTGGGCCGCGTTGACAGAAGCCAATGGCTTTGCTGCAGTCATTACGATGATGATGACCGGGGTTGTGATCGTCAGCCTGATGTACCGCGTTTCACCCAAAACCCCTTACCGCATTTCCTGGGACGGCATCTCGCTGTCCGTCATGTATGTCGGTGCCATCGCCATGCTGTATTTCCTGGGGTAATCCACCCCCAGTATTTTCATGAAAACTGAGATTGCACATCAATGAGAACAAGACTTACCAGGCACTTCATTGAATTTTTTGAAAGCGAACGTTCTTCCGGGATTGCGCTGCTAAGCGCCACAATTCTGGCGCTCCTAGCGGCCAACTCGCTTTACGGGCAGGAATTTCTTGAATTATGGCACATCAAACTCGGTTTTGACCTGGCAGAGGTGCATCTGCAATATGATATCTTGCAGTGGATCAATGACGGCTTGATGGCTGTCTTCTTTCTATTAATCGGATTGGAAATCGAACGCGAAATATACGATGGGGAATTGTCCGATTTAAAAAATGCGGCTCTACCCATTTTTGCTGCCGTAGGTGGCATGCTGACCCCCGCCCTGATCTATACTGCCATTAACCAAGGTCTGCCCACCCAAAAAGGCTTTGGCATCCCCATGGCCACCGATATTGCCTTCGCTCTCGGCGCGCTCTCCTTGCTGGGCAAAAGAGTACCTGTATCAATAAAAATATTCCTGGCGGCCTTTGCCATTATTGATGACCTTGGCGCGATGCTGGTGATTGCCTTTTTCTATGCCGATGGGTTTTCATTGATTTATCTGCTCCTCGCCTTGGCGGTATATGGCTTTCTGCTGGTGCTAAATCGGCGCAGTGTAAATTCAATCCCCGCTTACTTATTGCCCGGTTTGCTTATGTGGTATTTCATGCTGCAATCCGGTGTTCACGCTTCCATCGCTGGTGTGCTTCTGGCTTTTGCGCTACCTTTCAAAGATGGAGGTGCAACGTCCCCATCCTTCAGGATCGAGCATTTTCTCAACAAACCAGTTGCCATGGTGATCATGCCTATTTTTGCCCTGGCAAACTCCGGTATTCTGCTTAACAAAGAATTATTTGGCCAGATCATTTCCGCCAATACACTCGGAATTTTCGGCGGACTGCTTATCGGCAAACCGCTCGGCATCATCCTTTTTTCAGTACTGACAATCAAATTGGGTTTGGCCAGGCTGCCTTTCGATGTGGGTTACAAACAGCTCGTTGGAGTTGGATTTCTTGGAGGAATTGGTTTTACCATGTCCATGTTCATCACAATTCTTGCGTTTGGTGAAACTGCAATTGCTCAGAGCTCAAAAATTGCCATTATGCTGGGCTCGCTGGTGTCCGGATTTATCGGTATTTTGATATTGAGTCGAGACTCATTCGATACTATAAGGAGTTTCCATGACCAAAACCGTCATCGCATCCGCACTAGGTGAATGTGTCCACGTGGCCGGCGTTTCCAATTTCTTGCGCCTGGCTGAGGCCGCCGGTTGGCGGACAATATTCCTCGGGCCAGCGGTTTCCATCGAAGCCGTGCTGGCAGCCGCCCAACGCGAAAAAGCCGACCTGGTTGGGGTATCCTACCGGCTGACACCCGAAAATGGCGAGCGCCTGCTCGGCCAGTTCGCCGAAGCCGCCAGCGATTTACACGCCAGCGGGGTGCGCTTTGCCTTTGGCGGCACGCCGCCCGTGGCCGAAAAAGCCGCCCGGCTGAATTTTTTTGAAAAAATCTTCGATGGCAGCGAGAGCCCCGAGCAGGTGCTGGCCTACCTGAAGGACCAGCCCGGCGCGGAACGTGGAGCTGTTATTTTTCCCCAGCAGGCAATAGACCGCATCGCCTGGCGCGACCCCTATCCCATCCTGCGCCATCACTTTGGTTTGCCAACCATGCAGGCCACCATCGAGGGCATCCACAAAATTGCGGAAGCAGAGGCACTCGACTTGATCTCGCTCGGCACCGATCAGGACGCCCAGGAGAATTTCTTCCATCCCGAGCACCAGGACCCTCGCCGCAAAGGGGCCGGTGGCGTGCCTGTGCGCAGCGCTGAGGATTTCCGCGCGCTTTACGCTGCCAGCCGATTTGGCAATTTCCCGATGTTAAGAGCATATTCGGGCACCGATGATTTCATAGAATATGCTGAATTACTGACCGGCACCATCCACAACGCCTGGTGCGCCATCCCGCTATTCTGGTTCAACCAGATGGATGGGCGCGGTCCCTGGGATCTGGAGGGGTCCATTCGGGAACACCAGCGCGTCATGAACTGGTATGGGGTCAGACATATTCCCGTTGAATTAAACGAACCCCACCATTGGGGTATGCGCGATTCGTCCGACGTGGTGTATGTGGTGGCTGGATTCCTGGCCGCCTACAACGCCAGGGAATATGGCGTAAAAGATTACATCACCCAAATGATGTTTAACAGCCCGCCCGGCACAAGCGATGCCATGGACCTGGCCAAGATGCTGGCCCTCTTGGAATTAATTCAACCCATGGAAAGCAAAGATTTCCACATCTGGCGCCAGACGCGCATTGGCTTGCTTTCTCACCCCCTGGACCAGGATGCCGCCCGCGGACATCTGGCCGCCAGTACCTATCTGCAAATGGCGCTTAAACCACATATCTACCATATCGTCGGGCACACAGAAGCCCACCACGCCGCCACAGCCGAGGATGTGATCGAGGCCAGCAAAATTGCCCGCCGGGCAATTAACAATGCGATCGGAGCGCCGGATATGACCAGCGCCCCAGCTGTCCAACAAAGAAAAGAAATTTTAGTCCGCCAATCGCTGGCACTGCTCAGTTCAATCCAGGATATTGCGAAGCCTGATGTTCACGATCCCTGGGCCGATGCGGGTACCCTTGCCAGGGCGGTCACGCTCGGGTTAATGGATGCCCCTCAACTCCTGAATAATAAATTTGGCAAGGGCCAGGCCCGGACACGCATCATCCAGGGCGCAAGTGTCTCTGTCGATAAGAATGGCAATCCTATCGATGAACACACTCGCTTATCTATATTACTGTAGGGTGAATATTGTGTTCGCGCTACCTGAGAGGAAACAATAAAATGACGGAAAAATATACAGTTCTTGGCGCAGGTCATGGTGGTAAAGCCATGGCGGCCCACCTGGCAATTATGGGTGCAGATTTGCCCTATGGAACCGGACTTTTGAACATATTTCAATTATTAAGAAGCGCGGTGGAATCGAACTCGAAAGTGCGGAAGGTGGTCCGCACGGGTTCGGAAAATTAAATTTGGTCACCGCCGATATAGCAGAAGCGATCGCCCATGCACAAGTGATTATGGTTGTGCTGCCATCCTCAGCCCATGCCGACATCGCCCGGAAGGCTGCTCCATTCTTAAAAGATGGCCAGTTGGTGATCTTACAC
Source organism: uncultured Anaerolineae bacterium (assembly GCA_903908605.1). Lineage (GTDB taxonomy): Bacteria > Chloroflexota > Anaerolineae > Anaerolineales > Villigracilaceae > UBA5195. Next base: position 6,283 of record CAIVSQ010000601.1, read on the forward strand.
CCAGGCCGAACCTTGGGCGCGATCGAGTTTGCTAAGACAATCCGCGACAGCGGCAACAAGGCCAATGTAACTGTCGCAGAAGCGGAAACTTTTATCTATGCCAGTCGCGCGGATGGTCCTGCGCAGGCCAGGATTTTCCGGATTAAGGAAGCTGTGCCGTTGGCGGCCCTGCCAGCCACGCGCAACGAGCTGGTATTGGAAACCATTCGGCCCGCCTATCCCCAATTTATTGACGGTGTGGATGTATTGCACACCGGTCTTAATAACATGGGTGCCATCTTTCATCCCGCCCTGACCCTGCTCAATGCTGGTTGGATCGAGCATACCCATGGCGATTATCAATTTTATATCGATGGCGTCACACCATCTGTTGCGCGTGTGCTCGAGGTGCTGGATCGTGAGCGTGTCACGGTGGCCTCATCGGTCGGCATCCGTGCCCGCACAGCCCAGGAATGGCTCAAGCTAGCCTATAATACCGAGGGCAGCGATCTGCACGAAGCCATTCAAAACCAGCCCGGGTATTATGGCATCAAAGCCCCGCCGACCCTCAACCATCGTTACATTTTTGAAGATGTGCCCATGAGCCTGGTTCCGATGGCCTCGCTAGGTATGCGCTACGGGGTCAGCGTGCGCGGGATGGATAGCATCATCCGCATCGGAAGTATCATCCACAAGACCGATTACTGGCGGCGAGGGCGAACGATTGAACGGCTTGGTCTCGAGCAATGGAGTGTCAGCGAGCTGACCCGCTTTGTCCAGGAAGGTGTAATTGAATAAAAACATAGTATTCCAGCCGATGCCCGGCCGGCTGGTTTTTATTGGCGTGGCGATCTCGCGGTTGGGGCACCGGCGCGGTTAAAACCGCTTCTCAGTCCATGCAAGTCCTGCGGACTAAACCGTAGTAGCGAATTTATCCGCTATTCTTGACCTGCGGCAATCACCACCGGACCGCGTGCGAAGCTCTGGATAAGTAGAGATGGGCGGTCGAAGCGAGCGCGGCGGGCTATTTTTTTGCAGGCGTGGCGATTTCGCGGTTTGGGTACCGGCGCGGTCAAAACCGCTTCTCAGTCCATGCAAGTCCTGCGGACTAAACCGTCGTATCGGATTTAACGCTGTTCTTGACCTGCGGCAATCCCCACCGAGCCGCGCGCGAAATAAAGTTGGGGTAGAGATGGGCGTTCGACCCGCGCGCGATTTTTTTTGTGATTATTTGCGCTGCGAGCCGGTCCTGCTGCCCAGCAAAAGCCCTGATACCTGCATGGCAACCCATCGCTCTTCCCCGTCCTCCATCCCCCGTCCTCCGTCCATCTTCACATAACCCTCCCAACTTGCCCCGAATGTTATACAATTAGTTACCTGCACATTGAAACCAGTGCTGATTCCCTTCCTGATCAAATGGAGAATAACATGGCCGTAAAACAACAACGTTTCATCTTTACCCTGGTCGCCGTGCTGGTGCTGTTGGCGGCGGCAGCGGGCTTTAACAGTCAGAGTACACTTGCGCACGCGGCAGCGGCAGCGACCCCCGTGGCAACCGCAACCGTCCAGGCCAAGCCAACCCCACCCAACTTCAAGCTGACCATCCTGCACACCAACGATGTCCACTCGCACCACGCCCCCAATGCGGATGGCGATGGCGGATCGGCCCTGGCAGCCAGCGTCATCAAACAGGTGCGCGCATCCACGCCCAACACGCTGCTGCTGAGCGCAGGCGATACCTTCATCGGTACGCTCTTCTACATCAAACACCACGGCATCGACAGCGCCGAGTTGATGAACCTGATACAGTACGACGCCATGACCCTGGGCAATCACGAGTTCGATGAGGGCGATGGCAACCTGCAGCTGTTTATTGAAAAGTTGAAATTCCCGGTGGTAGCCGCCAATGTCAATTTTGATAAGAGTAAAACGCTCAAGAAAATTGCCCCCTACGTCATCCTCGAAAAAGGTGGCGAAAAAATCGGCGTGATTGGGCTGGCCAACCCCTACACCCCCAGCATGTCGCGCCCCGGCAGTGACCTGATCTTCAGCACCGATGCGCTCTTCGTCACCCAGGCCCAGGTCAACGAGCTGGAAAAACTGGGCATCAACAAGATCATTGTGCTCTCGCACATGGGTTACCTGGCCGACCAGGAACTTGCCAAAGTGGTCAAGGGTGTCGATGTGATCGTCGGCGGGCATACCCACACCTTGCTGGCTAATTTCGATAACCGCGCCGTGGCCCCCTACCCCACCAAGGTTAAGAATGGCGAAGGCAAAACAGTGCTGGTTGTGCAAGCCGGCGAATACCTGACCTACCTGGGCAAGCTCGACCTGGAATTTGACCCGAACGGTGAAGTGGTCACATCCAAAGGCGATACCATCTTCCTCTCACATTACATCACCCCCGACCCGGCCGTCAGCAAGTTGGTCGCCACACTCTATGCGCCCATCGACGCCCTCACCAAGGATGTCATCGGCAAAAGCGCCGTCTATCTCGAAGGTGACCGCAAGGTCTGCCGGGTGGCAGAATGCAACCTGGGCAACCTGATCACCGATGCCATGCGGGCCCTGACCGGCGCGCAGGTGGCGTTGGAAAATGGCGGCGGCATCCGCGCCAGCATTAAGGAAGGCGACGTCACCCTCGGCGATGTGTTAACCGTGCTGCCATTCGGCAACCTGGTCAGCACCTTTAGCCTGACCGGTGAGGACCTGCTGGCCGCCCTGGAAAATGGTGCCTCAAAGATGGAAGAAGGCGCCGGACGCTTCCTGCAAGTCTCCGGGCTGCGCTACCAGATCGACCCGAGCAAGCCCGCCGGCAGCCGCATCCTCAGCGTGGATGTGCTCGACGCGCAGGGGAAATACCAGCCCCTCGACCCCAAGGCCGTCTACCTGGTGGCCAGCAATGACTTTATGCGCGAAGGCGGCGACGGCTTCACCATGCTAGCCGAAAAAGGCTTCGACGCCAACGACTACGGCCAACCGCTCGACCAGGTCCTGTCCGATTACATCAAAGCCCACAGCCCGGTCGATAGCAAGCTCGAAGACCGCATCATCATAAAAAAATAACCGGCTGAAAGCATCAAAGCGCGCACCCGCGCGCAACGATCGTAAAAAAATAGGCGTGCCTGGGGATGTACAACTCCCCAGGCACG
>CAIVSQ010000602.1 GCA_903908605.1 uncultured Anaerolineae bacterium
AAGATGAACGTCACCCACGTTTCGATCGTCGCTACGAAGGTTTACGACCAGAAGAATTGCCTGCAACGGAATCTTTGAAAATCACGCTGGACCGTGTTTTGCCATATTGGCATAGCACCCTTGCGCCTATGATTAAGTCTGGTAAAAGAGTATTAATTGCTGCACATGGTAACAGCTTGCGCGCAATGGTCAAATACCTTGATAATATCCCCGATAGTGAAATTACTGAATTGAATATCCCAACAGGAATTCCACTTGTCTATGAACTTGATGAAAATTTAAAACCATTAAATCATTATTACCTTGGCGACGAAGATGCAGTAGCAAAGGCTGCCGCCGCAGTAGCTGCTCAAGGATCATCCAAAAAGTAATTCCGTATTTTGGCAAGAAAAGATCCCAAGGGTTAATCACCTTTGGGATCTTTCTGTTAAAATCAAACCATGGAAATCATCAATGAATTTATATCTGATTTGAGTAAAGATTTTTCTGGGGATCTGAAATTTGATTCTGCAAGCAAAATTTTATATAGTACTGATGCTTCAATCTACCAGATGGAACCGCTTGGCGTCGTTCTTCCACGATCGCAAGATGATTTAATCGCAGCCGTTAGTGTGGCTGCTAAATATAAATTGCCCATCCTTGCACGTGGTTCGGGTACCTCACTCGCTGGTCAGGCAATTGGCCGTGCTGTCATTGTGGATTGTTCGCGCTATTTGGATAATATTCCAGCTCAAATAGATGTTGAAGGTAAAACCGCTGTTGTCGAACCTGGGGTTATTTTGGGGAATTTAAATAAGCTTGCCGCCAGACATGGATTGATGTTTGGCCCTGATCCCGCCTCAGCCGAACGGGCAACCATTGGTGGCGTTATTGGCAATAATGCCACCGGTGCACATTCAATTTTGTATGGCATGACTGCGGATCACCTGCTATCAGCGGATGTCATCTTATCTGATGGCAGCCTTGCTACCTGGGGTCTGGTTGGGGCGGCAAGTGTGACCATCAACCCGGCTCAAAAGAGAATTTTGGATTCAATTTACGACATACGCAAAGATTACTCTGAAGATATTAAGAAAAGCTGGCCTAAAACCTGGCGGAATTCGGCAGGTTATCGGTTGAATTATTTATTGCCCTGGTCAGCTTCGCAACCTGATCAGTGGAGAGGTACTTCATATCCACCAGGGCAAGATTCACCATCGGAATTTAACCTTGCTGCTTTATTAGCCGGTAGTGAAGGAACTCTTGCCGTAATTCGTTCAGCGACATTAAAGCTGGTATCCAAGCCTAAACATACTATCCTTGCTGTAATTTCGTACAATTCGATTGTTGAGGCCTGTGAGAGTGTTCCCGAGTTACTTAGGTTAAATCCTTCTGCCGTGGAACTCATTCCGCAAATGCTGATCCGGTTGGCTAGGGGGGTACCTGCCTACTCTAGCATGCTTGGATTTGTGGAAGGTGACCCTGCGGCTTTGCTGGCGGTTGAGTTCTCTGGCGACAATCCCGACCAACTGCGTGCTATGGCGAAAAGTGTTGCGACGAACGCTGTGACAGCCGAGTCACAGCTCGAACAAGCACGTATTTGGGCGGTTCGCAAGGTTGGGCTGGGTATATTTGACTCTGTGCCATCCGCATCCCGCCCGATTGCATTTATTGAAGATTGTGCAATTCCAGTTGATAGACTCGGCGAATTTGTTCGTGAAATTGAATATATTTTGGAAAAATATGCAACAACTGCTGCAATTTATGCGCACGCATCCGCAGGGTGTTTACACATTCGCCCTGTTCTCGATCTGAAGAGCATGAGCGGCGTGCAAAATCTCCGCGAAATATCGTACGAAGTCCTGAAGCTCACATTAAGATTGGGCGGTGCTATGTCCTCGGAACATGGCGATGGTTTAGTCCGGGCTGAATGGTTAAGGGAAACCTATGGTGATCGTGTACTTGCAGCGATGAAGCAAATTAAGCAAGCTGCTGACCCGAATAATCTTTTAAATCCTGAAAAAATGCTCGATGCCCCAGGTATGGATACCAACCTTCGCTATGGGGTATCTTACAAATCTGAAGCATGGACCCCAAAATTGGATTTCTGGAGAGCAGGAGGATTGTCCACTGCAATTGAGCATTGCAATGGACAAGGGGTTTGTAGAAAGCATGATGGCGTGATGTGCCCTTCTTTTCAGGCAACTCGTGATGAAAAGAACTCAACAAGAGGGCGAGCTAATTTGCTTCGTAGTATGATCACCACTTCAGGCGCGAGTTTGAATGAGCAGAGGATTAAGGAAGCTATGGATTTATGCCTGGCTTGTAAGGGTTGTAAAGCCGAATGTCCTTCAAGTGTAGACATGGCTCGTTTAAAGTACGAATACCAGAGTCATTATTATGAAAGCCATCGTCGACCCAGTCGAGATTATTTATTTGCATATATTGGTATTTTGGCAAAACTAGGCTCGCCGGTCGGCGGTTTGGTTAATAAGGTAATGGAAACGAACATTGCCAGACGATTGGGGAAGTTGTTGTTTGGGATTACGGATCAGCGCCGTTTGCCTAAGTTTGGAAATATCAAGATCGTAAAAAACAGACTACAAATTAAAAATAAAGCGGGCTTTCAGAATAATAAAATTGAACCTGAAAAATGTGTTTTATTGCGCGATACATTTACTCATTATTTTGAACCCGAAACCGAAGAATCTACGCGGGCAGTCTTATCCGCCTGCGGTATTGATTGCGTAGATTTATCTGTTTTTGGGGCTGGTCGAACTTTGCTTTCAAAAGGATTTATAGATGCTGCAAAGCGCCACGCAAATTTACTACTTGATGAAATAAATCACTTGGATCCTCTAGGTGTGCTACCAATTATTGGCATCGAACCGTCCGAAATTTATATGCTACGGGATGATTTTCTGGATTTGCTCCCGGGACGAAGAGCAGAGATAGAGAAATTAGCAGCGCGTGCC
>CAIVSQ010000603.1 GCA_903908605.1 uncultured Anaerolineae bacterium
GGGTGATTGACCGGGCGGCCCACTCTTTTTTTTTTACTTACAACCTGGGTTGATCAGGGTTCAATGACTTGCCAGGTCTGGCCGCCATCGTTGGTGAACTGGAAGGCATCCTGCAGTTGGCAGGAGAAATCGCTATTTTCATCGGCCGATTTGGTGCCCTGGCAGGTGCCGGTGGAAGCGTGTACCCAACCGGTGTTCCAGTCGATGAATTGGCCTTCAGTCACACCCTGCGGCAGCCGAATGGCATGTTGGTCGCCTTCGCGCCCGGCCTGCAGGCTGCTGCCATTGAAATTGAGCAGGAAGGGGGAGCGGCTGGACATCAGCAGGGCTGGCTGGAATTCATCGGCCTGGCGGGGGCTGCGCGGGGTGATTTTCCAGGTCTTGCCGGCGTTGAGGGTGGTGTAAAGTGTGCCGGTTGAGGCGCTGAGGATAAACCCGCGGGCCGGGGTGGAGAAGTACATCCTGCCAGCGGCCGGCGCGTTAAAGCTGCGCCAGGTCTGACCGCCATCGGTGGTGTGCAGGATGGTGGCGCCATCAAAGCTGCTGCTGGAGGCCATTTGGAAGGAGATCCAGCCGATTTTGGGCGTAAGGAAGAAGATACTTGTATTGCCCTGGGTGGAACTGCCGTCCTGGGGTTGGTAGGGCAGGTCGCTGGCCTTCCAGGTTGCGCCCTGGTCGCTGGTGCGGAACAGGCGGAAGCTGGAGAAGTTGTGCTGGTCTGGCATGCTGGCCGAGAGAGCCCAGCCCTGTTTCGCGTCCAGGAAGAAGGCCGCGCGCAGGCTATCGCTGCCCATGGCCGGGGTGATCACGGTGCGGCCGCTGAAATTGGGACCGGTGCGCAGCAGGCGGTCGGGGTAGACCAGCAGTGCCTGGTTGGCGGAGATGACCTGGGCAGCCTGGATGGCGACGGGGGCGGGTGCGCCAGGTGCACGCGGGGTGCGGCCGGCTACAAAGCCGTTGCTGATATCGCTGTCAACACCGAGGGCGATTCCACCCCAGGTTTCGGTGTGTCCACCGGTGTATTGGCGCAGGCGGCTGTTGGTCCAGAGCGTGTCTGAGAGACAGGCGACCCCAAAGGCGGTGGCCGCGTTGTTGAAGGTCGGGTAGATCCAGTGGGCTGCCCAGATGGCATCGGGGATGGATGCGCCGCTGGCCATATCGGTCAGGTAGGAGGAACAGCCGGAGCCGTAAATGCCCGAGCGGTTGCCCAACTCTCTAAGCCGGTCGACCCAGCCGGAGAGGAATTTTTTGACCACCGTGCGGCAGGTGGATGGATAGGCTTCCATGTCATAGTAGATGATGGTGCCGTTGAGTGTGCCGGGCACGGTTAGACCGAGGTTTTTGGCTGCCAGAGAGGCGGCATCTGCTTCGGCGCGGCCCTGCAGGTAAGCGGTGGCCGGGTCGGCGCTCATCTTATTTAAGGCACGGGTGGTGCAGGAGGCCTGCGGCCCGACCCAGGTGGGGATCAGGTTCCAGCCCTGGGCGCGGACCTGGCTGACCCAGGTGGCGTTCAGGTAGGTCAGGTTCCAGCTGTTGCAGCCGCGGTTGTTGCCGCCCATGTAAATATTGGCTTCAAAGTAGGGGCTGGTGTTCCACCAGGTTTGCATCTTGGCCACGGCGGGCAGGTAGCAGGCGTCGAAGGCTGGTTTGCTGCTGAAGACCACCGAGGTGAGGTCCTCCCACCAGAGCGCAACGCTGGCCTCGCCGGTGTTTTCGTAGTAATCGACCTGCAAGGCGTGCGGACCTTTGCCGAGGGTCAGGTCGGCGGTGTATTCGGTGCTGCCCTGGTCACGCCAACCGTTGATGACGCGCACACCATCCACGTAGAGCGCCATGCCGTCATCGCCCTTGAGGTGGAAGCGGAAGCGGCCGGAGGTGAAGGTCAGATTGGCGGTGAAGCGGGCAGAAAAGTGATCGGTGGGGATGCCGGCGGCCGGGCTGCTTGTGCCCCAGTTATAAGCCACTCCACCGGTTTCATTACGGCACAGTACGGCTGGGCCGTAGAGGGTCTGGTTGTTCCAGTACAGGCCTTTCCAGGCGGTGATGGCCGGGCAGGAGGCATTGACTGAGCTGAGCACGGCAATGGTCTGTGGAATGGTGCGTGACGAAGGTACCAGGCTGGTGTCCTGGCAGATGAGCTGTGAAGATCCGCCTCCGTCGAACATGATGATCTTGTCTGCGCCAAACGAACGGAGCACAGTGGCGGCATCCACCTGGCGGGAGTAGAGGGTATTGAAGAGCAGCACGGTTTCGTAGATGCCGTCCAGGTTGGTATCGTCAATGCCGGCGAAGGTGCGCCCGACGTAGGAATTCATGCTCTTGTCGGCATATTCCGAGAGGCCGCCGAGAATGTTGGGGGCAGTGGAACCGACCAGGTTGGCTTTGTTGAGGGTGCGGATGTCGGCTTTGTTGGCCCACAGCTCGAGCATGAGCAGTTGACCTGGATATTCCGTTGCGCTACCGTAACCGTCTGCGACCCGGATGTTGTCTTTTTTGAGTGAAAATGCCAGCGGGGCCGGGTCCTGGACGGAGAAGAAAGCGCCGTTGGAGGAGCAGAAAGCGAGTGAGGAGGAGGCTTTGAGACTATTCCAGGCAGTCAACAGCGAAGTACGGTTAATGGTGGGGTTATTGCCCCCCCATGGACCCAAACCGAGCCCAGCGTTGACAATGCCGCCGTGATTTAGCTTGACAGTGGCACCCTGGGAGAGATTGATGACCTGCACAAAATCTGGCTGGCCGTTGAGATAGTTCTTCTGGTAGAGGTTTACGCCGGGAGCGCTTTTTATCAAGTAAAAGCCAGCGGGCAGGCCTTCGACCTGGACGCCATCGGGGTTGGAATCGGGATCCGGTCCATTGGCACGGACCGGGCTGGCGGGGGCGGTGATGAGAGCGGATAAGGCCAGGATGAGAATGACGAGGGTTTGAGTAAAACGGGAAATAAAGGTTTTCATAGGATATCTCCGCGAGGCGCAGGGGCAGATTGCGCTCAATATTATTGTAGCGGAAAATAAGAGCGGGATTAATTTCAATTGTGTAATGATTGATGGGAAGTTCAGACGGCTGGCAGGAGTGGTTGCATTTCTGCCAGGGTGGTGGCAGCCCAGCGGCGAGCCATGGCGCAATAAAGATCAGGGTCGTGCCGGGTGGAGAATAGATCTGTGATGGACATTGACCAGCGGATGACCGGTAAAAGGCGCGCGCCTGGCTGACGGGGGATTTTCCAGGTGCGGTTGGGCTGCAGGGCGACGCGGGCTGCCCTGGATCGAATTAAGTCCGGGCTGAGACCCTGCTCGAGGTGGGCGCGCAGTTGGCTGGCCATCCAAGCCAGGGCTTCGTCGCTGTAGCGGTTGTGCTGGATCATGAAGCAGGCGACGGTCGGCATGTGGACCTGGCCGTGGGGTGGGCTGGTAAATTCCAGGGCGAGTAGTTCTTCAAACTGGGCCTGGCAAGGGAGCTCGCCAGGGAGAGTCGCGCCGCATTCAGGGCAGGTAGGGGTCATGAGATAAAAAAACTCCGCGGGCTGGGGCTCGCGGAGTGATGGGTTATTCGCTGGATTTGGGAGCGCTTTCGCTCTTGCTGCTGGAAGCGCTGCTGCTCTCGCTGGAACTGTTGGTGGAAGAGGAGGTGGAGGCACTATCGCCAGAGCTGGATGATGAGGAGGAAGCGCTTTCAGATTTGGATGAACCGCCGTCCTTGTTCTCGGATTTTGGTGGGCGTGGGGTTCCGGAAGAGGATTTGTGGTCAGTGGCATACCAGCCCGAGCCCTTAAAGACAATGCCAGCCGGGGTTAGCACCTTGCGCAGGCTGTTCTTGCTGCACTCGGGGCACCGTTTGAGGGGTTCGTCGGTAAAGGATTGGTGGCGTTCAAATTGTACGCCGCAGGATTCGCAGCGATAGATATAAATGGGCATGACAGTCTTCTCCTTGCTTTCGGGAGTGGATTATAGTCTTGTTCAAAGGGGGTGACAAGACTTTCTATTTTTATGTTAAGAGGCTTCTAATGTTTTATGGCGTGAAATGCGCTGTTATTGGGTGATGAGGTGGTTGTGAGAGTGTGCAGGCCGGTGGCGAGTGGTTTGGAGGGTGATTTAGCAGGCAGCGGGCTGGTGAATGTAGCCAAAAAGTGCTGGCGTGGCTCGATTAATTGCTGAAAAATTGGGTCTTGATTTTTAGAACGGGGTTATGTATAATAGAACAAACGTGCTAAATACAAAAATAACAGGTGAGAAATGTTAGATCATACACAAGCAGACTTGGCAATCAGGGCTTACCTGGACATACAAAAAGAAATGGGTTTGGATCCGGCTGGCGGGCAGGTGGTGTTCCCCGACCTGGCGGAGACGCTGGAACGGCTGACGCGCAAGCCAGCCGATGCGCTGCTGTTTGGTGTGGCGGCGGATGGCATGCCGCTTTACCTGCACTTGCGCGACCCACGTCCCGGGCCGATCTTGCTGACCGGGCAAAAAGGAAGCGGCAAGACCCGTTTCTTAAAAACAATTGTACGCGCGGCTGAACGTTTCTCCAGTTCGCCGATGGCCTGTTTTGCCGCTCTGACGGATTACCCGGCTGATTTTGACGATATGAATGATGCCCAAACGTTAATGGGTGTGTGGGGGTCTTATCAGCCCGAAAGCGCGCAGATGTTGAGCAAATTGGCAGATCGTGTTGAGCGACCCAGCCGTAACAGCAGCCCGATCTTGCTGCTGATTGATGGGCTCGAATCGGTCTTGCAGATGAGCTCGGAAGCACAGGAAGACCTGGCCTATATTTTTACGCATGGCCCTGGTACCATGGTGTGGCCGGTGGTGACGGTCAACGCCGAGATTGCGGTTATGCTGCCGGAGTGGCTGTCTTACTTCCGGACGCGGATTTTCGGGCGGATTGCCAATCCGCGTACCAGCGAAGCGCTGACCTACCTGCCTGGCGCGCCGCTTAACAATCTCTTCCCGGGCAACCAGTTTTGCCAGCGGTTGAATTCGGAGTGGATTAAATTCTGGCTTCCAAGCCTGGGTGAGGGCTGATTTTTGCAATTATTGAGGAGTGATGCAATGGAATATGGCATGATGTGGTTTGATAACGATCCGAAGAAACCCCTGGACGAGAAAGTCACCCAGGCGGCGGAATATTACCGGCACAAGTACGGGCGCAACCCGGATATGTGCATGGTCAACCCCGCCAGCCTGGTTGGTATCCAAAACACGGTGGAGCCCCTGAAAGCCGGTCGGGTCATCATCCGCGCGCTGCAGGTGGTGATGCCGGGTCACCTGTGGATTGGGGTGGAGGAAGGGCTGAAACCTGCCCTCAAGACGGCCTGATCACTGGAGGTGCTGTCGGGTTGGTGAATGACGATTGATATGGAACATTACAAGGGCGGTCCGAAGTTGGGCCGCCCTTGCTGTTTGCCGGGGGGTATGTTATATTGTGAAAAATATCACAAACTAGGTAGATGAAACAGGCTGGTGTAAAATAAATCCAGCTCACCAAAAAGGAAATCCCGATGACTTACCCGATCATACAACGAGAACTGACCGTCCACTTGCATAATGGCAGCTGGTATTTGCGCCCGGTGGAGGATGAACAGGCTGTGCTTGGCCCGGTGGACTACGGCTGGCGGCGTTTTAACCTGTACCCGGATAGCTTTACTTTTGGGGAAGGTCTGCTGGCGGGTAGTTCCATCCCGGGTTCGCGCCGGCTGGTGTTCAGCGCCTGGAGCCCACAGTGGGACGGTTTTTACGTCTCTAGTGTGGGTGGGGCGGCTTATACCTTCCATGGGGTGGGGGTCAATTACGTCGCATTGCGCGGTGTGGCAGCCGAGACCAGTGTGCTGCTGCTGAATCACAAAGCCGGTGAGGTGCAGGTGCGGCTGGAGCCGATTAACGCTGAGGCATTGTGGGTCGGTTATGCCAGCCCGGATGGCAGCCCGTTGAGCGGGTTTTTTGCCTTGCAACAGGCCATCTATGACCGGTATGCCGGCGAATATGCGCGCAATGGCATGCGTATTTGCGCGGTTGGCCCGGCTGCGAAGGCTACACGCGAAGGAGCGATTGGGTCCAGCCCGGTGCGTAATGGCGCGCTGAGCCCGGTGGTGGATTGGGCCGGGCGCGGTGGACTGGGCAGCCGGTTGTACCAGCGTCATCATATTGCGGCGATTGTCTTTGGCGGCGAATGGGAGGACCCTGACCTGCGTGACTCAGCCGAGATCGATGCGTACTTTATGGAGCATTTCGGCAAGAAGACCATCCAGACCGACCTGGCTGTGACCGAAAAATACCGCTACGTGCCCGAATTTGAAACCGGCGGCACCTTTGGGGTAAACAACCGCGATCTGAATGAGCGCATTTTGAGCTTTAATTACACCTCAATATACCAACCAATTGCGGCGCGTTTACGCCAGCACGAGCATTTTATTCTTGAGCACTACCTGAAGCAATTTAACGAAGAAACCATCCGGCCGAAGAAATTTCAACATTGCGGCGAGCCCTGCCCGGTGGTTTGCAAGAAGATGAATGGCCCTTATAAAAAGGATTATGAGCCTTACCAGGCGCTGGGGCCGCAGGTGGGTGTCTTTGACCAGCGCGCGGCGGAGCTGCTGAATGACTATATTGACGCGATGGGTTTTGACTCGATCCAGTGCGGTGGGACGCTGACCTGGATTATGGAGTTGGTGGCGGATGGGTTGATCGATCCGCTGCAGTACGGCTTCCCGGCGGCCGATCAGCTTGTATTCCACTTTGTGGATGACCCGGCAAAATTTGACCTGGTAAATGACAGCCTGCGCAACGCCCAATATGCGATGGACGTGGCAACGGCGATCCTTTTTGATGAACGCGCCGAGCTTTTCCGCGAGGGTTTGCGGGCGGCGGCCATCCGGCTAGACCGGCAGCTTGGCACCCGTACGATTGACCGGGCGGTCTTTATTGGGCATGGTGAACAGGGCTGCATGGTGCCCAACCAGTACTGGGTGCCGGGCATGCTCAGCCCTATGCCGATGATGGGGAAGTATTTTGTGCATTACGGGGTGGAATTTTTGCCGCCCGAGCAGCTTGGCCGTAAGAATGTCGAGCGCATGGTTTACGAGCTTTTCAATGAAAACAGCGGGATTTGCCGTTTTCACCGTAAGTGGAGTGAGTTCATCACGGATGAGATATTAAAGGCGCATTATGGCCTTGATGTGGATTACAAGGCACACCAGTTCAAGCTGTCCGCAGAGATCTACCAGCGCGAAGCGCCCAAGATCAGTTATTGGGAGAGCGAGCGGGTGATTGACATGGTGATGGGCTACCTGGTGCAGTGGGAAGCGGATGGATTGAAAACCCCCGAACTGGTGGATTGGCTGGCGCGTTTCCGGGCTGATAAAGTGACGGCGGCACGGGAATACTGGCTGGCCATACGGGCCGGCATCCGTGCTGGTTATGAGGCGGGCGCAGATGCCATTCCAAACAGCCTGACGCCCGGGCAGCAGGGCAAGCTGGGCTAGTCGCTGGCTACCACCATGGCGACGGCGTACTCACGGGTGTGACTGAGGCTGATAGACCAATTGTGCAAGCCGAGTTTTTCGGCCAGGGCCTGGGCGTTGCCATGCAAGAGCAGCACGGGCGCGCCACCGGCGGCGCGCAGGATTTCGATATCATGCCAGCCGACATCGCCAACGCCGGTGCCGAGGGCTTTTGAGACGGCTTCTTTGGCGGCAAAACGGGCTGCCAGGGAAGCCGTGTTGCCATTGCACAGGGTGCGTTCGGCCGGGGTGTAAATGCGGGCAAGGAAGTGATCGCCATGCCTTTGCAGGGTTTCGCGCATACGTTGAATTTCCAACAGGTCAACACCAGATCGCAGGATCATAAGGGTTTCCTCACGGGCCGCTGGTGGCAATCGCCAGGGCGGTTGGGTTGATGTATTTGCGGGCGGCATCCATCACCATGGCGGGGGTGATGGCGCGCACATTTTCCTCATAGCGTTGGTAATAATCCAGGCCGAGGTTGTGGCGTTCGATATTGACCAGGGCGCCGGCCACGCCGTTGTTTGATTCCATCGAAAGCGGCAGGCGGCCGACAAAATTATCCTGGCTGTCGCGCAGTTCTTCTTCGCTGACGCCTTCACTGGTGAAGAGCTGCAGTTCCTGTTGGATCAGGTCGAGGGCTTTTTCCAGGTTGGTTGGGTTGACCCCGGCGCTGACTTCCCAGGTGCCCGGGCCAGTTCCGCCGCTGACACTGGAGGAGGCATAATAGGCCAGGCCGCTCTGTTCACGCACGACTTCACCGATGCGGCCCATCATGCCAAATTGGCCGAGGACCGAGTTGCCCAGCGAAGCGGCCAGGTAATCTGGCGAGCGGCGCAGTGGACCCAGTACGCCCACCACCAGGTCTGTCTGGGATTTACCCGCCAGGGCTATGTGCTGGCGTTGTGGTGCTTCGAGAGCATTCACTGCCGGTAGGATGGGGGTGGCGGGTTGGAGCGGGTTGGTCCAATTGCCGAGCACGCGCTGCAGCTCGGTGATAATCATATCGGGTTCGACCGCACCCACCACGGCGATGGTCAGCCCGCGTGGGCCAAAGCAGCGCTGGTGGTATTCCAGCAGGTCGTCGCGGCTGATGGCGCGGATGGTTTCGGGGTAGCCGTCATCCGGGCGGGCGTAGGGGTGATCGCCAAAGATCATGCTGTCAAAGGTCATGGAGGCCATTGAGCCGGTATCCTGGGCGCGCATGGCCAGGCCGGTGAGCAGTTGGGTGCGCAGGCGTTCCACTTCGGCGGTGGGGAAGACCGGGTTGAGCAGGCAGTCGGAGAGCAGGTCAAAGACCAACGGAAGATCCTCCACCAGGGCGCGTCCGCTGAAGCCGGTGGTGTGCGTGCCGGCCGAGAAACCCAGGTGAGAGCCGACCGATTCAAGCGCGTCGTAGATCTGTTCGAAACTGCGCGTACGGGTGCCGCGCATCAGGCAGCTGGTGGCGAAATCGGATAGACCGAGCTTTTCATCGGCTTCGAACAGGCTGCCAGCGGTCAGGTAACCGGTAAGGGTAAAGGAAGGGCTGTTGAAATTGGAACGCACCAGCACGGTGATGCCGTTGGGCAGTTCCACACGGCTGATGTCTTGTGGGCCGGGGAGCGAGTGGGCAGGGTTCATTCTAATTCTCCCAGGCCGGTGGGCAGGTAGGTGCCTACCACGCGGCTGCGTTTTTGGAAGTAACGCTGGGCCACTCGCTGCACGTCGGCGGGAGTGACCAGGCTGAGACGATCCAGGTAGCTGGTAAACCAGCTGTAATCGGCAAACATTTCGGCGAAACCGAGCCAGAAGGCCTGGTTGGTGATGTTTTCGGAGCCAAATGCGAACATGGCGCGGGCCTGTTTGATGGCACGGGCCACTTCGGCCGGGCTGACCGGTTCATTTTGCAGCCGCTCCAGTTCGTTATCCAGAGTGGCAAGGGCGTCTTCAAGCGGGTTGGTGGGGTGACCGGTCAGCATGAAGGTGTACATGAAGGGGTCGATGGTGACCGAGGAGCCGCCGTGCACACTGACGGCACGCTCGCCATCGACGATGGCACGGTAGAGACGCGAGGTTTTGTTGGAGATACCGCCGCCGCCGAACATATTCAGGTTGCTGGGACCGGCCAGCAGGCTATCGAGCACGGCCAGGGCAAAGAAATCGGGGTCGCTACCGGCCGGGGCGCGGTAGGCTATTTCCATAAAGGCGGTTTCGCCGGGTCCTTCGACCGCCAGGCGGATCTCGCCGGGTTGTTCGGGCTCGGGGCGCTGCAGGCGGGCTGGTTGCGGTCCGGCGGGGATGCCGGCGTACAACTCGCGGATGCGGGCCAGCATTTCACCGGTCTCGAAATCACCGGCCAGGGCCAGGACGGCATTGTTTGGCTGGTAATAGGTACGGTAGTGGGCGTAGAGTTGTTCGCGGGTGATGGTGAGCAGGTCGGCCATATCGCCGATGACTTCGTGGTGATATGGGTGCACGCGGAAGGCGGCTTGCTGCATTGACTCGCCCAGCTGGAAGAGGGGCTCGTTCTCACTGCCTTCGCGTTCCGAGATGATGACGGTGCGCTCAGATTCGACTTCCTGCGGGTCAAACTCGCTGTTGACCATGCGGTCGGCTTCCAGGCGCAGGGCCAGGTCTATTTTGGCGGCGGGCATGGTTTCGTAGTAGGTGGTCCAGTCCATAAAAGTAAAGGCGTTCCACTGGCCGCCTTCGCGGGCGATGGCTTTATCCAGAACGGATGCGGGGAACTGGGGGGTGCCCTTGAACTGCATGTGTTCAACCCAGTGTGAGATGCCGGTTTGACCGGTGGGTTCATCACGCGAACCGACACGGTACCAGATCCACTGGCTGATGAGGGGGGCAGTGTGGATTTCTTTTAGAAGTACTTTTAGTCCGTTTTCGAGGGTGACTTCAGTGCAGCCGGTCATGATGCTCCAGGGTGAGGCGTGGATGGTGCCTGCCACATGCGAAGATGGGTGGAATGAATAAGAAAGATAGCCACAGCGAGCGGGTGGCGAATGACGGGGCCGGTTTTTGAATGAAACTGGTACCTTGACCGGCTACTTAAAATAAATGTTGCAAAGGAAGGAAAGCGGACCGCAGGCCTTGATATCCTGTGGAGCTTTTACCTGGGGCTGGAGCATATTGTAGAAGGGTGCGACTACTTGCTGAAGCCCGATAAAGGGTTTATGCAGGTCGGTCTGGGCGAGCGGGATATCGACCGGCACTTGCAACTGGACAGGAATGGTGGTGGTGACCGGTACGCTTAATTCCAGGTGGACGGGCAGGTTGGTCCCTGCCGGCAGGATGATGTTGGCCGGGCTGTTGATGGTCAGGCCGCCGGTGGAGATGCGCACATTGGCGCCATTGATGGGCGTGTTTTGAGTGAGCACTACGATGGTGTCCTGGCTGATGGGCAGGTTGAAGGTGACCGGCACGGTACTGGTGACGCCGATCTGGGTTTGGATGTGAGCCTGGTCCATGGCGATGAAGTTTTCATACAGGCCACCCAGCAGCTGCTCGCCGATCATGCTCTTGAGGGTAAACAATTCACGCCCGAGGGTTAGCAAGGCCAGGATCAGGATGATGTTGATGGCGAAGGAGAGCACGCTGGCGATGGTCCAGAAGGCCGGCAGGATTTTGCTGGTGTCTATTTTGGGCAGGGTGAATTTGATCTCGGGCCAATTTATAACTGGGGCCGAGCGACCAAAGGGGGAAGGGCTGCTTGAACCAGCCGGATTTTTGGAAGGTTCTTCAGGCATGGTGAAGATCGGCGTGGGTGGGGCGCTGCGTGAACCGGCCTGGGCATGCACCTGGGTTTCGACGAAATCTTGCAGCGGGGTGCTGGCAATGTTGCGGGTGGAAGAGAGGCTGCGGAAACGGGCCACGGGGTCATTGGCGAGCGGGGTGGGACGTGGCTTGATGGCGATAGGCGTATAGTGCGAGTTGTCGCTCAACTGCCGGGAGTTTTTGGAGCGCTTGGGGAAAAAGCCGGCCAAAAAGCTGGATAGCTTATCAAAAAGTGGTTTCTGAGAATTGGTCATGCAGGTTTCTCCTGGCTGCATCAAGCTGATGCAATATCTTGATATGACAAATATAGCATAAAATCACAAATTTCAGGCGGGATGCGTATAGGAAAATCGGACCATGTTGACCGGGTTTGGTTGCAGGGGGTGGTGGGGCTGGCTGAAGTACAAGTTGACAAGGAGGAAGGGCTTCAGTTAATGTGGGGGATATCCGCGCAGTGGCAGGCAGGCGTGCTTGCATTTCAACTTTTCTCAGGGTTTTTATCCCCTTTGACTCTATAAGCTTCGTTTGCAACGGTACCGTCGCGGATAAATCCGCTTCTCATGTTATGAAAGTCGGTTGAAACCGTCTCTTTTTTCAGCCAGATAGGGCTTCCACGACGTGAGCTGGGGCTTCAGCCCCAGGCGGATCAGGAAATAAGCTCAAATTAAATCCAAATGCGATTACCCAGAGTGGCAGTCTGGCTGGCTTGCAATGTGTTGTCTACTCTAATATAATCGACATGTGTCGATTGATACCCGTTGAGAACACAAATATGCAGTAGCAATGTGGGCAAGTTTTCAC
>CAIVSQ010000604.1 GCA_903908605.1 uncultured Anaerolineae bacterium
CTTGACAACCTAAAAACCGCCACCAATGAGTTAAGTATTAAGCCTGCTCGAAGAATTTATCTTGCTCCTCTACCTGAAACAATTTCCCTGGATGAAGTTTTGGCAGATTCAGGCCAACATTTACTTTTTCAACAGGGGCACTGGCAGAATGAAACCAACAGCAATCAGTTACGGGCATTTATAGGTTTGTTGGATCTACCGCAAGAATGCAAACAGGAGTTACTCCAAATTGATTTTGATGACAGAGATGGTCATCTTTGGATGGTAGGTGCCCCTGGCAGCGGTCGGGATATGGCTTTAAGTACACTCATCCTTTCACTGGCGCAAACACGAACACCCGAACAACTTCAGTTCTATATGATCGACATGACTGCTGGTGAATTAACCATCTTTGAAGACTTGCCGCACACTGGTGCAGTTTTGCAGCCCCAAACTGAATCGAAGGAACGCCTCGTACGTCTCCTAAATTTCCTCGAAGAACAATTGGTCTCGCGGACGAGGAAAAAAGGTCCAGATAAAGATAGTGCAGAATCGGCGAGAAATCCAGCAATATTTGTGATCATAAATAATTATAAAGAATTACACGTTATGTACGGAGATGATCTTCAACGACTCTCCAGGATCGTGAGTGATGGAAAAACAGCAAACATTCATTTAATCATCACAACAAATCGCGGCGGTCCAGAACTGCCCACCTCCATTCGCAACCTGATATCTTGCCGAATTGTACTAAAGCTGGCTAGCGATGATGAATACTCAGATATTATCGGCAAGCGTGTTCCCCCGCTAAAAGCAACCTCAGGCAGGGGCTACTGGGCAGACGGATCTGTTCATGAAACACAAATTGCGTTCTGTAGTAAAAATCCTGGCGAACTGATCCTTGAAATGAAAAATTCCTGGGATAAAACGACTCCTCAAAAAATCGAGGTTTTATCTTCCGATATATCATTTGACCAATTGCTGACCGAAGCAGTCACAAAAAACCAGGCTGGAAAAGCCTTTCTCCCGGTTGGAAAATCTTACGAATCCCTGGATTGGGTTTGCCCCGAAATATTGCTTGATAGTCCTAATTGGCTCATTCTAGGACCTAAAGAAAGTGGCAAAAGTAATTTCATCGCCAACACAGCACTATATATCGCCCAAACCTATGGTGCTGATTGGGATATTCACCTTTATTCTCTCAGGCGAGGGCCATTAAACGATTTGGCTCAATTGGCCCCTGGCATAACAGTTCATAAAACAGTGGAAGCTATCACCTCCGATTGCCAGGCCCTCGTTGAAAAAATACGAAACCGGGGTCAATCTGGTGATGAAAAACCTATTTTTCTATTGATTGACGAATTAGGATTTGCGTATCAACCCGGCAAGGAAGCCCTCGTAACGGTCTTAAATAGTTTAGTACCCTTACTGGAAAGTGCAACAAATGTTGTTGTAATGGCCAGTGGCTTATTGGATGAATTAAGGATGCAGATTTCATCCCCATTCCTAAAATTCTTAAAACAAAGCCGAACAGGCATGGTTTTATCCAAGGAAGTCAATGAATTGGACTGGTTGGGAGCACAAATAAGCCTGGATCAACGTCGCCTTGAATACCCCGCAGGTAGAGGCTACTTTGTGTATAAGGGCAAACCTATTCTTGTGCAAACAGCACTCGGGGAACACTTTAAGTAGCAATTTCGTTGCAGAGTGTCGTTAGACATAACAGGGATACTATGACACAGATACGAATGGAACTACCAGCAGTACAAGATTTAGCCAGGAGCATAGATAACGAAGCCGATAGCATGGCCTCGCATGTATCGTCCCTGCAATCGACCAGCAGACGTCTTTCTGCTGCCTGGCAAGGTGCTGGGGCAGACTCTTTTACCAATCGTTTGCAAAAAATTTCAAGGGATTTGGAATTACAATCTGAGAAACTCAATCAGCTTGCTTCACGGGTAAACCATGAGGTAAACGAATGGATTGATAAGGACCAGTTGGGACAGCAAGGTTTTCAACCGCTTTCAAATTCCATCCAAGCTGGTTTGATCAACGCGACTGGCGATACTGGAACTGAAGTTAAGAACGATTGGACAGAATCCCTTCTTAAATATCCTGCTGATTTTATCAGTATTATCGATGACGCATCTGAACTGCATTATATTGATCTGACTAATTTTGGCCGTTTCATCAACAAATTACCACACATAACTGGCTGGGTTGGCAGGATGGAATGGGTGGAAAAAATGCATCTGTTACCAGCCTCGGCTTTCCTTCTGGGCGGTATGGGTGGATTTTTAAGAGATTTTTTGGTCGAAAAGGATGAAAGTTTTTTCAAAGCCTTCTC
>CAIVSQ010000605.1 GCA_903908605.1 uncultured Anaerolineae bacterium
ATGCGACAAGGCTCACAACGAGCACCAGAAGGAAGGCAATATTTAACAACTTGGCAAAAACTTTCATTCTTTATCTCCTCTTGTATTTTAAATTGGTTAATGGATTCACGATGGATAAATCATTAATCTTTCCTCAATAACAACCTCCTTTCTTTTCCGGTTTATTCTCAACCAAGGAGTATTTTTACAGAGTGTGTGTGGCCGTCACCAAAGACGGGGATGAGATTGTTTTCCAGCTTTTGACCGTCCACTTGCACAGACTTGACGCCAGAACTGACGTGGGCAGGGTTCTCAACTTCAATCTCATAGACCGCGTTGCGAAACTTACGGGTGACTTTAAAGCCAGACCAGTTTGATGGGATCGATGGATCCACCAGGAGACCATCAAACTGCGGCCGAATGCCCAAAATCCAATGTGTTGCAACTCTATGCAGCCACTGCGATGAGCCTGTGTACCAGGTCCATCCACCGCGACCGAAGTATTCAGAAAGCGGGCCGTCAATGTTACCGGGGGTCACATAAGGCTCCGCTTTGTATGTGTCAATATCGGCACTTCGGTTGGGAGGACATATTTTTCGGTAAGCCTCATAAGCCCGGTCTGGCTGACCGGCCAGGGTATAGGCCCAGACCGACCAGGTTGCGGCGTGGGTATATACCCCACCATTTTCTCGCAGGCCTGGGGCATAACGGGTGACGTAGCCCACATCGGGACGGGGTTTGGTAAAGGCGGGATAGTTCAGCAGTGTGCCATAATCGGCCATCAGATACCTGGTAACTGCGGCCATCGCAGTCTGGGCACGATCTTTGTCGGCGGCTTCGCTGATAACCGCCCAGTTGTTGGGCATCAGGAATATTCGACCTTCTTCGTTTTCGTGCGAGCCGAGCAGCAGCCCGTCGTCGGTAGTGGCTTGCAAATACCATGCGCCGTCCCAGCCATGGCGGTTTAGGGCTTCTTTTAGACTGACTCGAACGACCTGGCAACGTTCAGCAAAAACATGGTCGGCATGTTGGTGGGCAAGAGGGATGAAATTCCCCAAGATCATATAGAGAAATTCGGCCACCCAGAAACTCTCGCCCTTAAGCAGGGTGCCAACTGCGCTAAGTCCATCGTTCCAATCATGATCGCCCATGAGCGGAACCCCACGGGGAGAGAAGCGCGAGAAGGAGCGTTCTATGGCTCGCTTGCAATGATCATAAAGACTGGCGGCAGGGCCGTTCAGGTAGGGGGCGGTTTCATCCAGGATGCTGAAGTCATTGGTTTCCTTCAGGTAAGAATCCAGGATAAAAGGCAACCAGAGCAGATCGTCCGAGCAGTTGGTGCGCGGGCCACCTCCGCGGATGGTAAACCACCAGTGCAACACGTCACCTTCAATAAATTGTTGGGATGCATGCAGTAGGAGTTGTTTTTTTGCGTATTCTGGTTCGCTGATCAGGAATATTTGGCTGTCTTGTAACTGATCACGGAAGCCGATCCCGGCTGAAACTTGGTAGAGCGCGGATTTGCCCCACAGGCGGCAGGAGATGGATTGATATTTCAACCAGGTATTGGTCATAAAATTGAGAGCTTCATCCGGGGTTTCTACTTTCTCGGTGTCGATGAAGCGTGCCCAAAGTGCGTGGACATCCTGCAGAGCCTGGTGGCTTTGTTGCACCGAAGTGTAGCGACCAATAAGCTCGGCGGCATCTTCGGCCCCTTCTTCGGCAGCACCAAGGGTAAAGACCACCGTTTTTGAGGCGTGTGGTTCCAGGTTGACCGCGATCTGCAGCGCAGCGATTGCATCGGTAAAGCGACCACTGCGGCCTGCCAGCTGGTTGTCCACCATGGCATTGGGACGGTCATCGTTGTTGTACATGCCCAGGAAGGATTCCTTGTCACAATCAAAGGATTTGAGCGGTTCACTGACAGCCATGAAGGCTGTGTAAGGCCAATTGACATTGTTGTGGCGGCCCTTGTCATCGGCAAAACCCCACAGGCATTTGCGCGCAAACAGGCTGCTATTGGCATGGTCGGCTGAGGTTTCTATAAAGAGTTTGTGGAACTCCCTGTGTTCGTCAGGAGAGAAACCAAGCAGCCACTCGGCGTAGGAAGTGACATCCAGTTCGCGCGGTTGGTCGCTCAGGTTGGTCAGGGTTAACTGGAAAACTTCGACCGGGTCATTGGTTGTGACAAAAATGACCAGTTCGCTGGCGATCTCTTCGACTTGCTGTTGGAATTTGGAGTAACCAATTCCGTGTGTGACCGAAAAAGCCTGGTATGGATGCATGACAGGCTTGTAGGCGGCCGACCAGAATACATTGCGACGTAGATCGCGGATGTAAAAGTATTTTCCCCAGTTATCTTTGATGGTGTCTTGAAAAGAGCGGGTGATCCGGTTTTGACCGGCATTACCACGCCAGCTATACCCCGACCCGGTTTGGGACAGCATCAAACCATAGTCACCGTTGCTGATAATATTTCCCCATGGGCGGGGGGTAAGCGGAGTCGTGATGACATACTCTTTTCCATCCTCAGTAAAATAACCATAAGAATTCTCAAATTTCTTTGTCATTTAGCCTCTTGGAAAACAAACATCACGAGTATCCAGTCTTTTTCTGGCGTGAGCGCCATTATAATGTAAAATTGAAAAAAGTGAAACGTTTCACTTTTTTCAATTTTACTTATTATTCAAAATCAATGATTAACCAGGCAAAAGGTGCTGCATGACACAGGAAACAGAAAATTTTGTAAACCAGTTAATGTCCATGATGACTACCGACGAAAAAATTGGCCAATAAAACCAATATTTTTCAAGAGGTAATTTTGACCCTGATGTGATACGGCAAGGCAAAGCTGGATCAATCATTAATGCTTCAGGCGCACTTGGCGGGCAGGGATATACTGGTTCCGGTAATGCCGGACTCAATAACCATATCCAGAATTTAGCCCTCGAGTCCCGGTTGAAAATACCGCTTCTATTTGGACGGGATGTTATCCATGGCTACCGCACTGTTTTTCCCATCCCACTGGCCCAGGCGGCTGCGTTTAACCCAGGGTTGGCTGAGCAGGCCGCTTCGGTTGCTGCTGCGGAGGCCACGGCGGATGGCGTCAAGTGGACCTTTGCCCCAATGTTGGATATCGCGCGCGATCCACGCTGGGGGCGCATTGCTGAAGGGAATGGCGAGGATACTTACCTGGGCACACAAATGGCAGCTGCGGTGGTAAAGGGTTTCCAGGGTTGGGATATGGCTGCCAACGACAAACTGGTGGCGTGTGCCAAGCACTATGTTGGTTATGGCTCGGCCGAAGGTGGGCGTGATTATGATGCTGGTGAAATATCCGAGCCCACTCTGCGCGATGTGTACTTGCCGCCTTTCCAGGCGGCTGTTCAGGCAGGTGTTGGCACAGTCATGTCCGCTTTTATCGACCTGAATGGCGTCCCTGCCACAGGTGATCGTCGCTTGCTGACCGATGTGCTGCGCGGAGAATGGGGCTTTGATGGATTTGTGGTGTCTGATTGGGATTCAGTCAAGGAACTGGTCAATCACGGTGTGGCTGAAGACGAGGCAGGGGCATCGCTGGTGGCTTTGCATGCCGGGGTTGATATGGATATGACCAGCGGTGTTTATCTCAAGACACTGGCGCACAGCCTGCAAAATGGCAGGCTCGCGCTGGGGGAGGTTGATGAAGCCGTGCGGCGTATCCTGCGTATAAAGCATCGCGCCGGTTTGTTTACCCAACCTCTAACCGACCCGGATCGCGCGGTGACTGCCATGCTTACCCCGGGCGCTCGGCAGCTAGCCAGGAAGTTCGCACGTGATTGCATGGTGCTGTTGAAAAATGACCACAACCTGCTGCCGTTGCAAGGTTTTCGCCGGATATTGGTGGCGGGTAATTTTGTGCACGCACGTGGCGAGCTTTATGGCACATGGACGCCAGATGGCGACCCGCAGGATGTTACGCCACTGAGCGAGGCGCTCAAACAGGTGGCGCCTGCAAATGTTGAACTCTGGTTTGCCAACAGTCTGGAGGAAGCTCCCAACCTGGCTCAGCAGGTGGATGCGGTGCTGTTGGTATTGGGCGAGCATCCTTCACGTTCTGGCGAGAATAGTAATGTCAGTGACCTGGGGCTGCCTCCGGGGCAGGCTGAATTTGTGGCGACCATGGCGGGGCTTGGCAAGCCGCTGGTGCTGGTGGTCTTTGCTGGCCGGTCGCTGGCCATCACCAGGCAGGTTGCTCAGGCAGATGCTGTGTTATATGCATGGCATCCTGGCATTGAAGGTGGGGCGGCGCTCGGTGAGATTTTGTTTGGTGTGGAGGCTCCTGTTGGCAGGCTGCCGGTCAGCTTCCCGCGTGTCACTGGCCAGGTGCCGATTTATTACAATCAAAAGAATTCCGGGCGTCCGATCAGTGCGGATGGGGAATTTAAGACCCGCTATGTCGACCTTCCCACCGCCCCCTTGTTTCCTTTTGGTTATGGCCTGACGTACACCAGCTTTGAATATTCCAACCTGAAATTGAGCGCGGAAACTCTGCGAGGCAGCCTGGAGATTAGTGCAGATGTCACCAACACTGGCGCGCGTGTGGGCAGTGAGCTTGCCCAGCTTTACGTGCGTGACCTGGTGGGTTCGCTTACCCGCCCGGTGCGCGAGCTCAAGGACTTTCAACACCTGGTGTTGAACCCGGGTGAAACCCGGCGAGTCAGTTTCGTCCTGCATGAAGAACAGCTCGCTTTTACGCGGGCAAATGGTTCGCGGGGAACCGAGCCCGGTGTGTTTCATGCCTGGGTTGCGCCGGACAGTCGTTCTGGGTTGCGTGGGGAATTCCGCCTGTAAACTCGGTAAAATGCAAACGGCGCAGGGGCCATCACGGCACTTGCGCCGTTTTTTTTATTTATTACCAAATTATTCGGACGGGTTTTTTGCCCGGTGTAGCAACTTGAGGATGACGATGGTTCCACTGGTGCCGAGTTGGAAAATGCCATACGCCATGATGGATGGATCATGCTGCAGCAGAGAGTATATTCCCCATACCAAGCCATCTGACATTGATAATAACCAGGTGCCCAAGGACAGGTCCACAAGGTTGCCTTCGCGGTAGGCAACCCAGATCTGTGGCAGGTTGGAAACCAGTGTACTGATGGAAAGTACCAGGCCCAGGCCGGTTTTGCCAAAAAACAGCCCGGAAAGCAGCAAGACCGCGAACCAGGCTGGGGTGATTTTGAACTCGTTTATTTTGCGCCCGTAGCGCAAAGCAGAAAAGGCGATGATGGCAAAAATGATCCCCGAAGAGCCAGTCGCCAGGCTGACATAAGGCTGACCGGTTAGCAGGCCGTAGGTCATCCATCCAAAACTGACAATCGAGCTGGTGCCAGCGGTATCCACTGAGACGCCAAATGCTTCTTTTGCGCGCAGCAGCCGGAGTAACTGGGGTATGGCGCGCACCAAGCCGATCAATGTGCCAATGGCGCCGAGTATGGAGGGAAGAGTCATGGTGTTTGTCCTGGGAAAACCAATCAAAACGAGTTTCTGTCATTGGGAATAACAGGTACGGTCCGTACGGGCTGTAGGGCACAGGCATTATATAATAGCGCTGTGAAGTGTGAAGCCCAATTTTGAGTGAGGAATCGATTCGCATGCGTCCCAACCTGATCGTGGATGGAAACAACCTGGCACAGTACCGCTACTTTCTTAATGGTAGCCCGGTGACCATCGAGATTGACCGCGAGGTCATCGCGGCACTTACGGTTTGGGCACTCCGCCAGCGCAAACCATGCCAGGTCGACTTATTTCTTGATCCCCGCCAGATATTGCCGCAGGGCAGCGCCCAGGTATTTGTTCACATTGCCTTGAATGGCGAGAAGGCTGATGCAGATATTAAAAAACATGTGCGTCATTGTGTCATGACTAAAAAAGCCTGCTTGTTGGTAACTGCGGATGACGATCTGGCGCAGGATGCATCACGGCAGGGAGTAGAAGTGATCCATACTTATGATTTTATTAAGTTCCCCGGGTATCTAAACCTGCCCATTCGCTGTTTTTCAAAGCAGAACTACCCATATATGCTTATTCAGCAAAGCGTTGTAACCACTGGCAGCCAGGCAGGGGCCATGCGCATTTCGGCGCTTGAACCCGAACGGGTTGCACCAAAACAGGGCCGCCCTATGCGTGAGGATTTGGTGGATGTACACCGACGTACGTATGAGGATTGGCTGCGAAGTGCTTCCCAGGAAAACCAACCCCCAAGCGTGCCCATCACCGTCCGGAAAGCTATGCTCAAGGTAAACCTGGAAACCTGGCCGTTGGAGGATGGCTTCTTGTTTTTTTCCGGGGTGCTTTGTCAGCAGCATCGCTTGGAATGGCTATCTTTGCAGCTCCGGCCTCGTGACGCCAGCCGGGTCGATTTGCTCAGTTATGTTCAGTTGGTGATGGAATTGTGCGGTGAGGAAGAGGATTTTTTTTCGCGAGGTGCTACTCTGATTGATCGTATCAGGCTGGAGCTGCTGCGGGTCTATCCTGGCGGGCTCGAGTTGGATTGGATTGAAAAGCAATTTGGAGATCGCCCGGGTTTGAGGCACAAGCTCGATGTGCATTCCGGTAAATCACTCGAATTTTTCGAAGTGGATGTGATTGAACAGCCTGCCCAAGATTGATATTCCCAGGTTTTGCCATGGATGCAAGGGTCGCTCTTGGATATGCCTACCAGCCTGCGCACTTTTTGGCAGAAAAGGTGGCAGGTGCACGTGAGCATTGTTTATAGTATGAAGGCTGTCCCCCTGTTCCATTGGACCGGGGCGGGTGAGTTATCTTTAGGAGCGAATATGCAAATAAAATTTCCGGTGGCGGAGACTCAAGCCCTGGCGGTAGATTACTTATTAAATGGACGCCCGCTGGATATGGTGCGCGAGGCGCGTATTGAAACGTTGTATGCACAGGAAGTGCGCCTGCGAGGTTGGTTTACAAAAACAGAGTTGGTCGAGACCTGCCGGTGGAAAAATCCTCGTCTGGCTAAACGTGTAGAGATTAACGATGATGTCTTTATCCAAGAGGTGACACGCACGGCGCTCTCGACCACCGACGAACGCCTGCGGATTGAGGTCCTGACCTTGCTGAAAGGGGTGAGTTGGTCGATGGCTTCGGTTTTGCTGCACTTTTGCCATCATGAACCCTACCCCATCCTGGATGCCCTTGAGCTTTGGTCGCTTGGCATGGGTGGATCCCGTTCATATCATTTTGACACCTGGCTGGAATATACCCATGCATGCCGCGAGGCAGCCCAGCAAGCAGGTGTCTCCATGCGTATGCTCGACCGGGCGCTTACCCGCTATGCAATTTTGAATAAGCGCTTAAGAAAATCGGCGGACGCGGCTTAATAAGCTAAGTAGTATGAACCATCATTTGAGGAGGAATAACATGAACAAAGATATGGATCGTTACCAGGGGTGCTTGCTTGGCCTGGCGGTTGCCGATGCAGTTGGTACCACGGTTGAATTTATGCCCAGGGGCAGCTTTGAACCGGTGACAGATATGACCGGTGGTGGGCCGTTTAACCTGAAGCCCGGGCAATGGACCGATGATACTTCGTTAGCGCTCTGCCTGGCAACCAGCCTGGTAGAGAAGCAGGGTTTTGATGCGCTGGATCAGATGCAGCGTTATGTGCGCTGGCAGGATGAAGGCTATCTTTCCAGCAATGGGCGCTGTTTTGATATTGGTTATACAACACGTATTGCGCTCAACAATTTTCGCATGAACGGGGATCCGTTTGGTGGGCCTGTAAACACTGATAGCGCTGGCAATGGTTCATTGATGCGGCTGGCGCCTGTCCCGATGTACTATGCTCCTGACCTGGAAAAGGCCATGAATTATTCGGCTGAGAGTTCTCGTACAACACACGGAGCTCCCGAAGCAGTGGAAGCCTGTCGTTTGTATGGGGGTATGTTGGTTAAGGCGCTTGAGGGTCGCAGCAAGGATGAGATCTTGTTTGGGTTTGATCCCAGCCTGTTCAATTCACCCAAGATCAGTGCAATTGCGCGCGGTGAATACATCCAAAAAAAGATAGGGCAGATTAGCGGTAACGGGTATGTGATCAACTCACTTGAAGCCGCGCTGTGGTGTTTCTGGTCGACCAATAGCTACGCTGAAGCGGTATTGGCGTCTGTTAACCTGGGCGATGATACCGATACAACTGCGGCAGTCTGTGGGCAGGTGGCCGGGGCCTTTTACGGACGGCTTGGTATCCCTCAGCACTGGTTGGAAAAATTAACCATGTGTAAAGAAATAACCCGGCTAGCTGACCAACTGGCGGGTTTAAATTAACGAAAAAAAGCCCTGGGCCGGTGTTTCAAGTACCGGCCTGCTTTTTTCCTAGCAAATTGGGTAGCTATGCAAGATACCATTCAAATCATAAACAAGGTCCTGCCAGTCATCTTACTAATTTTGCTGGGATACTGGCTGCGGCGCAGTCATTTTTTACGCGAAGGCACCATGGATGATCTTCGCAAACTGGTCGTGGGGGTGGCATTGCCTTCCGTGCTGTTCTTGACCTTTCTACAGCTCGAGTTAAAAATAAGTTACCTGGTCATTTTTTGCATGGTATTCCTGGTCTGTCTTGGTATGTTTGGATTGGGGTTTTGGCTTCAAAAACAGTTTCGTATTCCGCAGGCCTACTTTCCATTTATGATGACCGGCTTTGAGTATGGCATGTTGGGGGTGAGCC
>CAIVSQ010000606.1 GCA_903908605.1 uncultured Anaerolineae bacterium
AGCAGCGCCACTGGCAGCACCAGCCCATCGATAAAGGAACGCGCGCGGCCTTTAATGCGGGCTGGCACGGCGTTATACAGCAGGTTGTTGGAGGTTTCTTGAGTGGAATAACGGAAGGTGTTGCGATCGAAATGGGCTAACGCGCCGCTGGCCAGGGTGCCAGGCCACAGGATGGCGCCCGCCGAGATCAGCAGTGTGCCGGCCGGGAAGATGACATTGGCATTGCCGACCCCGATGCGTGCGACCATGCGGCTGAATAGAAACAGCTGCACCGGCAGCATTAGCAGGTTGGTGACACCGTTTAGGAAGCCGATGAAATTGGTGATTTCGGCGCGGGTCTTAAACTGCTGGGTAAAGATCAGACCACCGCTGTAATTGAGCATGGCGAAGATAATCACCATTAAGAAGGTCGAGAGCGCAAGCCAGCGCAGGTAATTTGAATTGGATACGTACTGAAAGCCTTCGCGGATATTGCGCCAGAAGGAGACGTGTTCGCGCGCATCGCCGGCCGCTTCGTGCGTGGCAACCGGGTTACCAACCACGCCTCGCATGCCCCACGAGAGCAGGGCAATCACCAGCAAGGTGGCCACCCACAGCAATACAATCGCTGCGGGGGTGAGAAAGCTGTTCAGCAGGGGGATGGTCAGACCGGCAACGATAATGGCGAAACGTGAAGCGCCATTAATCAGCGGTACGATTCGTTTTGCTGCGCGCGCGTCGTAGAAGTCGCTGGCGTAATTCCACCAGTGGATCACGAAGGAAGTGCGGACCGCGCGTACCAGTACATACAGCAGGGTAAAGGCCAGGATCTCGTTGAACTGCAGCAGGTAGACGCCCAGCGAAACCAGCACCACGGCCACGGCACAGACCGCCACCAGCAGCTTCTGGTTCGAGGTGCGGTCGACGAAGGCCGAATAGACCGCGGTTGCCACCAGCGAGACCAGCGCGTGCAGGGTGAACACATCTGAAAGACGGCTGACCCCCGCCAGGTGGTAAAAAGAGGACTCGATGATGGTCTCGGCCCAGGCGGTGCCGGTGATGAACAGGAAGAAAATGATCACCAGCGTCAGAACTTTGGGACCCTCGTCCTGGCGAATATTAAACAAACGGTTAATCAACTGGTTCACGGAATCCCTGTTTTTCTGGGGCACGGGGCCGGGTGGGGGCGCAGCACGCTGGTAGGGGCGCAGCACGCTGTGCCCCTACCGGGTGCGCTTCTGGCGGATTTGCTGGGCTTTTGAGGTCAATTCCTGGAAGAAATCGCTTTCGACGATCTCATTGACGGATTTCTGCTTCTTGCCTTCATCGATCACGATTTGCAGCTCGTCAATCTGGCGGCGCAGCTCGTTTTCGCGATTTTCGACATCCAGGGCGTTGTGAACTGCCACGGCGGCCTGGCCTGCCAGCAACTCGAGCACACGCTCGTGGTCGCTGTTGAAGGCGCCCGGGGTGCCGCTGGCCAATTCAATCAGGCCGATGATTTCATCTTTGAAGAGCAGTGGCACACCCAGGTAAGACATGGGTGTGAAATCACTCCATTCGCTGGCGTAATCGTTGCCTGTATCGGGCAGCATCGTCAGGTTAGGGATCAGTACGCTCTTGCTTTGGCCGCCACCGGCGGTCAGGCGGGGTGAATCTTGCAGATCGAGGAAGCGCTTGATGTGCAGTTCTTCCAGGTTGTGGATGTTAGGGCGGTCGTCGTGGTTCCAGACGCGGTTCATGAAAAAGCCGCGTCCATCGGCAGTGGCGCGCGTTTGAAATTCATTTTTCTTATCATCAAAGAGCAACACCAGGGCACGGTCATAAGGCACCACGTTGCGCAGCGAGTTCAACACCAGCGGCAGGGTGTTGCCGATATTGAAGCTGGAAGACATCTGGCGGGAGACCAGGTTGATGACGTGCATTTCTGAGACGCGTGCATTGAGCGCGCTGACCATGTTGTTGAATACGTTTGCCAGGTGACCGACTTCATCACCCTGCCTGAGGACACGCGAGAAATCGTCCGAGGCAATTGGGTTGCCTTTTTCGACCGCCAGGGCGGCCAGCGAGAGGTTATCAATTGGCCGGGTAATCAGGCGGGCCAGGATGATACCGAAGATAATGGCCAAAAACCCGACCACCAGCACGCCCAACAAGGTCTGCTGGGCCAGGAGAGTCAGCGGGGTGGTGAAATCTTTGCGCGATTCATCCACACCCACCGTCCAGTTTAGCTGGGTGGTGGTGTTGGCCAGGCCGACGATCCGCTCGCTGCCATCGGAGGGCAACCTGTATGTGGCATTGCGCAGATCGGAACTGGCTGAGACGGTGGTGGAGAGCGTGCCCAGGTTGAGCGAGTCTACTTTGCAGTTTTCCAGTTTCTTGGCATCTTCGCAGCCGGGCAGCAGGAAGCGTTGCCCAACCTTCAGCTCGGTCTCACGTGTGAGCGGCACCAGGCTGTGGTAATACCATTTGTCATTGGGGTGCGAAACAATCACCCCGTCCTGGTCCACCAGGAAAGCATAACCGCTGTTGCCGGATTTGAAACGGTTGATGATACCGGTAATGGCCTCGCCCTGCAGCTTAATGATGGCTACGCCAACCGGTTGGTTCTTGGCATCCAGGATGGGGGCCGAGAAATAAAAGCCCAGTTTCTTGGTGGTACGTCCGACCAGCACGTCGATATAGGGTTTGCCCTTCATCGCTTCAATAAAGTAGGCGCGGGTGGCGAAATTTTGGCCTTCGACAGTTTTTACGCTGGGGAGTTGGCGCGAGATAAGCACATCACCCTTTGCGTTCATCAGGTAGACGAACTCATATTGTGGGTTGGTGATCAGCAGGCGGTCGAGGGTCTTGCCAACATCCTCACGCACATCAGCCGGCGCAGTGGGGTCTGATATAAACATCAGGATCTCGTTGATCGAGCCGAGCTGCGAGGCGGCGATGACATTGTCTTGCATCAGCTGGTCCAGCCGTTCGGCCGTGGCAGAAGCCAGCAGCCTGAGGTTGCGGTATTCGGATTGCTCGATCATCCCCATTGAATAAGACAGGCCGTAGAGTGCAATAATAATGGCAGGAACCAAAGACGCCCCTAACAGGGCGACTGAGATTTTGAAAAGGATGGGCCAGTTACGGGGATTGAGGTAATACATCATGGAATTGTTTCTCCGGCGGCAGGTCGGGGCTGGTTTGAGTCCAGTCCTTCAGTTATACGGCGGGAATACCAGAGCCCATCACGGAAGGGCAGCAGCACGCTATCCAGTGCGGGGTGGGTGGCGATGGCTTCGTTATAGGCCTGGATGCCCTGCACCTGGGTGTACTGCGAGGGCTGCATGACTTTGCCCATGCAAAAGGCGTTATCGGTTAGCAAAATGCCATCGGGGGCCAGGCACGCTACGCTGATTTCGAGCAGTTTGAGCGCCAGGCCGGCATCCTGGGCAAAATAGACGTGTTTCATTACATCCTGGAAGATGATGTCATATTGGACATTGAGCGTTGGAGCGATTTCGAAAAAGTCACCGGTGATGATCTGCACCTGCTCTTCCACCCCTGCTCTGCGCACAAAATCGCGGGCACGTTCGGCACGCAGCGGGTCAATTTCAATGGAAGTGATCTTGCCCTGCGGGCCAAGCACCTTGGATAGCCAGATCGCTGAGTAGCCTATGGCTGTGCCAATATCCAGCACGGCGCGCGCGGCAGGCTGGCGCTGCTGAATAAGCGCTGCCATAATGCGACCTTCCAGCGCGCCAATGATCGGCACAGATTCTTTTTCGGCGATTTGTTCAATTTCGTGCAGAACACGCTGCAAGGGAGTGTCGTGCTCCTGCAGTCTCATCATTTTTAGGGCATATTGTTCAAGCAGGTCATCAGAGACCTGGGGCACGATCGGCAGCGCGGTCTGACCGCTCATAGTACTCCTTGGGGGGTGAGAAAATTGATTATTTCATTACGAGCATGGCCATATCACGATAAAGTTTCGAGACAGGGTGGTCGGGATAGCGGTGGGCAAAGATTCCTGAACTGGCCAGGGTCATCAGTTCATCGGTATGCGGAATGACCACGCCCACTTCACAGTCATATAATTTTTCGATGCGCTGCTTGACTTCGTTCATCAGCATGCTGGGCACCTTGTTGACCATCAGGATCATTTGGGGCACGCCCAGCTTGCGGGCTACTTCCACGGTGACGCTGGTGCCCTGGTAATCTTGCTGATCGGGACGCAGGATCAGTACCAGTGTATCTGAGATGGCGATCGAGAGCAGGGTTTCTTCATTTATACCAGGATGTGTGTCAATGATCAACATGTCCAGGTTTAGCTTGGTGATGAGTGCCTCGAAGCCATCGTTGAGCAGGCCGACATCATAGCCCTCGCGCAGCACTCGCGCAATTTCGCCAGCTTTGATGCTGGAAGGAATCAGGAATACCTTGCCGGGCATATTGGGGCCAAAGGTGGAGGTCACATCATGGGCGGTTTCCTCGATTTTGCATTTACCCCACAGGTAGTCATTCAATGAACGACCCATGTCCTGGTCATCCAGACCAAACAGGACGTGGATGCCTGGCGATTGAATATCAGTATCCACCACGCCCACCCTCAGCCCCTGCATGGCGCACAGGTAGGTGATGTTGGCGCTAGTATTGGATTTACCCGTTCCCCCGCGGAACGAATGGACAGAAACGATTTTTGCCATGCTGCTTCCTTTCAGATCATGCGACGAATAACTTGCTTCTTTTGGACTGTGATGACGGACAAATGTATAGTGGCGATTGTAATAAATAGTACAAAATATATCAGATTTATCTTATATTTTACCACTTTTAAGTGACGAAGACCGGTTATTAGGGTAGTCCATTGGTCATATTTGTTTTTTAAAACCCGACGTTTATCACTACCCTCCACCCCAGATTGGTACTACAATTAATAATTGAATTAATCTAGCTTGCAGTTGATTGGAAAACGATCATGAACCGTTGGGTCTTGAATGCAAAGGCCAGGGTCGGCATCATAGTACCAGGAGTCCTGTTGGTGATAGGACTGGCCTGGTTATTTGTGTTGACCATGCGCGCCGACCGGCAAATGCGTACGGAGTTGATCGAGCGGGCCTCATTATTCACCCGCACGATCGACCCCGGCGTGATCCCTGGTTTGCAGGGCAGCGAATCTGATCTCGTATCGGTCGGTTACCAGGGGCTCAAGAACCAGTTAATATCCATTCGTAAATTGAATTTTAATTACCGTTTTGTCTACCTGATGGGTCACAGGGCGGATGGAACGGTGTTTTTCTACGTGGATTCCGAGCCGCCTGATTCGGAAGATTACTCACCGCCTGGCCAGGATTACCCGGAAGTATCAGCGGCGGACCTGGCTGCCTTTGACAATGGGTCACCGATTGTTGAAGGGCCGGACTCGGATCGCTGGGGTACCTGGGTTTCGGTCATCATCCCGATTGTGGATCCCGCCAGTGGCAAGGTCCTGGCCCTGGGCGGTGTGGATATAGATGCAACGGAATGGTATTGGGAACTGCTCGCACGCGTTTCGCTGCCCTCTGCGCTGTTGTTGTTCCTGGTCATTGCCCTGATAGCATACTATGCTTCCAAACGTGAAGTGCGTTTTTCCACTCAGCCGATTCTTTCGCGCTTGCTGCTGCCGTTGGTGACGGTCATGCTGACTCTGATGGTGTTGGCGGGTGTGCTTTATTGGCAGCAGCAGCAATACTGGCTGGATGACCATATTCAGAGCACTGTCCAGATGGTGCAGGAGGATATGACCCTGGAAGTGGCGCAGCAATCCCGGGCGCTCTCAATGGTGCTTGACCCAATTGCCATGGATGAAGAGTTAATGCAGGCTTTGTGGGACAAGGATGTACCCAGGCTGAAGACCGGCTGGCAGGAAATGTATGCTGTATTGAAAGATGAATACAACATCACCCATTTCAATTTTTTGGATGCCGATCGCAACATACTGGTGCAACTGGGAAACCCAGGCAAGCCGGGCGAGCGCAACCAGCGTTTCACCATGTTAGAAGCTGAGCGCAGCGGAAAAACTGCTGTGGGTCTTGAGTTGGATCGACCCGGTTTCTTTACCCTGCGAGTGGTGCAGCCGGTGCTGGTGGACGGGCAACTGGTTGGATACGTGGAATTGGCCAAAGAATTTATTGATATATTGCCTGAGCTGCATATCAATCCCGATATGGAGCTGGCGGTTCTGCTCCACAAGCAGTATCTTGACCAGGCCAGCTGGCAAGATCAGGTGCGTCAATTGGGAGGCCAGCCTGAGTGGGAGCACTTGCCGGGCAGCGTGGTGGCCTATAGTTCGCAGGGACAATTGCCAGAGGAATTTGTTGGCTGGGCCGGGCAGATTTCGGTTGAAATTAACAACGGCCTTGGCAATCACGATGAAATTGAAGCCGGCGGTAAGGATTGGCAGGTGGCTGCCGTGCCCCTGCAAAATGCCGCCGGGGAGGAAGTCGGTGACCTGCTGGTGATGGTCGATATTACGGTTGCCAAAGCGGCCTTCTACCGTCGCATGGTGATGGGTGCCAGTGTTGGTTCGGTCATGCTGGTGGTTTTGATGGCTTTTATGGTGGTGCTGCTGCGCCGGACCGACACATTGGTGCGCATGCAGCAGGAAAAGCTGGTCGAGAGCGAAATGCACTTCCAGAGCATGTTCCTTAACCACAGCGCCGCCATGCTCATTGTTGACCCGCGCTCTGGCAAAATTTTGGATGCCAACAAGGCCGCTGCGCGCTTTTATGGTTATTCCAGTGAACAGCTCAAATCGATGTCAATTGACTCGATCAACATCATGGAACCGGCCAGTGTGGCAGCCGAACGATTGAAGGCCGTTAATAACCACAAAAACTATTTTCAATTCCAGCACAGGCTGGCCTCGGGTGAAATCCGCGATGTGGAAGCCTATTCGTCGCCGATTGATTTTGGCGGCTCAACCGTTCTGTTTTCAATCATCAACGACATTACCGATCGGCGGCGAGCCGAGATTGACCTGCAGCGTGAGAAAGATGGCATGCTGCAATTGCTGGGCATCTCTGAGAGCTTTCTGGAGAGCACCGGCGATGACGTTGATTACCAGCACCTGACCGATCTGCTGCGGCAGATCAGTGGTGCCAGTTATGCGGCTTTTAACCTGTTTGAGGATAACGGGCGTGATTTCCGTACTGTGGCTGTTTCTGGCCTGGCGGAACATTTTCAAAAGACCGTGGCCATGCTGGGTTTCCCGTTCGTGAACCGGGTTTGGCCTTATGACCCGCATCGCGAGGCAGCTACTGCCGGGCGACTGGTGACCCATTTTGAAGATATCTTTGCATTGACGGGCAGCGTGCTGCCGAAACGGATTATAAGTTCATTAAAGAATCTATTCCCCTTCGATGAAACCATCATTGCCAAGATTCCACTGGGCGAGCGCGTTTATGGTGACTTCACCTTTGTTATGCCCGTTGGCCAAAAATTTGTAGCCGATAACCTGCTTTCGGTCTATGTGCGCCAGGTGGCCCTGCTGCTGCAGCGTAAACAGGCCGAGACGGCGCTTAAGGCCAGCCGGCAGGCCTACCGCCAGCTGGTGGAACAGGTTCCCGAAGTGATTTACACCGATGAAATCGGTGGTCATTTCCAATACCTTTCGCCCAACATCCTTAATCTAACAGGCTACAAGGCCGAGGAGTTGATCTCCAGTCATCTATGGATCGATTTGATCCACCCGGCTGACCGTGAGCGTGTGCGCGGTTTGGTGACAGAATTCCAGGTAGGCAGCGTCAGCAGTATTGAATATCGCCTGCAAACCAGGGATCGCGGGTTGATCTGGGTGCGCGACCATGGCTCGGTGACCCGCACATCGCCAGAGGGGCGCCTGGTGGTGCAGGGTTTGATGGCCGAAATTACCCACCAAAAAGAGGTGGAAGAAGCGCTGGTGCGCAGCGAGGAACGCTTCAGGCAGTTGGCCGAAGTCTTCCCCGAAACCATCTTTGAGGCCAGACTGGATGGGCGTTTGACCTATGCCAATGAACACGCCTTTGGCCAGTATGGCATGCGCGTGGAAGACCTTGAGGCGGGTGTTAACCTGATGGAGCTGGTCAGTGAACCCGACCGCGCGGCTGTAAGCCAGAGAATCATGGAGCGGGCCAGCGGGCAGATGGCGGGTTTCCTGGAATATAAGGCTGTGCGTAAGGATGGCTCCACCTTTGAAGCGATGGCCTTCTCCGCGCCGATTCGGAGCGGGGACGAGGTGGTTGGTCTGCGTGGTTTTGTGCTCGATACCAGTGAAATCAAACGGGTGGAGCGCGCCCTGGCGGAGAGTGAAACCAACTTTAGAACCTTCTTTGAGACCAGCGCGGATATCATTGTGGTTGCCAGCGCCCAAGGGCAGGTGCTCTTTGGAAACCAGGCCTTGCGGGATAAGCTGGGCTATGAGCTGGGCCAGATTGCCAGCCTGAATATCCTGGATCTCTTCCCGCGTTCGCAACGCGCGGAGGCTGAAGACTTCCTGGGGGCCATTGCACGGGGTGAGCGTGCCAGCTGCCCGCTGCCATTGGAAACGCGCAGCGGGGTATTAATCCCGGCTGAAACCCGCCTGTGGTATGGGCGCTGGAGCGGGCAGGATTGTATTTTTGGCGTGTGCGTCGATCAGAGCATTGCGCAGGAAGCCCAACAGCGTTTTGAATACCTCTTCCGCAATAACCCGACCCCCATGGCGCTTTCATCCATGCCTGGCCGTGTTTTCACCGATGTTAACCAATCTTTCTATACCAACCTGGGTTATACCCCGGCCGAAGTGATTGGTAAAACCAGTACGGACCTGAGCCTTTTTGCCAATGAAGAGCAGCGTACCCGCTTATTGGAGCGCGTGGTGACCGTTGGCCGTTTTGTCGATGAGGAAATGCAAATTCGCCGCAAGGATGGCGAGTTGCTGGATGGGCTGTTATCGGGTGAGATTGTCACCATTCAGGGCAGGCAGTACTTGCTGACGGTGATGCTGGATATCACCCGCCGCAAGCAGGCCGAAACATCCTTGCGGATGCAGTCGCGCCTGCAGCAGTTGTTGATGGAAATATCGTCCCTGTATATCAACATTTCGGTGGATGCGATTGATCCGGTGGTGCAGGGCTCACTGGGTGAGATGGCGGTTTTTGTAGGTGCAGACCGTTCGTATATTTTTGAGTATGATTTCGGGCAGGGATTGTTCCATAACACGCTGGAATGGTGTGCGCGCGGCATCCAACCGTTTATTGAAACCCAGCGCAATTTGCCCATCGATATGATCCCTGAAGTTGTCAGCCTGCATCGCCGTGGAGAAATTTACTTCGTCCCTGATGTGCATGCGATGCTTGCGGGCAGCCTGAAGACAGCCCTGCTTGAACAGGAAATTCTCAGCATGGTGGCTGTGCCGATGATGAGCGCTGAGGGTTGCCTCGGGTTCGTCGGTTTTGACTGGGTGCGTTCGAAGCGCGCCAGCGTGGAAAATGAGAGCCGCCTGCTGACCATTTTTGCCCAGATGCTGGTCAACGTGCGCAAGCGTAAGGAAACCGAAGGTAAACTGCAGGAAAGCCAGGTGCGCTTTAAGAGTCTGTTTGAAGATTCCCCCATTTCGCTGTGGGTGGAGGATTATTCAGGTATCACCGCGCGTCTGCGCGAGCTGCGTGAAGCAGGTGTGCAAGACTTTGAGGAATATTTCAATCAGCATCCCGAAGCGGTGGTTGATTTCGCCAGCCGGATCAGCGTGTTGGATGTGAACAAGGCTTCGCTGGGGATGTTTGGGGTTTCGAGCAAGCAAGAGATGCTGGCGAAAATGCCTTATTTCTTCTCTGGCGAAGTGGAAAACTACTTCAAAAAAGAGCTGGTGCTCATGGCTTCTGGCGCGACCCACTGCGAAATGGAAACCGTCAGCCGGGATGTGCACGGTCAAAGAATAAATATCAACCTGGCCTGGGCTGCGGTGCCTGGGCACGAAGAAGATCTCTCCCTGGTGATCGTCTCGCTGCAGAACATCAGCCAGCGCAAACGTGTCGAGTTGGATTTACAGGCCAGCCAGGTACGCTTTAAGAGCCTGTTTGAAGATTCGCCCATTTCGCTGTGGGTGGAGGATTACTCTGAGGTCATGCAGTTGTTGGCCGAACTGCGCGCCCAGGGCGTGCAGGATTTTGACGCTTATTTCAGCCAGCATCCT
The DNA here is from genome assembly GCA_903908605.1 of uncultured Anaerolineae bacterium. Lineage (GTDB taxonomy): Bacteria > Chloroflexota > Anaerolineae > Anaerolineales > Villigracilaceae > UBA5195. The sequence goes on from CAIVSQ010000606.1 coordinate 10,154, forward strand.
GCCATGGTGAAGGAATGCCAACGCCGGGTGGGTGTGTTGGACGTGAACAAGGCCACTTTGCAGCTTTTTGGCGCTTCAAGCAAAGAACAACTGCTGGGCAACCTGGAAAAAATTCTGGCAGGCGATGTGCAGGATTACTTCAGGCAGGAACTGGTGTTGATGGCGGCGGGCGCCACCCACGTCGAAATGGAGACGATCAACAATACCCTCGATGGTCGCAGGATCTCGATCAGTTTGAACTGGGCAGCCGTACCCGGGCATGAAGATGATCTTTCGATGGTGGTGGTTTCGCTGCTGGATATCAGCCGCCGCAAGCAGGCCGAAGAAGAACTGCAGGAAAGCGAAAAAAGCTTCCGGAGCCTGTTTGATGATTCGCCGATTGCCCTGTGGGTGGAAGACTTCTCGGCAGTCGCGCAGCGCTTGCGCTCGCTGTACAGCGGTGGACTGCAAGATTTGGATGTCTTTCTTACGGCCCACCCCGAAGTGGTGCAGGAATGTGCCAGCCTGGTGCGGGTGGTGGATGTAAACAAGGCCGCCCTCAGCCTGTACGGCGCCAGCAGCAAGCTGGAATTGCTGCGTGATCTTTCAGCCATCTTCCCTGAGGAGGCTGACCTGTTCTTCCGCCAGGAACTGCTCAATATCGCCGCCGGCATCCCCAAGTTTGAGCAAGAGGGCATTAACCAGACCCTGGATGGCCGCAGAATTTCGGTCAATATGAATTGGGCGGTGGTGCCCGGGCATGAGGAAGACCTGTCTGTGGTGATTGTCTCGCTATTGGATATTACTGAACGCAAGCGCGCTGAGGCCGATTTATTGCAGACTAACCGCCAGCTGGAAGAATCGATCAGCCTGGCCAATTCACTGGCTGGGGCGGCTGAGATGGCTAACATTGCCAAGAGTGAATTCCTGGCCAATATGAGCCACGAAATTCGCACCCCCATGAACGGTGTGGTGGGCATGACCGGCCTGCTGTTGGACACCGAATTGGACGATACCCAACGCCGCTATGCCGAAACCGTCCGCTCCAGTTCTGAGTCACTGTTGGCCTTGCTGAATGACATTCTCGATTTCTCCAAGATCGAAGCTGGCAAGCTGGAACTGGAAACCCTGGACTTTAACCTGCTGGCTTTGTTGGATGACCTGGTGGTTACCATGGCGGTGCGCGCCAACGAAAAGAAGCTGGAACTGATGTGCACCACGGATATCGATGTACCGGCCCTGCTGCGCGGAGACCCAGGGCGGCTGCGCCAGGTGCTGATTAACCTGTTGGGCAACGCTATCAAATTCACCCCGCAGGGCGAGGTGTTGGTGCGTGTCACCTGCCAGGAACAAGACAGTGGGCAGGCCAGGCTGCGCTTTGACATCCGCGATACCGGCATTGGCATCCCCGAAAGCAAGCGATCGTTACTCTTTAATAAATTTTCCCAGGTCGATGCCTCCACCACGCGTCAGTATGGTGGTTCTGGCCTGGGGCTGGCCATTTCCAAGCAGTTGGTGGAATTGATGGGTGGCGAGATTGGGGTGGATAGCCAGGAAGGGCATGGCTCCACCTTCTGGTTTGTGGTGACCCTGCCGCTGCAAACCGTTGCAAAGCAGCAAGCGCAGCCCACGGTCCTGCCCAATTTGCAGGGAGTACGCGCGTTGGTGGTGGATGATAATGCCACCAACCGCGAAATTCTCGAGACACGCCTATCTTTCTGGGGTATGCATCCACACAGCGTGGCCAATGGCCCAGACGCGCTGCTGGCTTTGCGTGCTGCCGCCGAGTGCGGCGAAGCCTTTACCCTGGCCATCCTGGACATGCAGATGCCCGGTATGGATGGCCTGACCCTGGCCAGGGCTATTAAAGATGAGACCAGCCTGGCCCAGACACGCCTGATCATGCTTACTTCACTTAACATGGTCACCGAAACTCGCCTGCGGGCCGAGTGGATGTTCGAAGGGGTACTCAACAAACCGTTGCGCCAGATGGATCTTTACAATCTGTTATGTACTGTACTGGCGAGCGCACCTGCGCATGTTGCCACCAGCCGCAAGTTGCCTGGGGTCTTACCGGTTGCAGATAAATATGGGCTGCAGGCGCTGGCTGGCTCGCGCGTGCTGCTGGTGGAAGACAACCTGATTAACCAACAGGTGGCCACCGGCATCCTTAAAAAATTTGGGTTTCAAATCGAAGTAGCCGATAACGGCGCTGAAGCGCTCAGGATGCTCAGCTTGCAGCATTACAACCTGGTGTTGATGGATGTGCAAATGCCGGTCATGGATGGGCTGGAAGCCAGCCGCCGTATTCGCGAGCCAGGCTCCAGTGTGCTAGACCCGGCCATCCCGATTGTGGCCATGACGGCCCGCGCACTGCAAGGTGACCGGGACCGTTGTATTGAAGCTGGAATGAATGATTACATCTCCAAGCCAATCAACCTGAATGCCCTGGCAGAGGTGCTCAAAACCTGGCTGATAGACAGTGTGCCAGTGAGCCAGCCGGAAAGGCAACCGGAAAGTCCGCCGGTGGAAAAAAATGAACCTGCCAGCCCGCCGACCGGCATGATCTTTGACCGGGCTGATTTAATGTACCGGGTGATGGATGATGTGGAATTGGCAACGGTGGTGCTCGAAGGATACCTGGGCGACATCCCATTGCAGATAACTCGCCTGGAAGAATACCTGGATAAGAACATGCTGCAAGATGCACTGCGCCAGGCGCACACCATCAAAGGTGCGTCTGCCAATATCGGCGCTGAGCTGGTGCGCCAGGTGTCGGCTGCGATGGAGCTTTCAGCCTCCGAAGGTGATCTTGAGCCTGTCCGTGCGCGCCTGCCCGAGCTTAAACAGCAATTTGAGCGCCTTAAGCAGGAGATTGAGAAGGAATTGAAGCAGTAAATGCGGCTCTTTAATAAAAAGAGCTTAAATGTATATATCTATATTTAAAAAAGGAAAACTAGGGATATAATATTTAATAGATTCAGTATATTTCCCTATTAATACTTTAATTATTACGCATGGTCATGGAACTTTCTGCCAGCCAGGAGCACAATTAATGAGAACATTAATCGTTGAAGATGAATTCACGGGGCGGGTGCTGATGCAGGAATTCTTGAAAATTTTAGGCCCGGTGGATTTAGCTGCGGATGGGCAGATGGGTGTGAATATGGTTCGCCTGGCATTGGAAAATCGTCAACCCTACGATTTGATTTGCCTGGATATAATGATGCCCGACCTGGATGGCCAGCAAACCCTGCGTGTCATTCGTGAGATGGAACAGGATTGGGGCATTTACACAACCCAGCGCGCCAAGGTGGTCATGACCACCTCGCTGAATGACCGTGAAAATGTCGTCAATGCTTATACGGGCCAATGTGATGGCTATCTTACCAAGCCCATTTCACGGCAGCCCTTGCTGGATGAATTAAGAAGGTTAAAACTCCTGGCGTAGAGATGAGGATCGTGTGCGTGTCCTGATTGCAGAAGATGACCTGACTGCCCGAACCATTCTCTCAGGATTGCTGAGAAAGTGGGGTTTTGAAGTTGAAGCTGTCAATGATGGGTTGGCGGCCTGGCAAACGCTTCAACAGCCAGGTGCTCCGTTGTTGGTATTAATGGACTGGATCATGCCGGGGCTGGAAGGCCTGGAGGTGATTGAAAAGGTGCGTGCCCTGGACAGCGAATGCCCACCGTACATCATATTGCTGACCAGCCGTGATCAAAAGGGTGATATCTACCGCGGGTTGGAAGCAGGCGCAAACGACTATATTAAGAAACCCTTTGATAATGAAGAACTTTTCGCGCGGCTGCGGGTCGGTCAGCGCTCAGTTGAACTGCAAACCCGCTTGTTGGAAACCCAGCAAACCCTCTCACACCTGGCAGCCCACGACCCGCTGACGGGTGTGCTTAACCGGCGTGCCGTTTTGGATCAGCTCTCGCGTGAACTCGCGCGCGTGGGCCGCCGTGAAGGCGGCGGTTTGAGCATAGGTTACTTTGATATCGACAATTTCAAAACGATTAATGATCATCATGGCCACCAGGTAGGGGATGAAGTTCTCAAGTGCATGGTATCAGTCTTGGTGGCTAATTTACGTACGTACGACATCCTCGGTCGTTTGGGCGGGGATGAATTCCTGGTGATTGCCCCTGAAACCAGTGGCGAAAACACCTCGCTATTATTTGAACGCATGGCCAAATGTGTTGCCGACCTGAAGGTTAAAACCAGCGCCGGAGAAGTGTCGGTGACCATCAGCATCGGAGTGGCCGAAGCCACCAAAACTACCAGCCTGGATCACCTGATTGAGGCCGCCGATGCCGCCATGTACAACGCCAAGCACTCCGGAAGGAACCAGGTTAATTTTAATAACGGTCATTTGTAAAAAACTGTCCTTGTGGGCTTGTGAGTCGTTGCCAGGTGGCTTGTAACCCAGGGTTTGATAAGTTTTGTTCTCAGCAGCGCAGTAATTATTGAACTTTTTGTCTATAGCAATGGTTGTTCCATGGCCTGTTTGAATGTGATCTGAATATTATTTCCCCGGGATAGGGTATTAACATTCCGGATATCAAATTCTGAACGACCGTCTACCTTTATGAGGATATCCACCACAGCCCCCATTTATTTTGAACATTGGTTACCGGTATTTCTGTGGCTGTCCGCCAGGATGAAAGAATGACACACCTAACTGAACCTGCTGAAAAAGATCGGGTGCAGCTCCTGCAGCGCATTGCGATCCTGGAAGCGCAGCTTAGCCTGCAAACCAAGGACCGCAACCTGACCCAGCGTTTGTTGGATCAACGCAGTGGGTTGTATCGTACTTTATTTGATACCATGACCCAGGGGGTGGTGTACCAGGCTGCCGATGGCACCATCATCGAAATGAACCCCGCTGCCGAACGTATTCTCGGCAAGACACGCGAGGATTTTTTGGGCGAGACCTCGGTCAGCGTTGAACATGATACTCTCGATGAGCATGGTCAGCCGTTCCCGGGGCTGGAACACCCTTCGATGGTGGCGTTTAGGACCGGCAAACCCTCTTCCAATGTATTGATGCAGGTCTATAACCCGCAGCAGCAGCGTTATCGCTGGATTGTGATTGGTGCGGTTCCGCTTTTTCGCAGCGGTGAGACACAACCCTACGAGGTATACACCGTTTTTGACGACATTACCGAGCGCAAAGAGGCTGAGCTGCGCCAGGCGGAGAGCGATAAGCGCTACCGCCAGCTGGTGGAAGGCATGCCCGGGATTGCTTACAATTTTTCAAATACACGCGGTGGCATTTATTATTCACCCGGGGTGGTCGATATCCTCGGGTATACACCCGACTTTCTGTATGCAAACCCCATGGTCTGGCATGATTCAATTCACCCGGATGACCTGCGATTGGTGGACCAGGCGATTGATTACTTCACCACCGGCATCCCATTTCGGCTGGAATACCGGGTAAAAAATGCCCAGGGTGAGTGGCGCTGGTTGGAAGACCGTTCGATCGGCCGGCAGGTGCTGGCGGATGAAATTATCATCAGCGGGTTGGTGATGGATATCACCGCGCGCAAGCAGACTGAACAGACTCTGCGTGAATCGGAGGCGCGTTTCAGGCTGCACTTTGAAAACAGCATGGATGCCTACCTGCTGGCACCCCCCAACGGCCAGATCGTGTATGCCAACCAGGCGGCCGCAGATATGTTTGGCTGCAGCCTGCCGGAGATGCTGCAGTTATCACGCCGCGACATCATGGATGAAAGTGACCCACGCCTGGAACCGGCCTCCCAGGAACGGGTGGAGAAAGGCTTCTTCCACGGCGAGCTGACTTGTATTCGGCGGGATGGCACAAAATTCCCGGTTGAGCTAACCACTTCGATCGGGTACGATCTTTACGGCCAACCCCAGGGCAGTTTTCACATCCGCGATATTTCTGAACGCAAAAGAGCCGAGCTGGCCCTGCGTGAATCACAGGAACGCTTCCGCATGCTGGTTGAAAACCTGGATGCCGAATTTTGGATCACCTCGGTCTCAGACCGCCGCCCAATTTACATCAGCCCGGCGGTGGAGGGGATGTGGGGTGTTGCCATGGATGAGCTTTACAACCCGAAGGCATTCATGTCCTTCGTGCTGCCAGAAGATCAGCCTGCCATGCTGGAATCCCTGCAAAAACAGGACCAGGGAGAAAAGACATCAATTGAATATCGCATCCGCCGCCCGGATGGCAGCCTGTGCTGGTTGTGGGATCGCACCTTCCCCATTTATGATGAGGACGGGCGTGTCACCCGCACGGGCGGTGTCACCTCCGATATCACCTCGCTTAAACAAATTCAGCAGCAGCTTGAGGAATTGAACCAGGACCTGGAGCAGCGTGTGAGTGTTGGCACGGCCGAGGTGCGCGATCTGTATGAGCACGCCCCGATTGGCTATCACTCACTGGATTCAAACGGTGTTTATGTGCTGGTCAACCAGACCGAGTTGGACTGGCTGGGTTATTCACGCGAGGAGATGATCGGGCGAATGCGTGTGATCGACCTTTTTACCCCGCACAGCCGCGAGATATTTTCTCAGCAATTCCCACTGTTTAAACAGACAGGCTCGCTGAAGAACATTGAATTCGAGATGGTCCGCAAGGATGGCAGCCATTTAAATGTACTGGTCAGCGCCACCGCCATTTATGACGCCAGTGGAAATTACCTGATGAGCCGTACCACCATGGCCGATATCAGCACATTGACCCGCACGCGCGAGGCGCTGCGCATCAGCGAGCAAACCTACCGGGCGTTGTTTGAAAATTCCAACGATGCCATTTTCTTGATGACCCCTGATGGGACCGAGTTGGATGCCAACACCAAGGCCCTGGGCATGCTGGGTTTTACCCGCGAGGAGTATAAGCAGCTGGGAAAAGCGGCAATCATAAAAAAGAGTGAAGATCCTGTCGCGTTGAAAAAATATGAGGCACTGCTGCGCGGTGAAAGTGTGCCTTTATATGAAAGTACCCTGGTCTCACGCAATGGGCGCGAAGTGCAGGTGGAGATTAATCTTTCGGCGGTGCGTGATGAGGATGGCAGCCTGCGCCTGGTGCAGAGTGTGGCCCGCGATATCACTGAGCGCAAACAGGCTGAGGCCGAGCTGCAGGCCCAACGTGATTTTGCACGGTTGGTGATGGAATCGCTCGGGCAGGCCCTGGTGGTCAGTGACACCGAAGGCCGGGTGGAATACGCCAACCCCTTCCTGGCACGCCTGTTGGATAGCACCCAGGAAGAACTGGTGGGCCAGACCCTGGAACGTTTTATTTTCCATGAGGATAGCGAGTCACTCGAACAGAATTTCACGGCTTTGTTGATGGAACAGAAAGGCCAATATGAATTCAGGCTGCGCCTGAATGATGGCTCTGTTCGCAATATGTTAATCACCGCCACCCCACGCCGCCAGGCTGGGCGGGTGGTGGGGGTGATTGCCAGCTTTACCGACATCACGGCCGAAAAAGAGACCGAGGCCAACCTGCGCAAGAGCCGTGATCAGCTCAGCCAGGCCAATGTGGCTCTCGAGCGCGCCGCGCGTATGAAGGATGAATTCCTGGCCAGCATGAGCCATGAGCTGCGCACGCCTCTGACTGGCATTCTGGGGCTCTCGGAAGTGCTGCAGTTGGGTACCTATGGCCCGGTTAGTGAAAAACAGGGCCAGATTATCAAAAATATTGAAAACAGCGGCCGGCACCTGTTGGAGTTGATCAACGATATATTGGACCTTTCCAAGATCGGGGCCGGAAAGCTGGAACTGAATATGGCCAGCATTTCGGTCGATGAGGTCTGCCAGGCCAGCCTTAAACTGGTAAAGGGCATGGCCAGTCAGAAGCAGCTGGTGGTTAATTTCAGCACCAGCCCGCCTGGGCTGGTTGTGCAAGCCGACCCGCGCCGCCTAAAGCAAATGTTGGTTAACTTGCTGAGCAATGCTATCAAATTCACCCCCGAGCATGGGCGCCTGGGGCTCGAAGTGCAGGCCCAGCCCGAGCTGGAAATGGTCAACCTGACCGTTTGGGATAACGGTATTGGCATTGCGCCGGATGACTTACCACGCCTGTTTCAGCCTTTTGTTCAGTTGGATAGCAGCCTGGCGCGCCAGTTTTCTGGCACCGGCCTGGGGCTTTCGCTGGTCTCGCGCATGGCCGAACTGCACGGCGGTACGGTATCGGTGCAGAGCCAGCCGGGCAGCGGCAGCCGCTTTACCCTGCAACTGCCCTGGCAGCCACCGGTGGAAAATGAGGATCGGGAGGCTACCCAAATACGTGATACCGATGCAAGGCGCGGGGTGCGCCGCGCGCTGATCCTGGAGGATGACATAACGGCTGCCGGACGGCTAACCCGCTGCCTGGGGGCGCTGGGCATTCCGGCCCGTGTGCTCGAAAATACGATCGGGCTGGTTGAAAACGCCGTCCTCGAACGTCCCGGCATCCTCTTGCTGGGCGGGCAATTTGCCATGCAGGCAAGCATCGAGCTGCTGGCGGATGATCGTACGCGCCATATACCTGTGGCGTTGGTTGGTACAGATATTTCGGCTGGCTTGCCGGCGGGCGTGCTGGGGCATCTTGAAAAGCCGGTTTCCATCGCCGCCTTACGGTCGCTGCTGGAATTGGCCTTGGCCAGTAACCGGCCCAGGCAGCCAGCTGCCCGTGGCTGTGAGGCAGGCGTGGTGCCGTCTGTGCTGGTGACGGACGATAATGAGATTACCCGCAACCTGCTGGTTGATTTCCTGCAGGCCCAGGGCTATTATCCGCTTTCGGCCGCCAGCGGGGAGGAAGCCCTGCAGATGGCGCGCGTCCATCACCCCGACCTGATCTTGATGGACATCCAGATGCCCGATATGGACGGGCTGGAGGCCATTCAACATATACGTGCAGATGCCGATATCCACCTCAACCGCGTGCCGATCATTGCGGTGACTGCCCTGGCCATGCCCGGCGACCGTGAGCGCTGCCTGCAAGCTGGCGCCAATGACTACATCAGCAAGCCGATCAGCATGCTCAAGCTGCTGGAGAATATGGAACAGTTTTTAAAGTAAAAGGGTTTTACGAGCATCTCTGCGCTCATGCAACCCTGCCATGCCGAAAGTAAATTTCGTAAATAATTAGCGCTGCAGCAAGACTTTCAGGTCGGCGGCCATTTGTGAGGCGCTGGTGCCGTAGTTCCACAGTGCCACCAGGCGGCCTTCACGGTCGAGGATCATGCTGGTGGCGGTGTGCTCCACCGAGTAAAAGCCATTATCCCCTGGTTCGTTCATCTTGTAAAAAACGCCGTAATCCTGGGTGATCTGGTCAATTTGGGCCTGGCTGCCGGTTAGACCGATGAAGCCCGGGTTGAAGATGTTGGCGTATTTGGCCACCGAGGCGGCGGTATCGCGCTTCCAGTCCACCGAGACAAAGATGACCTGCACCTGGTTGGCCTGTGCTGGGCTGAGCAAGGTAAAGGCCTCGCGCAGGTTGGCCATGGTCAATGGGCAAACATCCGGGCAGGAGGTGTAGCCAAAGAAAAGCACCACCAGCTTGCCGTGCTGGTCGGCCAGTGAAACCTGGCCATTGGCGCCCGGCAGGCTGAACTGGGGCATTGCCTTGGGTGGGTCGATCTGTGCACCAAAGAGGCGGACTGGGATGTTGATATAAATGTAGAAGACGGCCAATACAAACAGGCCGATCAGCAGGGCGCCGAAGGTGGATTTCTTGTTGGTTTTCATATCAGGGTAGACTGACCTTGGCAGTAAAGTTGATGGGACCGGCTTTTTCAAATTCAAGGGTCAGGTGCACAGTGTCGCCGGCAGCCAGGCCATCGCGCAGGTTGATGATCATGACGTGGTAGCTGCCAGAGCGCAGCTCCACCAACGCGCCGGCCGGGAAGTCGATGCCAGCGATCTCGTCCATGCTCATCACGTCGCCATTCAAGACAGATTCGTGCAGGCTGGCATCGCCAAAATCGGCGCGGGCCGATACCAGCCGGTCGGGCTGCGCGCTGGCATTCTTAATCTGCAGATAGGCGATGGCGCTGGGTGCGCCTGGCCCAACCATGCGTACGGAGGGAGCGAAGATTTCAATTCCATTTTGGGAGAAATCTGGCTTGGGTGCGCAAGAGCTGATCAGCGCGCTGAGGAAAAGCAGCAAAAGGGAGAAAAGTGTAATTTTTTTCATTGAGACCTCCTTAAAAATAAGGGCGGTAAGAGTTGTGGACAGGGTGCCAGGCGGGCATGACCTAACCTGTGGGGATGGACAGTTGTGAGCGGTAATCATCCGTAGAAAGCGTTTCCAGTTGGGTGAGTTAAAATCCGGAATTAACCTGGCGCTTTGTAGAAAGAGAAGGCCCTAAAGGATGATAAAATTGAGCATAATGAGCTTTGCTCCGAAGCCACTTTATTTTATCTCAAATGTTCGTCCATATGAACCTGAACACTTTTTTATCGGTTGTTCGGTGGATGAGAAGGATAGCCATGAAAAAAGTTTTTCGTGTTCCAGATATGAGCTGCCCAAACTGCGCCATGCACCTCGAAGGGTTGGAAGATGAAATTGCCGGCGTGCGCTCCGTTTCTGCCAGTTATAAAAAACTTTCTATGGAAGTTGAGTTTGACGAGCAGAAAGTAAGTGTAGAACAGATTATCAAAGCCGCCAACCAGATCGGCTATCATCCCGAACCGGTCAGTGCTTAAGATCGGCCTGGTGGGTGGCAAGTTTATCATTGGTGAGAGCTGATCCCTATTGATGGTTAACCGGGGGTTTTTCCGAATTCTTAACATATTTTTGTGATGTTTATATATATAATGATCTGATTTTAGATTCGCTTAATCAACCCATCAGGATGAAGATGAAATTCAGGATTAACCTTGTGAAATTTGGGCTGGCTGGCGCGCTGTTTTTTTTATGCGCGCAGTTGGGATTCCTGACGATTCTCAAGAGTATCAGCGTTCCGTTGGTCTGGTTTTCCGCCGGGCTTGGGCAGGCGGTAACGCTGGCCTGGGGCTGGCCGGGTGCCCTGGGCGTTTTTGTTGGCTCCCTTTTCTCGATGCCGATCGCATTTCACAACCCGCTGGTGGTGCTTTTAATGGCATTTGGGGCCATTGGGCAAGCCGGTTTGTCTGCCTGGTTAATCAGGCGTTTTGTGGGTGTACCCTTTCCTGAGACCAGTTCCCAGACCGTTCGTACCCTGTTGTTTTCGACCCTGGGGGCTTTGCTGGGTCCTTTGCCGGGCCTGCTGGGCAGGCTGGTGCTTGAGCAGTTGCCTTTTTCTGATTTCCTCGATCAATATGGGTTGTTCTGGCTGAGTGGCATGAGTGGCATTTTTTTCATCATGCCACTCACTGTTTACAGTATCCACCGGCTGGAAAAAAAGCCCTTGCGCGAGCCTTTTCTGTGGCCGATGACTTCGCTGATTCTGGGGGTAATGCTGACCATCTTATTGCTGCTCAGCAATTTTGAACAGCAGCGTTTTGATGAAAGCCTGGAGCGCGATACCGTAACGATCGTCAACAACCTGTCGCACAATATGCAGGATGAGATCCAGAACCTCTCAGCCATTGGGGCGCGTTTTCATAGCGGTGGGGATGTGCTTGCCGGTGAGTTTGACTCATTCGCCAGCCTGATGCTGGTAAATTCCCGTACTTCACGATTTTATGCCTGGCTGCCAAAGGTAGACCCGGCCGCCGCTGCTGGCTTTGAGCAAGACCTGCGTGCCCAGGGCCAGGCTGGTTTTTCAATTAAAAACAAAAACACAACTGGCGAGGTTTTCTATCCCTTTGCCCTGATCGAACCGCAGCAGACCTATCAATCCCTGCTTGGGTTGGATGCTGCTTCTCAACCGGCCTTTTTGCAAGGCATAAGGCTGGCGGTTGAAAGCGGGCAACCCGTGCTCACTGAGCCGGTCAACCTGCCCAATCAGCAGACCGAGCAGGCTGCCATCATGATCCTGAGCCCGGTCTATTTGCCGGGCATGCCGCTTCAAAGCAGCCCACAGGAACGCCGCGCCAACCTGCTTGGCCTGGTGGCCGGCAAAATTGTGGCCACCGAGTTCCTCAACCAGGCTATCCAGTCCATGCCGTCCCCCGACCTGGCTCTCTACCTGTTTGATATGCAAGACCCGGCCAACCCGCTGTTGGTGGGCTATCTCCCTTCCAGTTATAACTCGCAGCCAGCAGCGGGTGGCGCGGCCGCCTCGTTTGCCGCCCTGCAGACCGGGCTGCATTCCACCCGCGACCTGCAACTCCAAGGCCGTCACTGGCGGCTGGTCTTGCGACCGGGTGCCGATTTCTTGCCCAGTAATTTATGGATGCGACAGCTTGGGGCCTGCCTGGTTGGGCTGCTGCTGGCTGGTGGATTGTTGACCTATGTTCATAACCGCCAGAAAAACCAGCTTAAGCTGGAACTTTCGGAGGGCGAGTTCCGCAATCTTTCGGAACATGCTCTCACCGGGGTGGTGCGAATTGGTTCCTCGGGCGAATTTGAGTATGCCAACCAGGCCGCCGCACAGATCTTTGGTTTTGAAACCCCGGGCCAACTCATTGGGCAGCAGGCGCGCGCGTTTGTGCCGAGCCAGGGTCAGAGCGGTGGTTGGCTGGATTTGTTTGCTGCCGGCCCCGAAGTGCGCAACCAGGAAGTGGAAATTCGGGATCAGCACAGCCAGACGCACAGTGTTTTGATCTCAGGTTCCAGCACCCAGGCTGTCATTAGCGCCACCCTGGTGGATATCACCTTCCGCAAGCGCGCAGAAGATGAGCTGCGCCAGCTTTCGGGCGTGGTTGATCAAATGGCCGACCCGGTGATGATTACAGATGTGAATGGGGTGATTGAGTACGTCAACCCGGCTTTTGAGCAGGTCACCGGCTATACCTCGCCGGAGGTGATCGGTAAACCCCCGCGCATGCTTAAATCGGGATTGATGCCGGCCGAGTTTTACCAGGAGCTTTGGGGTACCATCCTGGCTGGTGATGTATTTGTCGGTGAATTATCCAACCGGCGCAAAAATGGCGAGATATTTCTCGAGATATTAACCATTTCGCCCTTGAGGGATGCTTTTGGTGCGATAAGTCATTTCATTGCCACCAGCAAGGATATTACCGACCGCAAACAGGCCGAGATCAGCCGGATGGAGAGTGAACAACGTTATCGCAATATGTTTGAAAAAAACATGGCGGTCATGCTGATCATCGACCCGGAGAAGGGCTTTATCATGGATGCCAACCCCTCGGCGTGCGCTTTTTACGGTTGGACGCGTGCCCAGCTGCTTGGCATGCGTATGGACCAGATCAACATACTCTCACCCGAAGAAATTCGGGCAGAGATGCAAGCCGCGCGCAGCCAACAGCGCAACCACTTTGTTTTTAAGCATCGCCTCAACAATGGATCAATCCGTGATGTGGAAGTGCACAGCGGGCCGCTCATGATGGATGGGCGCAACCTGCTGTATTCGATCATTCACGATATTACCGATCGTATACAGGCCGAAAATGCTCTCAGCCAAATTAATGCTGAATATCGCCTTATTTCTGAGCATAGCGGTGATGTGGTTTGGAAAGCGAATGCTGAAACCCAGGAATTTACCTATCTCAGTCCGATTGTTACCCGGCTGCTTGGTTTTTCCCCAGAAGAGCTTGCGCAGCGCCGTTTTAGTTTGCTTCTGACCACAGAATCGAATGAGAAATTGCAGGCTGTCTTGCCTGAACGCCTGGCGCATTTTATGACTACCGGCGAGGAAAGTACCTACCGAGACGAGTTGGAACAGTACCGCAAGGATGGTTCTACCATCCCGACCGAGGTGGTGACCTCGTTTTTGCTGACAAGCACTGGCGAAACCCAGATGGTGGGGGTTTCGCGCGATATCTCTGAACGCAAACAGGCCCAGCTGCTGCAGGATACTGTTTATCGAATTGCCAACGATGCGCAGAATGCTGAAGCCTTGTATGATCTCTACCCGCAGATCCACCGGCGCATTGCCGATATTATGCCCGCTGAGAATTTTTATATCACCATGTATGATGAATCGACCGATATGATGCGCTATGTCTATTCGGAGGATGAGGTTGATAAATGGGATACCGAACCGTTCCCGCTCAATAACGGCCTGACGGCCTATGTGCTGCGCAGCGGTAAATCATTGCTGGCTACCAAGGAAGTAGGCGCTGAACTGCGCGCCACCGGTCTTTACGCGCCGGTGGGCACCATGAGTGAGGTATGGCTGGGTGTGCCGCTGATTGTGCATGGCAAAACGATTGGCGTGATGGCCGTGCAACATTACCGTGATCCAAACGCTTACACCCGGCGAGAACAGCGCATTTTGGAGTATGTTTCTTCGCAGGTGGCCATTGCCATTGATCGTAAACAAGTGGAAGAAATTGCCCACCAGGTGGAGCGGCGCAATAGCAGCCTGATTCAAAACGCACCGGATGGGATCGTGCTGATTGATGTGAATGGCAAATTTCTGTTTGCCAGTCCTTCGGCCTACCGTATTTTTGGTTTCAGCCCTGGTGAATTGATCGGCAGCGCTTCGATCGAGCGGGTCCATCCCGAAGATGTCAAGATGGTTTATAAGGCATTCATGAGCCTCTTCCATGCCCCGACCGAAATCATCCGGCTGCGCTACCGTTATATGCACAAGGACGGTTCTTACCGCTGGTTGGATAGCACCTTTAGCAACCTGCTGGACGAGCCGGGGGTTAACGCGGTGGTTAACAATTTCCACGATATCACCGATCGCAAGTTGGCTGAGGACGCTTTAAGCAGCAGTCAACTGCGCCTGGCATTGGCGCTGGAAGGCACCAATGCGGGTCTGTGGGATTGGTTCATCCAGAGCGGGGTCATGTACGTCAACAAAACCTGGGCCGAAATGCTGGGTTACACCCTGGCCGAACTGGAGCCGGTCACCATTGATACCTGGCGTTCGCTCTGCCTGCCCGAAGATTTGCTAATTGAAGATCAACATCTTGAAATGCACTTCGCCGGCAAAACCGAATTTTACCAAACTGAAACACGCATGCTGCACAAAGATGGACACGTGATCTGGGTTTTGAGCACCGGGCGGGTGACGGAACGCAGCCCGGAAGGTAAACCGCTGCGCATGACCGGTACGCATATCGATATCAGCGACAGGATCAGGGCCAGCCAACAACTGCAGGAGAGCCAGGCCAGGTTGGAAACTGCCCAAAAAGTGGCGCGCCTGGGCAGCTGGGAGCTGGATTACAAGACCGGCGTGGGCTATTGGTCACCCGAAATGTACCGCCTGTTCTTCCGCAACCCGCAAGAAGGCGTGCCGCCCTATGAAGACTGGATGGTGCTGGTGCCGCAGGAAGATCGTCGCTCGCTGCATTCTGCCCAGCAGATCTCGATAGAACTGCGTGAGCCGGTTACCTATGTGCACCAGGTGGCCATGCCAGATGGCAATTATGGCTATTACGAAGCGCGCCTGCAAGCCATGCTGGATGATGAGGGCCAGGTGCTGCGCATGACCGGCACGGTGATGGATGTAACCGAACGCCGCAAGATGGAAAATGAGATTCGCGAGCGGGTGAAGGAACTGACCTGTCTCTTTAATATCAGTCGATTGCTTGAAAATAGTGACATCAGCGAGGATGAAATTTGCCGGCAGATCGTGGCCCAGTTGGGACCCGCCATGCAGTTTCCCTTCCTGGCCGCACCGGTGATTGAGTTGGATGGTATTTTGTACACCTCCAACAATTTCAGCGAGACCCTCACCGGGGGCCTTTCTGCCAATATTGTTGTGATGGGTGTTGAGCGTGGCAAGCTGAGTGTGTTTTATACCCGCCAAATGCCCTTCATCCTGCCGGAGGAACAATCGCTGATTGCCAACCTGGCGCGCATGTTTGGCATGTGGCTCGAGCGAGGCCAATCGGAGCGTGAGCTGCGCGAGAGCAACGAACGCTTTGGTCAGCTGGCTGCCAACATCCAGGAAGTCTTCTGGATGTATGATGTGCAGACCCGCCGGATGATCTACCTCAGCCCGGCTTTTGAGACCATCTGGGGCAGCCCGGTGGAAGAAGCCTACCGGGATACACTCGCCTATTTCGCGGCCATCCTGCCCGAGGACCAGCCGCTGGCGCGCCAGGCCAACCAGGACCAGACCATGGGCGAAACTTCGGTGGAATACCGCATTCGCCGGCCGGATGGCAGCCTGCGCTGGGTCTGGGACCGTGGTTTCCCGATCTTCGACCGGAATGGCCAGCATGTGCGCACGGTGGGCGTGGCCACCGATCTGACAGTGGTAAAAGAAGCGCAGCAGGCTCTGGAAGAATTAAACCGCGATCTGGAACTGCGTGTTGAACAGCGCACCAACGAAGTGCGCGAGCGTGAAGCCACCTACCGGGCCCTGTTTGAAAAATCCAATGACGGTATCTTACTGATTTCACCCTCCGACACCGAAATGCGCCCCAACCAGCGGGCCCTGGATATGCTTGGTTATAGTCCACTGGACTGGCAGGAAATGACGGTTGAGCGAATAATTCTGCCTGACCAGCACGAAGAAACCATGCAGCATTACCAGCGTGTGCTGCTTGGCGAGCTGGAGCCGATATTTGAGAGTGTTTTCCTGCGCAAGGATGGCAGCGAGGTGCCGGTTGAAATCAACCTGTCGGCTGTGCGAGACCCGGCCGGGCAGGTAATGCTGGTGCAGAGCGTGGTGCGCGATATCACCGAACGTAAGCGCGCCGACGATGCCCTGCGTGCCAGCAGTGAGCTGTTTAACGAATTCATGCGTTTTTCGCCGATTTACGCCTTTATCAAGGAAGTTACGCCAAGCTCCAGCCGGGTGTTATATGCCAGCGAAAACTTTGCAGATATAACCGGCATTCCTGGTTCCAAGATGGTCGGGCACGCCATGCAAGAACTGTTCCCGCCTGATTTTGCCGAAAAAATTACCCAGGATGACTGGGCGGTAGTTGCCAGCCGCCAGATGCTGGTGCTTGAGGAACAGTTGAACGGGCGCAGTTACACCACCATCAAATTCCCCATCTTCCAGAAGGACCGCGACCTGCTGGCAGGCTATACCATTGATAACACCGAGCGTAAGAACGCCGAGGATTTGCTGCGCGCCAGTGAGGAGCGTTACCGGCGCGCCATCAGCGCTGCCGATGCGGTGCCTTACAGCCTGGATTACAAAACCAACCAGTACAGCTTTATGGGCGAAGGTATTGTGCATCTGACCGGCTATTCCCGCGAGGAGATTACCCCCACACTGCTGTTTTCCATTATTATGGAAGAAGTAAGCGATGTTGACATGGTGCCGTACCCGGCTGAAGATCTCTACCGGCGCATACGTTCCGGTGAAACCCCGGCCAGTACGATCTGGCGCGCAGATTACCACATCAAAAGTAAAACGGGCCAGGATCGCTGGCTTTCGGATGCTTCAGTGCAGGTGCTGGATGAAGCTGGTCGGGTGAATGGAGCGATCGGCATCTTGCTGGATATCACCGACCGCAAGCAGGCCGAAACTTCGCTGCGCGAGAGCCGCGACAAATTGAGCGCTGCCAACGCCGCCCTGGAAAAGGCTTCACGGCTGAAGGATGAATTCCTGGCCAGCATGAGCCACGAACTGCGCACCCCGCTGACCGGCATCCTGGGCCTGGCTGAGGCGCTGCAATTCCAAACACACGGCAGCCTGAACGAACGACAACTCAAGGCCATGCGTAACATCGAGAAGAGCGGCCGTCACCTGTTGGAATTGATTAACGACATCCTGGACCTTTCCAAGATCGAGGCTGGCAAGTTTATCCTGCAGCTGGATAGCTGTTCGGTGGTTGACGTGTGTCAGTCCAGCCTGCAGCTGGTCAAGGGTATGGCGGCCCAGAAGAGCCAGAATATCCAATTTGAAATAACGCCACCAACTTTTAATCTGGTGGTCGATGTGCGCCGCCTTAAGCAAATGTTGGTTAATCTGCTCAGCAATGCCATCAAGTTCACCCCCGAGCGGGGCGGGATCGGCCTGAAAGTGGAAGCCAACCCCGAAGAGAACCAGGTGCGGTTTATCGTGTGGGATCAGGGCATTGGCATAAAGTTTGACCAATTGGGCAAGCTCTTCCAACCTTTTGTACAGTTGGATAGCAGCCTGGCCCGCCAGTATGCTGGCACCGGCCTGGGGCTTTCGCTGGTGCAGCGTATGGCCGAACTGCACGGCGGTGGTGTGCAGGTGGAGAGTACCTATGGTGCCGGCAGTCGTTTCAGCATTATTTTGCCCTGGGTGAAGGAAACTCCCAGGCCTGAGGGAGATGGTGCTACGGTCGTTCTGAACAACCCTAATGCGCAGTTGCTTGAGAAAAACCTGTTTGATGCTGAGCACCTTGCGCGATTCCTGACGGATCTTGGGGTGGAGGGCCTGGTTCACCCCAGCCTGCGAGGAGCCCTGGATAAGGCCGCCGAAACCCAACCCAGCGCTATTTTCCTGGATACCAACCAGCAGGATGGCTCGGCTTTCGATCTGTTGGCTGATTTGCGGCACGATGAGCGTACCCGTGACATACCGGTTGTGATTGTTTCGGCTGATGAAAGCCAGTCAGATAACCCTTACACCGGCGCGGCGGAAACCCTGTTGAAGCCATTTAGCCGTGAGAGCTTGCGGGCCTGCCTTTCGCGGTTGACGGTGATGAGCCAGAACAAGCCAGTGCTGGTGGTCGGGCGCAAGTCATTGGTGCCTTTGCTGTTAATTGCGGATGATAACGAGCTGATCCTTGAGACCATTACCGAATTCCTTCAACAGGCCGGCTTGCGCGTGCAGGCGGTTCGCAATGGCTTTGAACTGCTGGAACGGGCAGTTGAACTAAAACCGGATATAATATTGGTGGATATTCAAATGCCCGGCATGGACGGAATGGAAGTGATTCGCCGTTTACGCAGGAGCAGTGATAACGATGTGGCCAGTGTGCCCATTATTGCCATCACCGCCCTGGCTATGAGCGGCGACCGTGAACGCTGTATTGAAGCGGGCGCCAATGATTATATAAGCAAGCCGATCGTCCTGAGACAGTTGGTAAAAAGTGTGCTTCGCCTGGTGGCTGGAAAGAATTAGGCTTGGTAAAGGTGTATTTTTAAATTTTTGGTTGAAGGATGGTTTTAAATGCAAAACCAGGCAAAGATTCTTGTGGTGGATGATGAAGAAGTGGTGCGCGAGGCGCTTGATTTGTTATTGAGTGACCAATACCAGGTTCATTTTGCCGAAAATGGCCTGGTTGGAATGAGCATGGCGCAGCAGCATCTGCCGGATGTGATCCTGTTGGATGTGATGATGCCTGGCATGGATGGTTATGAGGTTTGCCGGCGTATTCGCGCCACCCCCAACCTGGCTGAAATGCCGATTATTATGATCACTGCCCTGGATGACCGTGATTCACGATTGCAAGGGCTGCGCGCCGGGGCGGATGACTTCCTGACCAAGCCGCTGGACAGCCTGGAACTCACCGCACGCATTCAGACAATTACCCGCTTAAACCGTTACCGCCACCTGCTGGACCAGCGTAACGAGCTGGAAAAGGCCCACAATGACCTGCTGATTTCGTATAATCGCACTATTGAAGGGTGGGTCAATGCGCTGGATCTGCGTGATAAAGAGACCGAGGGCCATTCTCAGCGGGTAACGCAAATGGCGGTTCAATTTGCGCTTAAAGCAGGTATCCCGGAAGAGCAGATGGAAAATATTCGCATGGGTGCGCTGCTGCACGATATTGGCAAGCTGGGTGTGCCCGATGCGATTTTACTCAAGCCTGGTCCGTTGACCGAAGAAGAATGGGTGGTGATGCGCAAGCACCCCGTTTACGCATATAAATGGTTGCTGCCAATTGAATACCTGCAGAACGCGCTCGATATTCCGTATGCTCATCACGAACGCTGGAACGGCAACGGCTACCCGCGTCATCTGAAGGGCAAGGATATCCCGTTTTCGGCACGTATCTTTGCGATTGTGGATGTATGGGATGCGCT
>CAIVSQ010000607.1 GCA_903908605.1 uncultured Anaerolineae bacterium
CGCCAATGGTTGGGTGATACCGAAATTGATATCGTTCACTATGAATGGCCTGAGTCTCTCACCAATTTTGATCCTGGGTTCGGAAAAAAACAAATATTCCGTTACATGGAGGCGGTCAGCTTGCGATACCTGATGGAATTGTCCGGTATTGCACCGCACACCGCCATGTGGGTGAATAAATTTTTAGAAATACTCCACTATCTACCCGTGGAATTGATAGAGGCGGCTGTTTTGGATGCCCGTATCGCAGTGACGAACAAAGATGCTGAATTTTTCCACAACTTATACCCTCACCAGCCTTTTTATGTGATCAACCCAGGAATTTCCTTGGATGATTACTCACTGCCAGAGGTTACTCCTGAACCACACAGCATGATCTTTACCGGTTATTTCACCCATTCACCCAATATCGATGCGGTGCACTTTTTCTTTGAAGAAATCTGGCCCGGGGTTTGCAGCCAGGTTCCGGATGCGCGCATTTATATTGTCGGAGACGGTCCGTCCGAATACCTGACTAACCTGGCGGATGGCAAGCAAATCATCGTGACCGGTCGAGTGCAGGATATCCGTCCCTATATCCAAAAAGCCTCCATTGGAATTGCCCCGCTGATTTCCGGTGCCGGGATACGCATCAAGGTTATGGAATATGCCGCCTTGCGACGGGCCTGTGTGGCCACCTCGATTGCGACCACCGACCTGATGCTTGAGGCTGGCAAGGATTACTTGTTGGCAAATACGGCTGAAGATTTTATTCGTAACATCGTCAGCTTGCTGACCGATGACGATTTGAACCGGCGCATGGCCAATTCAGCCTATGAAGCTGTCAGAAAAAACCATGATTTCCGCAGCTCTGCTGAGTATCATACCCGCCTGTATGACCTGTTAGAGCAGCCTGCTGCACATCCCGAAGTGGCAGTGAGGCAACAAGTGGAAGACAGAGCTGGGCAGGTGGATCGTTGGCTGGCATTTTATGAGAAACGTGCCCAAATGCTTGGCCGCCCTGAGAGTTTCCCAGGATCATCAACTTTACCTCTCGTCAGTATATTGATTTTAACTTTTAATAACCTCCAGGTTAGCAAGCTGTGTCTGACAAGTCTTTATTGCAACACCCGCTACCCTAATTTTGAAGTCATTGTTGTTGACAATGCGTCATCTGATGAAACCCCGGCCTGGTTGGTAAAATTTGCCGAAACGCATGCCAACTTTAAGTATATTTTAAATACTGAAAACCGAGGGTTTGCGGCTGGGAATAACCAGGCGGCTGCACTGGCAGCAGGTGACTACCTGGTTTTCTTGAATAATGATACGGTTGTCACTAATGGATGGATTGAAGGTTTGCTCCACCGACTGGAAGCGGATTCCACCATTGGCATTGTGGGTCCAGTGACCAACGCGATCGGGAATGAAGCGCGAATCGAGACTAACTACAAGACTCCAGTTGAAATGGAAGCCTTGGCAGCCTGGCGGGCGCGGTACCTGGCAGACAAGTCCTTCGAGATTGGCGTGCTCGCTTTTTATTGTGTCATGGCGCGCAGGAATGAATATTTAGCGTTTGGCGGTTTGGATGAGCGCTTTGGGTTGGGTTTATTCGAAGATGTTGATATGGCCGACCAGGTTCGCCGGGCCGGGCAGCATGTGCTATGTGTTGAGGATGTTTTTATCCACCACTTTCATCGCGCCTCTTTCGGCAAGATTGAAGAGTCTGTTTATGATGTGTTATTTGAGACCAATCAGAAGCTGTTTGAGGAAAAATGGGCAAAGAAATGGGAACCGTTTAAATATCGATTGGCGGGCTAGGTAGGTAAATAGCTCGCTAAACGATTTGTACTGGAATCTCGTCCGGTTATTTATTATGAATTAAGAATGCTGGGATTAATATTATGTCAAAAATGAGTACTTTTCGGACCGGTCTTAAGTTTTATATTGCCAATCATTTCATAGCCGGGTGTCCATCCTTTCGCATACGGCATTGGTATTACACAAAAATAATGAAGTACTCTTTAGGTACGGATAGCAGTATTCACATGGGGACTTTTGTAACAGGTAACCATATTGAGATCGGTGACAATGTGGTTATTAACCGCCGGGTGTATCTGGATGGACGGATTGGCATCACACTCAAGAACAATATCAGTATTTCCCCCGAAGTGTACATACTATCGATGGAACACGACCCGAACAACCCGCACTTCGCCACGCGCGGCGGGCCAGTGGTTATTGATGATCACGTTTGGATTGGCGCGCGAGCTGTGATTCTGCCGGGGGTGCACATTGGGGAGGGCGCAGTGGTCGGTACCTGTGCCGTGGTGACCCACGATGTGGAACCATACCAGATCGTGGCCGGCGTTCCTGCGCGCCTGATTGGGATGCGGGCGAAAAATATTGAGTACCGTGTCAAGTATTTCCCTTGGTTTGATACCGATATCCCACGGGATTAACTGGTTGGCAGGCTGAGCTCAACGCGCATTTATTTCCATCGACCACGGACCAATGGTCATAACGGCAAAGCTGGTGGTACCAGCAGGCGCTGTGACAGTACCTTCATACTCGCCGGCGCTATTGATCAGTTGTACAGGTGAGCCTTCGCCAAATGCCCATAAAATAAAATAGTCGCTGGTCTGGCTGGCGTCGATGATCATTGTTCCGGGTGCACCATCAATGATGACAATCACGTCATCGCCGTCACCATCCAGGGTGGATGGCACAATTTCGCCGCGGGCCAGGTCTAGTGGGATGATTTGCAGCTCCCAGGCCCCGTCGGCGGTGATATCGAAACGGGTGGTGCGTGTTCCGCCCGCAAAATCGAGCGGTAGTGATCCGACATAAAAACCGGCGGTGTTGATCATCCGGCCCAGTTTTTGGTTATTGGCGGAGTAATTATCGACGATAAAATCCCCATCGCCATCATGCGTGGCACTCAGCACAGCCGGACCAATCCATTTTTCAAAATCAATCACGCTGTTGCCAGAACCGGTCAGGGAGATCGGGTCTGGGATTTCGGGCGTCTTGGTGGCGGTTGGTTCGGGTGTATCGCCACCTGGTTGCGTCGGCTCGGGTGTGCCTCGGGTCGGAACCGGTGTACTGGTGGGGTTCGGTGTGCGGGTAGGCTCGTCGGTGGCCGTTTCCAGGGAGCCTGGATCGGGAGTTTCCGGCAGTGGGGTTTCCAGGTTCGGATCAAAGGTGGCTTCCGGGCTGGGTGTGGCTGCCGGGTCCAGCGGGTTGGTTGGTGTATTGGTGCTCCCGCCTGGCTGGGTTGGGCCCGGGCCTGGCAGGGTAGCGTCAGGCACGGCGCTCATTTGCGCTAGGGCGGTTTGCACCGCTGCGGTTTGAATGCCAGATACGTCCATGGTTTCGCCAGGGGTTGGCTGCGGCGAAGCCTGATTGGCCTGGCCACCCAGCCCAAAGACTGCGGCAGTCAGGGTCAGGAGAACCACTGCCCCAATCGCGAGCAAGATAAAACGCCCGGCAGAGTATGAAATGGCCAGGGGGGTATTGCGAAATAAATCCGGTCTTAAGTAGAGATCGAGTGTTTCCGGGGACTGCCATTCCCAGACATTCAAAAAGAGGATCGGAATACCGATCACTAGCGAGAGCATCTCGAAAACACTTACCTGTTGGACAGGATTTACCGGTGCCAGGTTTAAATAAAACAGAATGGCCGGGATAACCAACAGGACCAGGAATAATATTCTTCGTTGAGACAAGCGGCATTCCTTTTCGTAGCGTACAGGATGTTCGCTAATTATATACCCTTGCGGGCCAGGGAAAGCAGGTTACCGGGCAAATGCCTCAGGCCCATCCCAGTAATCTGGCAATGCTGGCAGTCAGGAAAGTGACAATCAGGGCGGTGCCAAGTGTGATCACTACGCTCAAGGTGGCCCATTTGTAAGACTTGGTTTCTTTGTAAATGGTGGTGATGGTGGTGGCGCACGGGTTGTGCAGCAGGCTGAAAAGCATCAGGTTGATGGCGGTCAGCATGGTCCAGCCGTGTTGAACCACCAGCAAGTTGCGCAGCTGGTCATAAGATGGGGCGTCGATCATCATGCCGGTCCCCATATAGACCATCATCATGGTTGGGACAACGATTTCATTGGCCGGGATGGCGATAATATAGGCCAGCAGGATGACCCCGTCCAGCCCAAGCAAATACCCAAACGGATTGAGGTAATTGGCGATGATGTTTGCCAGCGAAACGCCCTGGAATTGCAGGTTGCCCAGCACCCAGATGACCGCGCCTGCCGGGGCGGCTGTTTGAATGGCGCGCCAGAGGACGAAGAGGGTACGATCAATCAGCGAGGTATACAGGATGCGCGTAATGTTCGGTCGTCGATACGGTGGCAGTTCTAGCGTGAAGGCAGAGGCTTCGCCTTTTAGAACGGTTTTTGTCAGTAGCCAGGACATGAATAGCGTGAAGCCGATCCCGATTAGGACGACGGCTACTACGCTGCCAGCAGCGACGATCGAGGTGAATACAGGCGGAAAGGCAGCCGCCACAAAGACCGTGCCGAGCATAATCAGGGTCGGGAAGCGCCCATTGCAGGGTACAAAATTGTTGGTCAGGATGGCAATCAGGCGTTCGCGCGGAGAATCAATGATACGGGTGGCAACCACGCCTGCGGCATTGCAGCCGAAGCCCATTGCCATGGTTAGAGCTTGTTTACCATGCGCACCGGCATTCTTAAAGAGCCAATCCATATTGAAGGCCACGCGTGGCAGGTAGCCGAGATCTTCCATAATGGTAAAAGCCGGGAAGAAAATTGCCATGGGGGGCAGCATGACCGCCACCACCCAGGCCAGCCCGCGGTAGACCCCATGCCAGATGAAACCGGTCACCCACCAGGGTAGGCCAATATTGGTGAAGATCGTAGCCGCCTGGTCTTCGATCCAAAACAGACCATTGGCGATCATCTGTGAGGGCACGTTGGCGCCCTGCACAGTCAGCCAAATGATCAAGGCCAGGATGGCCAGCATAATTGGCAGCCCAAAAACGGGTGAGGTTACCAGCCGGTCGACCTTCTGGTCAAAATCATATTTTTTGTCGGTGGCGGTAGTAACGGCACGCTGGGCGATCTTTTCCGCTTCGTTATAAAGCGATTTGACGATCTCGTCGCGAAATCCGCTCGAGAGAGTGCCGCGCAGGGCCTCGGCCTTGGCGAGAATGTCGTTGGGCTGGGTCAGGTTATCGCTCATGGCTATTGCCCCTGCACAGACATCTTGCGGCTAAATTGCACATCCACCCTGCGTTGGCGCGCCATCAATTCGGGCAGCTCGCCATCTTGCAGGGCTTTTTGCACGCGGGCATCACCATCCAGCAAGCGAATAGCCACCCAACGGGCGTTGGGGATGCCGGGAATGGACGCTTCTATCATCGGTACCAATTCATCAATGGCACGCTGAAATTCAGAGGTGCCATTGACGCGCATCGGTTGGGTGCCGATCCGGCCATCGATGACTTCTGCAATGGTTTGAAGCAGGGTGCTGATTCCTTCACCGGTGCGGGCGGTAATCGCGATCACCGGTACGCCCAGGTCGCGTGACAGGCTGCGCGTATCCACATCCAGCCCTTTGCGGCGCGCTTCGTCCATCAGGTTGACGGCCACAACCACCTTATCGGTGATCTCCATGACTTGCATGGCCAGGTTCAGGTTGCGTTCCAGGGCGGTTGCGTCGGTCACCACAATGGTGGCATCCGGTTGGCCGAAAAGGATAAAATCGCGGGCCACTTCTTCGTCCTGGCTGGCCGAGAGCAGCGAGTAAGTGCCTGGCAGATCGACAATTTTATAGCGCACACCATTAAACTGGTAGCCGCCTTCGGCGCGCGTGACGGTTTTGCCTGGCCAGTTACCAGTATGTTGTTTGAGCCCGGTCAGGGTGTTAAAGAGCGTGGATTTGCCGGTATTCGGGTTGCCAGCCAGTGCGATGACGCGGTCAAAGTTGTCAATTTTTAGGCCCATCTGCTCCAGGTTGGTGTAAGCCGGGCAGGTCTCGCAGTTTTCGGTCGGGAGTTTTACCTTGGTTTTTTCCATTAAATTTGTCCTTCTGTTTCCGGGATGGTTACCGGTATTGGTTGAGTTGATTACTTGCCGGCAGCTGCTTCGATTGGCTTGACCCAAATTTGTGCGGCCTGGTCTTTTCGCAGGGCGATCAGCGTGCCACGTACGCGGTAACCGCGCGGGTCACCGAAGAAGTTCTTTAATTCGGGGAAGATCAGGGTACCCGGGGTTAATCCCAGGTCCAGGAAGCGCCGGCGGGTGAAGCCTTGCACGCCTTCATCCAGTAGTAAAATTTCGGCTTTCTGGTTGTGAGCCAATTGCCAGAGCGGCAGCGCACCTTGCAAGGCGGTCTCGCTTTGGGGCAGGGCCACCACGTGCACGTTGGCCGCCACTGAAGGCGCCAGGCGGTATTCGCTTTCGCCATCGCTCAGGATAAATCGCTCAGGCGAGCGTTCGATCACGCGGATGACCTGACCCAGCCGCAAGCCGGCTGCCAGGATCTGCTCATAGGCTATGGCGGGCTCGTCTTCCAGGTGAGCAATGCGCACCAGTCCTTCAGATTGCCAGGCGGTCAGCGGCGTGGCTTCCATCGCACGGATCTGGCCTGCACGGCTGGGGATGGGGTCGCCGTGCGGGTCGGTGGCGGGATGGCCCAGGGCGGCATCCAGGGCGTCCAGCTGTGTATCGGTCATGGAGTGTTCGCGGCGGTGGGCTTCGCCATGGATCAGGCCGAGCGGCATGCGGGCTTCATCGGCCAGGTAACGTTCCCACAAACGATGGGCGCGGACGATATGCAGGGCCCATCGTTCGCCTTCAGCCGTCAGGCGGATTTGCATGCCGTCATGCTCAACCAGCTTCTGGGTTTCCATTTGCGAAACCAGCTTGATTACTTTTTTGGAATTCAGTTCCAGGCTGCCGGCCAGTGATTCTGGTGAGGCGTGCCGGCCCTGTTGCTGTAGGTCAATCAAGTGTTTTAGTGCATCTTCCACCAGCTCGCGCTGGCGAAGCAGCCACCATTCTGTCAGGCGGGTCAATACTCCATATTTGGGCAGGAATACTGCCGTAAGGATGATGATAAGTGCCAAAGAAATCCAAAGTAAAGCGGGCATAACAATCTCCGGGAGAAAAATGGTTTTACAGGATATCAATAAAGATCTGGCTGCTGATGCTGTTTCCGACCACCTTTACAGGGCCGTCATTGATGATTAGTTCCAGGTTTTTATCAAAGGGGGAAAATCCGGTGGCCGTGACCTGACGGCCAGGGGTCAGGCTGAGGCTTTCCAGATGTCTGAGCAGGGCGGGGTCTTTGGCGCAGACGCGCACGATGATCGCTTTTTGTGGTGGCCGCAAATCGGAAAGCAGCAGGGTAACATCCTGCGGCATCACCAGGTCAACGGTTGGAATCAGCTCACCATGTGGGTCACGGGTTGGGTTACCCAAAATGGCGGCGATGCGGGCTTCAAATTCCTCAGAAATGACGTGCTCCAGCCGGTCAGCTTCAGCATGCACGGCATCCCATGAGTAGCCAAGGGTCTCCACCAGGTAGGTTTCAATCAGGCGGTGGTGGCGAATCACTTCCAGGGCGGCGCGTTGACCATCATAGGTAAGTGTGACACCCTGGTGCTTTCGGTAAATCACCAATGCAGGTGTTCCGCCCGCCAGGCGTTGAATCATTCCCGTGACGGAAGCAGGCGCGACCCCCAGCCGCTCGGCCAGGGCAGTTGTACTGGCTGAGCCGTGCGCCTCGCACAGTTCATAAATCATCTTCAAGTAATCCTGGGTGGGTTGAGTAAGAATTTCTGGCATGATAATTATAAATTTAGGGAAACCTAAATTTATAATAGCAGATATGAATACGAA
>CAIVSQ010000608.1 GCA_903908605.1 uncultured Anaerolineae bacterium
AGAATGAATGTAATGAGAGGGTATAAGCCGATCTTTCACCCATTATAACAATCATCGAACCACTAATATTTTGAAGGCCGGAGCATCCTCTTAATCGGCGGTTTTTTTATCCAAAACCCCATTAAGTCGGCTGAAGACCGACGAAAATTACACAACTCGTTTTTTCATCAAGCGCTGTAATCCTCACCATTTGAACAAATTGTTGTTTAAAAAGCAAGGAATTGTTCCGGATAAATCGGTTTATTATTTACCCATCTCACTGGCAAGAAAGAAATCGACCAGCACCCCCTGGAAATTTACCCTGGCAATTTAGCCCTGTCAACCCAAAGTAGAAATGTCCCCTTTTTAGCAAAGTAGAGATGTCCCCTTTTAAGGGGGACGGTAAAAAAGGATGATAGACTGGCGCTACTCGTGCGGAGGGTAAGGCAACGCTGGAGAGCGACCTGAGCGCCGACACGAGAGCCATAAGCTGGGCAGGAGCCGAAAGGTCCTGCCCTTTTTCGTGCCTGCCCAGCTTTTTGGCCGGAAAGCGGTAAACTCATAGGCCAATCGAAATTAGCCTGTGGTCTGGGGCAGGGTTTCGTGAATGGGTTTGCCGTTGAAATGTTGACCATATTGTCTCCATCGGTGATTCGGCGCGGGAGGTTGGGGTACGCGCTGATTTAGGCTGACAGCAATGTCCAAATCTTTCGTTTCAACGATATCAGCCTGTTTGGCTTGTTTGTGGAATGTGGTAAAAGGCAGCGATTTTTCCTTGTAAAGCAGAGTAATATTACCGGAAGCGTCTTTGCAGACGGTGATACCGGCGTTGCGCATGGCGTAAGTAGGGCGGTCGGTCTGGATCTGATAGACAACTTTTTCAAACTGAACGGTCAAGTTTTTGGAGAGCGTCCGATGCTCCCGCCAGGTTAGGATACGCGCCAGATCATCTTGGGGAGTGAGTGGGCGGTGGGCATCATGCTGGCTGGTGGGCTGTACAGCAAAACGTCGGTTGAAATCTTCGATAAACTCCGGCAGATAGGCGTTGCCCGCTTCGCGGCTGGAGATGCCACGCAAACGCATTTCTTTGACGAGCCGGTCTTGCAAAACCTGGTTGGCATGTTCAACCCGACCTTTGGCTTGCGGCGTGTTAGCGCAGATGATTTGCACGTCCAGTTCTTGCATGGCGCGCCCAAACTGGGTCACGTTGTCCCCGGAAACGCTGCCAGGTAGATTGACCCGGAAGACACCGTGTTTATCGCTGTAGAAGGCGACTGGCTTGCCGTGGTGCTTGAAATACGCCTGCGCGGCTGCGCAGTAGCTAAAAAAGCTCTCGCTGTCTACAAACAGCAGTTGCAGCAATTTACCCGTGGCATCGTCAATAAATACCAGCAGCACACAACTTGCGGCACGCCCTTCAAACCAGTCGTGCGGCGAGCCGTCTATTTGTACCAGTTCTCCAAAACACGGCCTGCGTGTTCGCATTTGGTGCGTCACGATCTTGCGCACCCGCCGCGCTTTCCACAGACCGGTGATCAGCATTATTTTTCGCACACTCTCCTTCGAAATTTTCAGCCCTTCCACCTCCACCAACTTCTCCCATGCCAGCGTTGGCCCAAAATCACGATATTTATTCCCAAGCAGGTCCAGCGCTCGACTGCGTATCTCTTCGCTCAGCCGATTATTGCTCAACTGGCCTCGCCGTTGTGATACCAAGCCAGCCGCCCCTTTTTCTCGATAACTTTTGAACATGCGTTTTACTTGCCGCACACTCAAATTTAGCATTTCTGCTGCTGCGCGTTGGCTCAGGCTCTTTTCTTTCAGCCGTTGCATCACTTCCAGTTTGCTGATCTCTTTGTTGCTCATCGTTACTAATTTGTCCACTTTCTTGTCCTCCGAAGGGGACATTTTAACTTTGCTTAAAGGGGACTTTACTACTTTGCGCTAACACCCTGGCAATTTAGCCTTGTCAAAGAACCATGGTTGGAATATAATCTTTTCTCGCTGTGGGCTCGTAGCTCAGTTGGTTAGAGCGCATGTATCACACACATGAGGTCGGGGGTTCGAGTCCCTCCGGGCCCACCACATTAAACAAAAAAGACCGGCAAAAGCGTGGTCTTTTTTGTTTAATCCGGGATACGACCAGTGGGTTTACCACCCATTAATTAATACTCTGCTCTTGCCTTTTCACTGTAAGTATGCTATTTTAGACATGGAGATGGGAAGAATTCCCGTGCATATGTCACAACGCAGCATTATCATCGTCGAAGATCAAGCAGAAGTTGCCGAAATGCTAGCCGAAATGGTTCGGGTATGTGGCTACAATGCGGTCACCTGCGATATCAGCCAAACCGCGTTGGGTTTGATCGCAGAACATGATACCGCCATCGTACTATTGGATATCATGATGCCAGATGTCTCTGGAATTGAAATTCTAACAACATTACGACAGGACGTTACCCACACCCAAATCCCTGTCATTTTGATATCGGCTTTAAGCCTGCCAATGGACATCCATAACGGTTTGGCAGCCGGTGCCAATGCATATCTTACCAAGCCTGTTAATTTCCAGGAATTGAAACGGTTGATTGAACAATTAGCCAACCAGTAGTCATCATTGATCCTATGCTGCGCGCATTCATTGCCATCGAAATTCCCTCTGAAATTAAAGCAGGCATTGATCAGAAAATATCAAAGCTTCGCCAGGATACCGGGCGTTCCATCCGCTGGGTGACTCCCGAAAACATCCACCTGACGCTGAAATTTCTGCAAGCTCTGCCCGAGTCCCGGCTTAAGGAAATTTGTCAGGCAATGAAAACGGAGTGCGAGAAGAAAACAGCCTTCGACATCGAGGTAACTGGCCTGGGCTGCTTCCCAAACTTGCGCCAGCCGCGGATAACCTGGGTGGGCCTGGCAACTCCGATTTCACTGGCCCAACTGCAAGGCGCTCTCGAAAAGATGACCCGGCAAATGGGCTTCCCTGCCGAAGAACGTCCCTTTTCCGCACACCTGACCGTTGGGCGCGTCCGTGAGCAAATAACGATGGATGAGTTGCATCGCTTGCAGTCGGCACTGGCAGAACTCAAGATGGTTAACATTGGCAAATTCACCGCGTCGTCGGTGACCTTATTCAAAAGCGAGCTCAGGCCAGCCGGGCCGCTTTATACCCCACTTTATCACGCCCCCATGGGTTTATAACCTGGTGTTTGGGCCCCAAAAGGATGTAATTTGAACACTCTAGAAATTGCTCATACCATTGTCGCCGCACTGGAAGACAAAAAAGGCGAAAACATCGTTCTGATGGATATTGAAAAAATCGCCACCTTCACTGGTTATTTTGTAATCTGCTCTGGCACATCCGACCGCATGTTGGATGCCCTGGCAGATGGCGTGGTGGATAAAATGCGCGAAACATACGGAATTAAATCCAACCCACAAGGACAATCCTCAAGCGGCTGGGTATTAGTGGATTATGGGTCTGTTGTTGTCCACTGCTTTGCCCCTGAAACCCGTGAGTTCTATAAGCTTGAAGAGCTTTGGCGGGAAGGCAAAATTCTACTACGGTTACAATAAAGTCCAATCAAAAAAAGAACCGCATGCTTGTGTTATTCGGCATGCGGTTCTTTTTGTCTATTAAATCCTACTTTTCAAAAATCCATTTGTCAACATCGCGACTCCAGGAAACTATTTCGCCTGGTTTAAACCAGAGCGCGGCTTCCTTTTCGCCATTCTCAG
>CAIVSQ010000609.1 GCA_903908605.1 uncultured Anaerolineae bacterium
CAGAAACAGCGTTGTTTGGCATTCTCGCGGTCATCATGGCCTTTGGGCTGCTGGCCTGGATCCCGGTGCATCGCGCCAGAACCGCGGCGACCGCCGCAGCCTATGCCTGCTCGCAGTTTCTCTCGCAGTCGCCCAATACCGGCAGGGCTGCGGCCAATGCCAGACAGGTTGCCTGGAAGACGCTCGATGCCACCTGGTCGGCAACACGCTCAGTCGAATATAAGGTATCGGTCATCGCGCCATCGGGTCCTGGCCAGCCTGGGCGCTGCGCGGTGTCATTTCATGCTCCAACGCTCTTCAACGGATTGTTGCGAATGGGTCCAGGAGGCTGGAGCCAGGAATGGTTCATTTCGCGTTCCGAAACCTGGAAGGCAAGGTGGCGATGAAACTGCGCAAAAGTGAACGTGGGCAGTCCATGCTGCTCTTTGCCGTGCTACTGCCGATCATGACGCTCTTTCTGCTGGGTATCCTGGACTATATGGTGACCAATGCGCGGGTGATGGAGACCGTGGCTGCCGCCGACCTGGCGGCGCATGCCGGCGCACAGGAGATTATCGTACTGCCCAACGGCATAATCACATCCAACACGCGCGGCAACAGCATCGCCGCCAGTTATTTCAACAGCCAGGTTCCCCCATACGCGCACCTGTCCCGTGTTTCCTGCGGGCGACACCAGGGGCGGCCGGCCTGTATGGTGCAGGCCCAGGTGAAATCTGCGGGCTACTTACTCCCCAGCCGTCCGGTGACTGTTAACGCGATTGGTTATCTCGCACACGGCATTACCCGCGGCGACCAATAACTCAAACGAGGATGAAAATGAAAAACCTGTTCAACCTTATTGTAGATGGTCTGACCTACAAAGACCTGGCTGGCAATCGCCACCCACGCGTTTACACCGTATTGACCATCTTGATCCTGCTTTTCCTGGCGCTGCTGGTTTCCTTCACCGGTCAGCAAAACAAGGCGATGATGGAACCGGTTCAGGCCACACCCGCCCCGGTGCAGGTCACGCTTGAACCGAGCGCTTCTCCTGAGCCGACTCAGGCTGTCACCGAAACCTGCCCAATCAATCCGAATGATTGGTCCTTCGCGGATATCCTTCCCGACGACAATTTTAAGCGTATCGAGCCAGCCTGCGTTTATGATGGTTTGAGCAAGTCGGTGGCCTGGGCACTTGCGGTACGCTCGGGTTTTACCCGCTCCGAAGCTGCGCAGGCTTTGGGGTTCACAGATTTCCCGATGCGCCGCCTGAGCGAAGTGATGGCCTTGACGGATACCAAAGGACCAACCGCGCTGGCGGTTTCCTTCACACCGCCGCACCCGGATTTTGCCGAGTGGCGTGTAACGGAGGATGGGCGCCTGGCGCTTGTATATTCCATGCGCGGCTGTTTCCGCACCTATGAGGTGGTCGGCAACCAGGCCCAGTCCTGGAACAAAGATTACCCGGTGATTTGTGTCTTAAGCGAAGACTCGGCCGGGTCGCAGATTGTTTTCAAGCTGGACGGCCATACCTTCACTTCTACCGCTGAACCAACCCGTTCCAGCGCGCTGTTTGGGTATGGCACCGATGGCAACTGGGTCTGGCTGGGCACGCAGAAGGATCCGAAGGTCGTTCTTTCCACCATTCCCGACTTTCTGGATGACGCCAAAGTCAGCGCTGGATTGTTCGGCCTGCCAGTCTGGGATGCAGCCTGGATGGGTGAGAAATACAGCCTGCCAGCAAAAACGCTCCCCGAAGGCTGGCAGAACATGAACAGCGAAAGCGACAGGCAGGCCATTCTGGATGGCTTGAATACATTCATGAGCCAGAAATAGTTATGAAAATCGCGCGTAGTGTACTTTTTCTGATCCTTGTTTTGGCGCTGGCCTTTCCCATGCTCAGTGCCAGCGCTGACAGCCCCGGTTGTGTTTTCAACCCGGACGGCAGCATCAGCTGCGACACCGGAGGCGGTGGAGGCGGAGGGGGTGGAAATGGATCAAATCCAACCCCGGGTCCATCGGCCTGCAATCCGGGTGAGTCCATCACAGTCGTCTACTATGTGCCGGATGGTTTTGGCACCTGTTCAGTCTATCCGGCTAATATTGACCAATGCACGGGGCAATTATTGAAGATGGATGTCAGCAAAATTCAACACTTTGTCGCCTGTCCTCAGGCGCCCGCCCCGCAGCCCAGTCACCCCTGCACAACTTTCAGTGTCAATGCGGGCGGGGTTACCTGTGATGCCAATAATGGCTGGAAGATCGTTGCCCGGGTGCGTTTTCCGGAAACCTTCCTGGATGTGCGCCCTTACCCGGCGACACTTGTACGCTGGCCAACCGCCTTGCGTAATGGCGGGCAGCCATCTTCATCCGGCTCGGGCACTCTGGGCTATTACGGCACCGGTTCATCCGGAAGCCCCAATGTTGGCGACATGTCGAATATACGCCTGACATTGACCCTGAACCCGGCCAGCCCGATGTTTGTGACCTTGCCCAATGTCGGCGCTATGAGCCTGCCTGACCAGGGTGCAAGCGGGACGCCGCAGATCATCCAATGGGAAGTTCCCTCGCACCCTGAAGCAGGCGGCGGGCCGCTGGCTGGTTCGATTTCCGGTCTGGCTGAATTGCCCGGAGACATGCCACTTTTTGTGGGAAACGGGCGCTCGGCTTACCGCCTGTTCTGGAACCTGAGCTACAACCAGTATGAAGCCATCCAGGGCTGCATCCCCGGCCCGAATGCGAATGGCAAATATAACTGCGGTGGTGGCACGGGTCACAGAGGCGTTGTCGGTTATGACTGGCGCCGGCATTCGAGTGGTGGTGAAATCCCCCCTTCCGCGGTCGCAAACCTGCCGGCATCTGTCGGTGCTGATCTGAATGGAGATGGCATGGCCGAGGCTTACTGGGACCGCAACCTGACCCTGCGTCGTATGGATGATGCAAACAGCGTCAATAACCCGACCTACCGCCATTCCTGGAAC
>CAIVSQ010000610.1 GCA_903908605.1 uncultured Anaerolineae bacterium
TGATGAAATCAAGAGGATATTCTCCGAATACTCTATTTTCGCATTTCTCGAAAAGCAATTATTCGAAAAATCCAAATTCGTTTCCTTGGTAAAGGAAGCTTGCAAATTAAAAATTCAGGGCAGCGAATTGGACATATTGACAGAAAGAGAAAAGGAGGTCCTTGAGCAAATTTCCCAGGGCCTGACCAACAAGGAAATTGCAGAAAATCTCTTTATTACAACCAATACCGTAAAAAGACATCTAAAAGCCATTTTTGAAAAGCTGGAGGTTCACACCAGATCAGCTGCGGCTGCGAAAGCAATTGGAGAAAAGTAATTTCTCTAACGACTGATGGGAAATTAATTCCAAAATTTAATGATTTGGTCGATTGCCAAAAGACCAACTTAAGTCAG
This sequence comes from uncultured Anaerolineae bacterium, assembly GCA_903908605.1. GTDB lineage: Bacteria > Chloroflexota > Anaerolineae > Anaerolineales > Villigracilaceae > UBA5195. Next base: position 394 of record CAIVSQ010000610.1, read on the forward strand.
TGTAGAGAGTTGCTGCGCGATATGCTCTCTCTGGAACTGAATGCAGGCGTGCAGCCATCTCGGTGGATATTACCGAAACTGCTTTTCTGCCATAAAAATGCTTATAAAAAAGGATATTGGTGTCTTTTTCGTTTATAGCCCAGTCTAATTTAGTATACTTGGAGCAATTAAATGGTCGAGTGTAACCCCTTAATGTTTTTTCTTGACCGATGCTAAAATAATGTTCAAAGTAGGTCATAACCAGCTCTCGAATTGTTCGATAAACAGGTTCCCGAAAACCTAGATTTACATAGTTTGATTTGGCAACTGCCCCCCACCGATTATCAATTTTATACAAGGCTAATACATGGTCATCATCTTCGCCCGGACTTGGAACAATGTCAATCATGACAGGATCAAACCCCAAACGCAATAGAGCCAATGAAGCAAATAACCCACCATCGAGGCAATGAGATTGATTATCGAGCATTACATTCAACGGAGATCTATCCCTCTCCTCCGCCATATAAGGCATCGAATCCAGGTATGTTTGTATCAAGAACGGATCATTCAAGCTCCGAAAAATATCTAACTTTTGTTGGGGTAATTTTGATTCAAATTGCTCAATAAAAGACATATGAATCTCCTGTGAGATTATTCAAAACACTAGTTCTTGACTTCGCTCAGCATTTCGATAATTTTCGGGGTGCTCTTTTCTACAAGTCGGCAAATATCCAAGACAACGCCACTCTGATTAACCCCCGGTAATGCTGGGTCAGGAATGTCAAAAAAAGATCCTTCTGCTAATTCTGATAGTAAATAAACCTTTTTTTTGAAATCGGGGAATTCGCTCAAAATTGCTTCTCTCTGTCCCAGTTCCATCACAATTACTATGTCAGCGCTCTGAATTATGTTGTAATCAATTCTTCGAGTTCGGTGCCTTGACAATCCTGGCAGGCCGATACTGTTTGCTAACTCGATAATAGAAGCAGGCACACTGGCCCCCTGCGAAGCCCAGGTTCCAGCACTGGCAACATTTATCCCGGAAGTTGGCGCAACCTCACGAATAAATTTTCTCAAGGATGCAGCTGCAATCGCAGATCTACATTGATTTGCCCTGCACACATAGAGAACTGTTCCCATAATATTAGATACTTTCCCATTACAAATGCTGGAATTTCAAACCATATCCCGCTCAACGAAGGAGAGAGGTAACAACCATGTGAAAACTCAGCCTATAAATGGGGCTGAGTTTTCACATCACTATGTTTTGACACACATTATCTGCCAGTGGCAGATAAGTATTTCTATGGAATATATTCCAACTCTTTTAGCCGGGCTTCGACTTTCGCTTTATTCCACTGGAAAGATCCCATGGGTCCTGGCATGGTCCATTCCTTGCGGACTAATTCATGCACCATTGAGCCAGCGGGCGCTGATTCTAATACGCACACAAGTTGATCGATTTGCTCAGTGGTCAAATCGGTCGCGATCGCGTTCTTGAACTTTGCAAGCATGTCGGGCAACTTGGTCAATGTTGACGGCTCTAATATCTTTTTTTGGAGAGCCTCCAGGATAAGATTGTTTCGCTGAATTCGGTCGAAATCGGAATCTGGAATTGCTCTAGCATAAGCCACAACCTGCGCACCTGTTAAAGTTTGTTGCCCGGCGGGGATAACGATTTTTATATATGGATCAGTGGTTCTCGTCGGAACATCAATAGGCAAGCCACCAAGGCTATCAATCATCCCAGCCAGATTATTTAAGTCAATTGCCAGGTAGTGATCTAGTTTTACAGAAAAATTCTTTGATATCATCCGACCCGCCGTACGAGTCCCATCCACAATCGTATCTTTTTCTACCAACTGGCTAGAACGTGTACGAGCTTCATAAAACACCTTGCCCAGTTTTGTCGCATCGATTGTCGGATTCGTTAATCCAAGACCAGAAGTATCAACCCAAAGATCTCGAGAAAAAGCAAAGGTTGCGACCTTTTGGTTATCAAAATTCACATGGACAACTCTCGTCAGATCTGATCCACGTTGGCCACGAAGCTCGGCATAATCCGATCCAATTACCAGAATATTCCATGCACCCGTTTGTCCACAAGATGCGCTTTGAAATGGCAAGGATAGCAAACGTCCCATTGTTGGACTCGCCCAAACTGTGCTGGCAACAAAAAGCACAGCCGCGAACATTAATATAAACCCGGCGATGTAATACGTGTATTTCTTCATTTTTCTCTCCTGTCTCATAGTGAGATTATATTACGAGTTGAACCATAAAAATGAGCACTTGAACCCTATTTGTTTAAGGGATAATTCCTAAATTTCTCAACATTCCACTGACCACGTCCTTGTCCCACAGCAAAGACCCCACAGGACCAGGTTGCGTCGAGCCAGGTAGAATGCTATCTTGAACAATTTTATCTTCACTGGTTTTTGCCAATAGGCAAGCTATTTGGGTGATTTGCTCAAGACTCAAATCTGTAATGATCGGTTGATTGTATTGGTTATACAAATCCGGGATTTTTACTATCATCTCGGGTTGCATCAATTTTTGTTTTATTGCGATCAGCAACAAATCGTTACGCTTGATGCGCTCAAAATCGGAATCTGGGATGGCACGAGAAAATGCCACGACTTGCGAACCACTCAATACCTGTTGACCAGCTCCAATTATGATCCCGGTCGAAGGATCTGTAATTTTTTCAGGAACATTTACCGTCAAGCCGCCGGCACCATCAATTAGCTCGGGTAAATTTGACAAATCGAGCGTAATATAATGATCGAAATTGATACCAAAATTTGTAGACACCATCCACGCCATCGCCCTGGTGGCATCTATAGTAATGTCCTTTTCAACAAAATTAAGTGAACGAATCCTGCCTTCGTAAAAAACATTTCCCAATTTCGTTGCATCCACGCTAGGACTAACAAATCCCATTGCGCTTGTATCGACCCATAAATCCCGAGAAAAGGCAAATGTTGAAATTGCTCCTTGCCCGAAATCGAGATGCAAAACACGGGTCAGATCTGCCCCTTTTGGACCGAAAGTGTCTCTTGCATCCGATCCGATCACCAATATATTCCATGTACCGGTCTCAAGGCACGAATTGCCTGAAGCCCCAGAAACAGCTACAGTTGGTACCTTTGCTACGTTTTCGAGGGTGGGTACTTCTTTAGTTTCAACAGCGGGAGATGCTTCAGTGATCAAAACGCTTGGGACAATTGAGGTTGTCGAAATTGTCAATTTTGTGGGTTCATTAGGTTTTGGAGTACGGGTTGCAAATAATGGTTCCATTGTGTTTTCCAAAACAGGCGCTTGTCGCTGTTGATAAACAGAATAACCAAGCCAACCTAAGAAAACCAACAATCCAATTGCGACAATCACAAAAAAGACGGAGGACACAATTTTCATCAGCATTACTCACTGTTAGTGCAGTCAATCATTTAATAAGCACCTTCTTGCAGTAAAACAACCTTAATTGTTTTTAGCAGAATGAAAATATCTAACCAGATTGACCAACGTTGAATATATTCATGATCGAATTCAGCTCTTTGAGCAAAGGTGGTTTTATTTCTACCTGACACCTGCCATAATCCTGTAATGCCGGGAGAAACTTCCGTGTAATCATCATAACTCTTACCATACAATATTCGCTGATTCTCAA
>CAIVSQ010000611.1 GCA_903908605.1 uncultured Anaerolineae bacterium
CTGCATGGAGAGCAATGGCGCGTCAGTACCGGCGTATAGTCCATGGATGGTGATTCCCAGGTAACCAAGCAGGCTGACGATGTGAATGGTACGAAAAGTGCTCATCCCAATTCGGGATCGAAAATAAAAAGTAACAGTTACCAGCAGGAGGATATAGAAGGAAATTACGCCGAAACCGACCCACAAAGGGCGGTAGGGCGAAAGAAAGGGAATCAATATTTGCAGGGTGGAGTAAGGCAGGTAACGGTCCAGTGCGAGGACAAAAATGTGAACCAGGGCAAAACCAATTGCAAGCAGCGAGATAAACTCGTGAAAGTCAAATGTAAATGTTTGATCCAGGACAGGGGAAATGATTCGGGATGGAACAGCCAGACCCCATGCCGTGGAGAACCATAACAATAAGTAGGCAATAATTCCGGCCGAACGGGTTACATACCACCAAAGTTGTTGACTGTCTGTCGCAAAAAGCCAATTAAGCGAATTCGATAACCAATTCCCAAAGGGTGAAAAAGTAAACAATGCGCCGATCGTACCCACAATGATCAAGCCTGCAAAGACGATGCCAACAAGCAGAGATATCTTTACTGCCTGATCGGCCTGGTTTTTTGTGTCGAGTGGATTTATCGGATTATTCATTAATAGGTTCTTTGGTTTTCTTTGAGTTAAAACTGTTCTTGAATATTTATTTGAGCAGGCTGGATATTAGGAATATATTATGAACCGCCAGTGCGGAACATGCTTCTGCGACCTGATCGTGAGGACTGGGCCATGGCGATTCGAGCTCCGCCACCATCTTCATCACCATACATATTCAGTGGCTGGATGGGGTCAAGTGCCTTCAATTGAGCCGTATACGGTTGGGCTGGTTTGGGGGAGTGCGCTAACATCGCCCAGCCGCCTAAAAATCCAAGTGCGCTTACTGATGCGAGAATGATTCGTAGAAAATTTTTGAATGGTTTCATGGTGGTCTTCTTGGGTCAGGGCTGTTGGCTAATATTGTTGTAATTCGAATGCTAAATGGACGTAATTTTGGATTAATTACCGGGTTTGCCCGTGATCATGATGTTGCCATTTTCCTGGATTTGGATCAATCCACGGGATTGCAGCGCCATCAGCAATTCTTTTACCTGCCTGGTTTGTTGCGTTGCTTGTTGCTGAACAAGCATATTGCTCTGCAGTTCTTGTTGGTACTGTTTCTCACGCTTTTGGTATTCCAGCTCGCGTTGGGCATATTCGTTGATCCGATTTTGTAGTTCCCTCACCTGGGCAGGTGAAACAGTTCCTGCGTTGGTGGAGCTAGATGAGGCGGTGGTTTGTTCAATATTTTTATTCATGAGTGCATTTACACCAGTTACAACCATGACAAAGGTGACAAATCCGGTCATTAGCAGGGCGGCGATCAGGGCGGGAAGCTGTTTTTTCATTGCGATTACCTCACTATTTTTTATATTATTTGGATTTTACAAGCCAATCATGACAGCTAAATGAATAATTTGAACCAATTTCTGACCTTTTTTGATCCTGGTTTCAATTTTGGAACTAGAGTGGTGAAAACGTGGTTTTCATTATTCTGTCATGCTTCCATGCTAGAATTCGATTACGAATAGGCCTGTATGGAGAAAAATATATGCGACTTCTTTTGGTTGAAGACAATAAACGGCTGAGCGATTCCTTACGCATGATCCTGGTGGACGATGGCTACGCCGTCGATGTTGCCTACGATGGACTGGATGGCGAAGAGATGGGGCGCACAGATGGTTTTGACGTGATCATCCTGGATGTCATGCTGCCTGGTAAAAATGGGGTGGAGGTGTGCAAATCGCTGCGCAACTTGCGTGTTCGTACGCCTATCCTGATGCTGACCGCCAGGGATGCGCTCGAGGATAGGGTTTTGGGGCTGGATAGCGGCGCAGATGATTACCTGGTAAAACCATTTGAAGTGGATGAACTACGTGCACGCTTGCGCGCACTGCTAAGGCGTGACTCAAATTCCAAGACTGGCGAGTTGTGTATTCAAGACCTGGTACTGGATCCTGCATCTCACAGTGTGACCCGCGCCGGTCTGCCGATTGAACTGACATCCAAGGAATTTTCGCTGCTTGAATACTTGATGCGTCATGCCAATCACCTGGTTACCAGAGAAATGGCTGAATCGCATTTATGGAGTTATGAAAATCTTGTTGCGTCCAATGTGGTCGATGTTTATATTCGTAGGCTGCGCCGTAAAATTGATGATCCATACGAGGTTAAATTATTGGAAACAGTGCGTGGTTCGGGCTATCGCATCCGGGATGAGCGAGAACATCGATGAAGCTGCTATCGAACTGGGTTGTTTTCTTTCATAGTATCCGTTTCCGTTTGGTTTTATGGTTTAGTTTTATTCTTGCCTTGGTATTGTTTGTATTCAGTATGTTTATTTATTACAACCAAGCCATGGAGGTGCGCGGCGAGACCCGTTACCGCCTGGCTCGGAAATTTGACGATATTATTGAGGCCATGGCTGGGTTTCAAAAACAATCTCCCATCCTGCAACCTTCCGATGTTTTCATGTTGGTGGATACAAATGGAAAAGTATTGTTTAACCAGGGAATTAATACCAGCCAGGATGTGGTTGGCCTGATGGGGCAGGTGAAAAATGCCCAGGCCGATGAGGAAAGTTATGAGAGTAGCCAGCCGGTTTATTGGATACAAAACTGGCAGGATAAATCGACTGAATATTTTTTTATCATCAAACCTGTCGCTATAAGTGGGCAAACTGGCTTTGCCATCCTCGGCAGCCCGTTTGATCCTTATGGGCTTACCAGCCGCCTTTTTTTCTCATTGTTGTTTGGAAGCTTGCTAACTATTGCCATTGCTTCGGGTGGCGGGCTTTGGCTGGCAGATCGGGCCATGCGACCTGTTCACGCTATCACACTGGCGGCCAGGTCCATCAGTGAAACAGATTTAAATATGCGCCTGAACCTTGCCGGAAAAGATGAATTGGCTGAGTTGGCCAATACATTTGATGGGATGTTGGCGCGCTTACAGGTTGCTTTTGACCGGCAGCGACAATTTGTTGCAGATGCCAGCCATGAACTGCGCACGCCACTCACGATCGTAAACCTCGAAGCCAGCCGGGCTCTGGGTTCAAAACGCACTGTCCCGGAATACCAACGTGTTCTTGGTGTAATACGCAGTGAAAACGAATTCATGTCCCACCTGGTGCATGATCTGCTTACCCTGGCGCGGATGGATGCTGGTCAACAGCGTCTTGAAAAAAAGCCGCTTGATTTAAGTGATATAGCCCTGGAAGCCCTTGAACGCCTGGAATCCCTGGCAGAGAGCAAGAAAGTCAGCTTGGAAGCTGGTGAGCTACCCGAAACCATGGTGGATGGAGATCGACAGTCACTGCTGCAGGTTGCCAGCAACCTGGTGGAGAACGCCATCAAGTACGCTGGCGGAGATCAAAAGTGGGTTCGGGTGGAAACAGGTATGGACGGAACGATTGCCTGGCTGCGGGTAACTGACAATGGACAGGGTATTTCGCCGGAACACCTGCCGCATTTATTTGACCGCTTTTACCGGGTGGATAAGGCGCGCTCGCGTGAATCAAGTGATGAACAAGGTGGCAATGGACTGGGACTTTCCATTGTGGACTGGATCGTCCGTGCCCATGGCGGTGAGGTACAGGTGGATAGTGAACCGGGTTTGGGGACTACGTTTGAAGTCAGGTTGGATGCCAGTGAAAAACGGGATTAGTTATCCCCACAAAAGACGCATAATTTCTTCATAATATTCCTCGTAATTATCTGTAAAATTGGCCAATATTATTCTGGGAATGAAGTAATTATTGGTATTAAATCCAAATTTCCGATTTGGCTTGAGGAGCAATTAATGTCGATAAAGTTAAATTTAAGCCTGGATGTGATCATATTCCTGGCGTTTTTGTTTGCAATGAACCCAGCTTCGACTGGTTTGCCAGTTCATGAGTGGTTGAGCATAGCATTTATTGCCACACTACTGCTGCACTTGCTTTTTCATTGGAAATGGATCGCCACGCTTACCAGGACCTTGTTTCAAAAATTGTTCCATAGTTCGCGACTTAATTACCTGGTGGATTTTCTATTTATGGTATCGATGGTTGCCGTCATGTTGAGCGGCATCCTGATATCGCGCAGCTTTCTTCAGACCCTCGGAATCAAGTTGGAAGCTTCGCGGAGCTGGCGTTCGATTCATTCGCTTTCAGCCAACACCACCCTTCTTCTGCTAGGTATCCATTTTGCCTTGCATTGGAATTGGATTGTTAACAGCGTTGCGCGGTATATTTTGGAACCGTTTGGCCTGGTCACGAAAAAAATTCGCTCGGCAGTACAGCCGGTAAAAGCAGATAACCAATAAAAAAAGGAGCTCAATTCGTGAAGACTATCGGCCGTTTGTTTATCCTTATATTGGTGATCGGTATTGTGACCGCTGGATTGTATTTCCAGGTGGAAAATGGCAGTTCGTCAACCACAGGTTTTGACCCCCGCTTTGAAGGCGGTTTTGAAGGACGTGAAGGCGGAGGGTTACCTCCCGGTGTGGTACAGGGAAACCGACCACCACGTGGCAGATTTGAAGGGGAGCATGAAGGTCGCGAGCGTGGCACATTTTCATTTGGCCGTGGGCTTGTGGGCATCATCGGCAACCTGATCCAAATTGGAGTAATTACTTTCCTGGTGGTTGGGCTTCAGCGTTTATTAGCCCGCAAAGGCGCATCGAAACCTGATTCGGCCTGACTAAAAACCCTTATTACTTTTGAAGAAAAATCCTCCCGGGTTGTAGGGAGGATTTTTCTTTTTGTGTCCTGGATGCAGACGATTTGATTATTTGCGAAGCCTGCTCTCACGTTCAAAAAATTCAGCTTCAAGCATCGGAACAATTGTATCGCGCTTAACCGCTCCGATAAATTTAGCAAATGCCTTTACTTTGATTGCTTGTAGTTTTTGCCCTTTTTCTGCAGTTGCACTGCGCGCGTCACCGGCATAGTGTTGTGGGTAATTTGCGTACCAACTGATGGCTGAAAAATTTCCAGGGAGTTCATCCAGCATGTCCTGTGATTCTCCAATCCCGTTGACCTGGTCCATCCGAACCAGGTGAGGGTGGTTTGCAAGGGATATGCTGGTTTCACACTCGCAAGCGTGACCGTGTTGGGTGGTTTGCAGCGTTTGTTTCCATTCAGGTGTGGCGCTGGCTTCGCGGTATGCGTCGTAATAATAGACGCTATAGGATTTCTTTTCCCACAGCATGGTCTGGGTCAGGAACGGTAGCAGTGCATCGTTGCCACCATGTGCGTTCAGCAGGATGATTTTCGTAAAACCATTCCGGCCAATTTCATCCAGGACGGCACTGAGCATTTCGAGCAGCAGAGTTGGTTTCAACGTCACCGTCCCCGGGAAACAGCGCGCTTCGTAAATTTGGCCAAAATAAAACGGCGGGAAGACGACAGCAGGTTCATTCTCGGCCGATAAGCATGCCAGGCGGTGCCCGTTGAGATAATCGGTGCCCAACGGCAGGTGGTCCCCATGTCTTTCAAGCACCCCAAACGCGAGAATACATACCCCGGTTTCCTGAACGGCTTTTGAAAAATCTGGTGCGGTTAGCTGTTCCCACTGCATTTTATAACTCCTGTCAGGATGTAATGGATGGTTATCCAATCTAATTCATCATATCATTTTCATGCCCAATAGGGTATTAATCGGATGGCTGTAGGTAAGAATAATTTTGCAGAACATGGATAATCTTCTATTATTAGCGGGCAGGTTGTATAATCAACCCGTTTTTGCTGTGATGAATAGCACGAATGCGACACGTTTATTGGGGAAATTCTCACGAGTTTCGAACACGCGAATCAGTTCTGGTTTGGTGGAGACAATATGTTAAAAAAGAGCACTATAAAAACTCTGGGGATGTTGTTTTTCGTCTTTGCCATTGCCCTCTCATCCATCAACCAGGTGCAAGCTGGCGCCGAACCTGACATTAATCATGCAGGTATTATCAAAAAACGACCACCGTTATTTTCTAAATATTGTTGGAAGACTTCGCGTTCGGTTGAGGGTCCAAGTAATGTTCCCAAGCCGTTCCTTTCACTACCATTTGCTGGAATGTTGACCGATAATAGTTGGACATCGCAGTTTGACCATGACAAGCCAGTCTATAAACCGGATGGAATTATCGCCGGTTTTGGGGAAACTTTTTCATGGAAGGATGGGGGCACCCAGGTCTATGTGAAGGGCCAAAGAGATCCGGCCTATTTCAAGACTTCTGAAAATTATGAAAAAGCCCTGGCGAAAGGATCCGTGCTTGCTTATGAAGCGCCAGCCATGGAGTTTTTTATATATTATGATGGTCATGATGGCCATGATTTTGCCACCACGGGCAATGTACTTGCAGCGGCTGATGGTACGGTTGTATTCAGGGATGTCGATCAAAGCCCACTCGGTCGGGTGGTCGAAATTTACCATCCCGAAGGCTACCTGACGCGTTATGCGCA
>CAIVSQ010000612.1 GCA_903908605.1 uncultured Anaerolineae bacterium
CGGGACTTCGTAGACCGGCCTGAGGCGTATTTTGATACGAGAGGTAGGACTGCGGCTTATCCCGCTAATAGCGTGCGGGACTTCGTAGACCGGCCTGAGGCGATATTTTGTAGGGAATGGGCGGACTGCGGCTTATCCCGCTAATAGCGTGCGGGACTTCGTAGACCGGCCTGAGGCGTATTTTTGTAGGGAATGGGCGGACTGCGGCGCCCCGCTCTTACGTGAGAGGGTTACCACAGTATGGAGTGGGTGATGTATTGGAAGACATATCTTTTTTGGGAAGTCTTGGGTAACGACTGAAGTCGTTACTACAATTAATGCATATGGCTTACGAATACCGTAATCTTAGTTCGGAAGAGCGTCAGGAGGTGCTGCGCCAGCGCTGCGAAGCTGGTTACCCACTGCATGCTCCACCGCACCCCTTTCGCAATGCCGGGTATTATTTCATCACTGCGGCTAATTATGAACACGTGCACATTATGGGTACGCCGGAAAGGCGCACAGAGTTTGAGGGACGGCTCAGTCTGGCCATGCAGGCTATCCAGGTGGAACTGGTGGCCTGGGTGATCCTGACCAATCACTACCATTTTCTGGTTGGTGTCGAAACGTTGGATCAAGTTTCAGTCGCGTTGCGACAATTGCATGGCAGCATATCCAGTGAATGGAACAAAGCTGATTCGTTGAGCGGGCAAAGGCGCGTCTGGTACAAATTTAGGGACTGCTTTATTCGCAACGACAGGCATTTCTACAGTGCTTTGAACTATATCCATGTCAATCCGATTAAACACGGCTATGTCAAAAATCCTTATGACTGGCCCTGGATGAGTCTGCAAAATTATTATGACACGCAAGGCCGCGATTGGCTGCGTGAAATATGGGAAAAATATCCCCCTGGCAATTTTGGTGAAGATTCGTAGTAACGACTTAAGTCGTTACTACAGGACAATTTTGCAACGCAACGGCGCACACAAATCAGGAGGAATGTATGCCAAAATTATTTCCGAGATACCGTAAACCGAGCCTGGGGTCGTTGTTGGGGGTGACACAGGCAAAACGCAAGATTAGCCGGGATTTGGGGCTGGCGACGCTGCGCGACCCAACCACACCGATTAAGAACGCGGAGCGCAGGTTGCTGCGCAAGGCGGGTTATTATTCCGAGCCGATGAAGATGGCGCGCGCGTTGGGGTTGGTCAAACGCGGCGGGTGCCTGATGTTGTGCCTGGGTGCGTTGGGTTTGTTGGTGGTTTTGATTTTGGTATAGGGGCGCAGCGCACATGGGACGCAGCGCGCTGCGCCTACAATAACGCGGGGCGGGTGCAATTTGTTTACGTAGGGTGGCTCTGATGATACACTTGAGGCTTGCGTATATTTGTTCTTTGCCCGATGATTGGAGAAACCTTGAATCGCCGAATTATTGCATTGCTTTTGTGCGTATCCTGTGCTGCCATTTTGCTGGTTTCATGTGGGTTTGACCCGGCCGGAGTGGCGTCTGCGCCGAAACCATCACCAGAGAATCCCCAATCGATACCGATGGCGGTTTACCCGGCTGGGCCGGATGAGACTGTCAGCACGCCTGCCTGGCAGAGCGCGGGGGCGAGCTGTGAGGGCAAGGCGCTGTATGAATGGAAGCAGCCGGGCACTTTTACCTGGCGGTTTTCCTCGCCCGATATCGAACAGGTCAGCTCGTTCTTCTTGCCGGAGACGGTTTATTTCGCGCCTAGCGACACCGATTGCGGTTGGATGTCGGTTGGCATGGGCGAGATTATGAAAGATATCCCCGCCGAGGGAGTGCAGGCGCATTGGTCGGGCTCCTGCCGGACCACCGGCGGCAACTCATCCAAGACCATTTCGCAGCAGATGCTGATCCAGGTGATCGGATGGGAAGAGAAGAAAACGGCCCTGGGCAGCTTCCGCGCTTTGAAGCTGAAATCGGTCAACCAGTACACCGAGAGTATGACCCCGGGTGTGGTGGAAGCCAGCGATTGGTATGTGTGCGGCTATGGGCGGGTGTATTCCGAATCGACCGAGAGCAAGGACGATACCAAATACATGGATGAATTGATCTCCTTTACCCCGGCATCCACCAACCTGGCGCATGTACGCTATATTTTGGCGGATGCGCAATTGATTAATACGGCGGAAAACTACCGGGTAAAGGTCAGCGACGAAGAGACGGCCGAGGCCCTGCGTCTTTGGGATGCTGGTGTGCGGGTGGTGAATATCGCCCAGTTTGAGCGCAAGCAGGTCAATGGCCAGTGGCAGATCGTAAGGGCCGGCAGCGAAACAGCGATCAAGGGCAGCGATGTGATTTTGACCAGCGATCCACAGCCGTAAGCAGGCGTATGAACACAGTCAGCGGCACGCTCTCCCGGCTTCGCGCCACGCCCATCCACGTGCATTTGCGTTGGGTGCGCTGGATGCTGCCGGTGGTTGTGCTGGTGATGGCTGGCATTCACCAGATGGGGCTGCATTACCTGGTCAGCTTTTTGCCGGCTGTGCTGCACCCCGAAGCGGAGCTGTTGATCTACGGATTGACCGGCAGCGTGGTGGCCTGGTTTGGACTGAGCCGCATTGCTGATTCGGTGGCAGCCCAGGAGCAGGCGGAGAACCAGCTGCGCACGGCCTACGCCCGGCTGGAGGCCAGCCACAGCCAACTGCTGACCCTGCAGGATTTTGGACGGCAAATTTCGGCGGCTGGCAACGAACAGGCTGTGCTGGAGCTGGCGGCCCAGGCCCCGCTGCGCCTGACGGAAGCCCGCGGCACCACCATTATCACCTTCGACGAGCAGCGTGAGCATCTCAAGCTGGACCTGGCCTGGGGATTGAGCGATACCTACCTGGGTGCTCTGCGTTCGCGCATGGAGATGGGTATTCCAATGGGGCGCTGCCTGACTTGCGGGACGCTTAAGACCGATGCCAGCAGCGATTGCCCGCTTTTTGAGGGCATGCAGCAGGCAGCCCGCGCGGAGGGGATTGGCGGCCTGCTTTGCCTGCCGATCAACCGCGAACAGGTGCGGGTGGGCATTATCTCGGCTTATTTCCCTTCGGCGGATGGACCACCGGAAGATCAGGTGCGGCTGCTCAACATCCTGAGCGGTCATATCGGCGCGATGCTGGATAACCTGCGGACCAGGTCCCGGCAGGTGCACACGTTGTATGCGCTTGACCGGGCTTCGCAAACCACCAATTACGGTATCCAGGCTCTGCGTGAGTTCGCGGACCAGGTGCTGAAGATTACCACAACCGGGTGGGATGCTCAGGCTGGCGGGCTGTTTCTGTTTGACCGGCAGACCCAGAGCTGGAGTTGTTCGGCGCGCAGTGGGTTGGGGGATGATATGCTGGATGCGCGCTTCAGCTTTGCGTTGGATTATGTGCACCGTGCCCAGGCGACTGGCAGCCCGGTGATCAGCTCAGAGCTGGCACCGGCAGATTCGGCCGGGTTCTTCTCGGCGGCGGTGGCGCCGTTGATGACGGAAGGACAGGTGCTGGGTGCGATCTTTTTGGGCGCGACCCGCAAGCGGGCGTTTACCAACCGTCACGTCGACTTCCTGACCACCATGTCTCACCAGATTGCCCTGACGGTCTGGAACACCCAGTTATATAACCAACTCGACCAGATGGCTGTGCTGAAGGAACGCTTCCGGCTCTCGCGTGAAATTCACGATGGGTTGGCGCAAACGCTCGGCTACCTGAACCTGCAGACCGACCGGCTGGCTGGGCTGGTGGGGACGGGGCGCACAGCTGATGCGATCCTTGAAATTGAATTGATGCGCCAGTCACTGCAGGCGGCTTACGTTGAATCGCGCGAGGCGATCGAAGGGCTGCGCCTGGAGATTGAGCGCCCGGATGAGATGGTGGCACGGCTGCGCGAAGTTGTTGGCCAGTTCCAGCGCCAGTCGGGCATCCAGGCACAGCTCAGTGTGGACCCCTTGGAGATTTCGGTACCGCCCGCGATAGCCTTACAGCTACTGCGGATTGTCCAGGAGGCGCTGGGGAATGTACGCAAGCACTCGAAGGCCAGCCGGGTGGATGTTCACCTGAAACTGACTGGAAAAGAGATGGAAATTTCGGTGGCGGATGATGGGCAGGGTTTCCCCGAAGTCATGTTGCCTGACCTGACCCGCCAGCATTTTGGGCTGGCGACCATGCGCGAGCGGGCTGCCAGTGTGGGTGGCGCGCTGAGCGTGGCGACCGGCCCCGGCCAGGGTACGCGCGTGACGGTGGCCGTGCCGCTGGCGACACAAGCTGACAACCTGATGGTATGATGCAACCATGATTCGTATTCTTATTGCTGATGATCATCCCCTGTATCGAGAAGGACTTACGCGCGTCTTAAATGAAATGGCGGGTCTCTCAGTGGTGGCAAGTGTCTCCAACGGGGTGGAGGCTGTCTCGCGCGGGGTGGAGTTTAAGCCGGATGTGGTGTTGATGGATGTCAATATGCCCAAGCTGGGCGGTATTGAAGCGACTGCACAACTGCACAAGATCTACCCGCAGATAGCGGTCTTGATGCTGACGATATCGGAGAATGAACACGATTTGTTCGCCGCCATTCGGGCGGGCGCGCGCGGTTATCTGTTGAAAAATGCCACCAGCGCAGAATTGATCGATGCCATCCAGCGTGTGTTCGAGAAGGAAGCGATTCTCTCGCCGGGCATGGCGGCCAAGCTGCTGGATGAGTTTGCCGCGCTTTCGCGGGCAGCGCAGCCGGATGAAAACAAGAACCAGGTGAGCGAACCGGAGAGCACGGTGCTGACCGCGCGCGAACGCGAAGTGTTGGATTGGGTGGCGCAGGGCATGACCAACAAGGAAATTGGCACGCAGTTATCGCTTTCTCCGCATACCGTCAAGGCACATGTGCGCACGATCCTGGAGAAACTGCACCTGCACACACGGGCCGAGGCGGCGGTGTGGGCCAGCAAGCATTCGACCCAAAACCAGTAAAAAACGAGTGGATTAATCCATTTCGCCAGGTTATACCCCCCAAATGGCTACCCTGGTAGCCATTATTCTTATCTAAATACATCCGATTGGACGATGATAATGCAAAACTGATTGGTTACAATAGGGGTACCTTTCTTGTGAAAATTCATACAATGCAACAATCGTGTTTTCGCAATAAATCGTGACAATCAATGACAGCAACTACTGCACACCCGGTATCAGCCCAATCGCTTCCCGATCAGAAAATATCCTGGGGGTTGA
Source organism: uncultured Anaerolineae bacterium (assembly GCA_903908605.1). Classification (GTDB taxonomy): domain Bacteria; phylum Chloroflexota; class Anaerolineae; order Anaerolineales; family Villigracilaceae; genus UBA5195. The sequence continues at coordinate 5,206 of CAIVSQ010000612.1, forward strand.
AATTACTTTATACGTTTATCGCGCTTTTTCTGATTTCCCTTTTTTACTTTACAATTTTCAAACCGATCAAGGTGCTGCCGCGTGTCAGCTTGGCACCTGGTTTTGCTTTTCTCAACCAGGACGGGGCGATTAAGACCAGTGAAGATTACCGTGGCAAGCTGACCATTTATAACTTTACATACACCGGCTGCACTGGCGATTGTGCTCCAACCACTGCCCAGATGCAGGAACTTCACAAGGCACTTGAGCAGGTGGCCGGGCAGGATGTTCAACTGGCTTTGGTCACGATTTCTCTTGACCCGGCCAATGACAGCCCTGAATTATGGAAGAATTATGCCGCCCAATACCTACCCGCTGTCCCCGGCGTTGTTTCGTGGGATTTTTTGACGGGTGAGGTGCAAAAGACGAAATATGTGGTTGGCGGTGGTTTCAGCCTGTACTATAAGAACCTTAACGATGCCGCCGGCCGGCCAGCCGTGCAGTTTCAACCGCGCTTTGTGCTGGTGGATGGATGGGGCATCATCCGGGCTGAATACCGCACTGCCCAGTTGGATATTCCAATGGTGCTGCGTGATATCAGCTATTTACGTTCTGAAATCCGTAACAGCAGCGGTGTAGCACGCTATGCATATGAAGCGGCTCACCTCTTCAGGTGTTATCCATGATAGAACCGCAGGTCGTTGTTGAATCAAAGCAGCGCCCGCTGTGGGTCACTGTCGCAGGTCTGGCGGTCACCTTTGGCTTGTTAATCGGCATTGTGGCTGTGCTGTGGAGCATGTTTCACCCGTACAACTTCCACGGGATTGTGATGCAATCGCCGATGAAGGCGATTAACTTTACCCTGACCGGGCACAATGGACAACCGGTTTCGTTGAACGATTACCAGGGGCAGGTGATTTTGTTGTATTTTGGATACACCACTTGCCCGGATGTGTGCCCTACGACGTTGGCTGACCTGCACGTTGCCCGGGCGGCGCTTGGAAACCGTGCTGACCAGGTGCAGGTGATGATGATCACCATTGACCCGGAGCGTGATACCCAGGCCGTGCTGGCTGAATACATGCCACATTTCGACAGCAGTTTTATTGGCCTGACCGGTACGGCTGACCAGATTGCGGAAGTGGCGACCTACTACGGAATTTATTTTGCCAAACAGGCAGGCAATGCCACAGTGGGTTATTTGGTGGATCATACTGCGACGGTGATGGCAATTGACAAGGAAGGCTATTTGCGGGTTGTGTTCCCGTTTGGAACAACCTCCGATGATATGCACGCCGATCTTGAATATTTGCTGAGCCGGTAATAACAAAGAAGAATACGTTGGCTCGTATGCGGACGGTCGTGCTCAAAATTGACAAATCTGGCGAACTCCCACTTGAAATTGAGTTTCGCGTGCAATAAAACCAATTATTTTAAAACAGACCAAGGAGAATGCCTATGAGGATAGATCTATAGAAGAAGACCCCAAATTCCCAGAGTCATTCAGTACGTAAAGATTGAGATTTCGGAGGATGTTAAATGAGTAAAAAAGAGAACAAAGTAAGTTCGACCAAGCATGAGGACCCCGAACTGGAAAACCCGAAGGGAACCCTCGCACTCACCTTGATGTTTATGGTGACCATTGTCATCTTATGGAGCTGGGTATACCAGACTCTGCTTTCACGAGGAATGACACCATGATTCATATTCACGCTTATGAAAAAATTTGGATGGCCCTGACGGTCGTGATGCTGGTTGTGTTTACAACCCTGATCGGCGTGGCTGCCTTTGCTAATGGGTTCCAGGTTCCCGTTCCTTACGGTCGGGTGGACCCCAATACAATCAAGACAACTGGTTCGTTTACGGATGCAAACCTCGGCCTGCATGAATTGGCCCCCGGCAAGTTCGAGGCTTACCTCCTGGCGCAGGCTTCCCCCTGGCGCTACTATCCTGGTGAACTGAGCGTACCGGTTGGTTCGACGGTTACTTTCTACGTGACCAGCAGCGATGTCCAGCACGGCTTCCGCATCCAGGATACCAACATCAACCTGCAAATTCTCCCCGGTCAAATCTCCAAGGCGACCTACACATTCACGAAGGCAGGCAGCTTTAACTACCTGTGCGGTGAGTACTGTGGTGTTGGCCATCAGGGCATGTTTGGCAAAATTGTTGTGAAGTAACCATCGCTGCCCAAACAAGAGGAGTTTAAAAAATAAATGGATGCGAAGACGGAAGTGCCTGGTGGAATAACCTGGAAACTGGAAAAGGTAAAAGCGGTTTCTGGTGAGTTCCTCGGCCGGATGGTGGTGTTGTTTAAGCTGCGCGTGGTGGTCCTGCTTGTGCTGGCTGCCATTGGCGGAGCTTTGCTCGCTTCGGGCGGACACATCTCCTTGGGAAGGTTATTCCTGTTGATCCTGACCGGAACGCTTTCTGCCGCTTCTGCATCAGCGGTCAACCAGTATATCGAGCGGGACCGTGACGGGCAAATGGTGCGAACGCGCCGGCGCCCGCTGGCGATGGGGGTGTTTTCTCGCCCTAAAACCGCGCTCGAGGTAAGTATCGCCCTGATCGTCATGGCGGTGCTGGTTGCGCTACCGTTTAGCCTGTCGCTGGCGTTTTTCCTGGCAGCAGGGGCGATCATTTATATTTGGGTGTACACCATCTGGTTGAAACCGCGAACCTGGCTGAACATCGTTATCGGTGGTCTGGCTGGCAGCTGCGCAGTTTTGAGCGGAGGCGCTGCTGTGGGCAACTGGGCTGAGCCCGGTGTCCTGGCACTGGCATTCCTGGTCTATCTTTGGACCCCGACCCACTTCTGGAGCCTGGCCCTGGCTTACCGTGAAGATTATGCCCGCGCTTCTGTCCCAATGCTGCCGGTGATCGTCAGCCCACGCACATCTGCAACCTGGATCGCCCTTCATACAACGGCGGCAATTGTTACTGCCCTGCTGATGGGTTTGCACCCTTTGCTCGGTTTTTACTACCTCTTGATTACGCTTCCCGCTTCATTGTGGCTGGGATGGCATTCACTGAAATTGGTCATAATGCCTGACCCAAAACAGGCCCTCAAGCTCTTCAAGGTTTCCAACATTTACCTTGGGCTGGTCTTGATGGCCATCTACCTGGTGACTTTATTCTAAATCCTTGCCTTAAATGGAAAGGATGAGAAAGGGATTGAAACATGTTTGCTGTTGAAAAGAAAATAGCTGGCTGGCATATCGTTCTTGCCGTTGCGGCATTGAGCATTGGTAGCATCTTCGGACCGCTTCAGGCGATTGAGCACATGGGTTGGAACCTGTATCCCGCTTTGCAGGCCATCGGTATTCAATCTTACTATCAAGGATTGACCCTGCACGGTGTTTTAAATGCCCTGGTTTGGACAACCTTCTTTATCACGGGCTTCCTGATGTACGTCATGGTGAAAACCCTCAACTTCCCCCTCAGCAAGCCGGGTTTGAGCTGGGCTGGTTTCTTCATTATGGTGCTAGGTTTGGTCATGGCAGCCGTCCCGCTGCTGTTGAACCAGGCCAACGTTCTCTATACCATGTATCCTCCGCTGCAAGGCCCCTGGTACTATTACCTGGGCTTGACCCTGTTTGTGGTCGGCAGCTGGGTTTGTGGTTGGAGCATGTTCATCACCTATTTTGCCTGGCGCAAGCAGAACAAAGATATGACCACCCCGTTCATGGCCTTTGGCGCTATGATCACGATGGTTCTGTGGCAGATCTGCACGCTCGGTATTGCTTCTGAAATTCTCGTACTGATCCTGCCGTGGACCTTTGGCTTGATCGGGATGGATGCCCAGTTAGCCCGCACGCTGTTCTGGTTCACCGGTCACCCGCTGGTTTACTTCTGGCTGCTGCCCGCATACGTATCCTGGTACGGGATGATGCCCAAGCAGTCCGGTGGCAAACTTTTCAGCGAGCCGCTTGCCCGCCTGGCCTTCTGGCTGTTCCTGCTGCTCTCCACCCCGCTGGGTTTCCACCACCAGTATATGGACCCGGGTGTTCCGGCGGCCTGGAAGTTCCTGCACGCTGTTTTGACCTATGCTGTGTTCTTCCCCAGCATGCTGACCGCTTTCAACGTGATTGCCTCGATGGAATACGGTGGTCGCAAGCGTGGTGGCAAGGGGCTGTTTGGCTGGCTGTTGACCCTGCCCTGGAACGAACCCTCCTTCACCACCCAGGCCCTGGCGATGATGGTATTCGCCCTGGGCGGCGTTGGTGGCTTGATCAATGCTTCTTATAATATCAACCTGGTCGTGCATAACACCGCCTGGGTCCCCGGTCACCTGCACCTGACCGTTGGTACCGGCGTTACACTGACCTTCATGGGCATCCTGTACTGGTTTGTTCCTCACCTGACCGGCAATGCCCTCTGGAACAAGAAATTCGCCCTGGTCCAGGCCTGGCTGTGGTTCGTTGGCATGCTGATCTTCTCGCGCGGTATGCACTGGATCGGCCTGCTGGGCGCTCCGCGCCGCACTATGCTTGGTGTTGCGCTGGGTAACTACGGCACCGGCGAATGGCGCGTTCCTTCCCTGATGACCGGTATCGGCGGTTTGATCCTGCTAGTCTCTGTCTACATGTTCGTGGTCGAAGTTGCCATGACCGCCTGGGCCTCCAAGGAAAAGGTTGAAGTGGAAATGCCGATTGCTGAACCGATGCATGCTGAAACGATCCCCGGCTGGCTGACCAATTGGCAGCCCTGGTTGATTGGGACCATCGTCCTGATCCTGGTAGCGTACGGCCCGATGCTGATCCAATTGATCAGCCAAGCCCAGCTCACCTCGCCCGGTTTCAAACCCTGGTAATTTGTTAAACTGGCCTTCTCCCTGTCAATTTTGGCGGGGAGAAGGCTATAAAAAAATAAAACCATACAAAATAGGAGATTCAAAATGCGTAAATTATTCCCCATCATACTGGCCCTGGTTGTCATTTCAGCCTTTATCCTGGGAGCTTGCTCTTCAGCGCCCAGTGGCCCGGTTGTCCCCAATGCCGAAAATGGCAAGAAACTCTACGATGCCTCAACGCTTGGTAGCAGTTCAGCCGCTGGCTGCGCCTCCTGTCACAACTTTAATGAAGCCGCCGGTAAGAACGATAAAGCGCCTTATACCGAGGGAACTGCCACCCGAGCCGAAACCCGTGTCGCTGGCATGACCGCTGAAGAATATATCAAAGAATCGATCCTCAAACCCAATGCCTATGTCGTCGAAAACTACAAAGAAGGCGATATGTACCAAACTTGGGAAAAAGAACTGAGCGAACAGCAAATTGCTGACCTGGTGGCTTACCTGCTCACCGAAAAATAGACCTGGGAAAATTCCCGGAATAGGAATCGGATTATGAAAGACGGCCGCTATCACGTTATCATTCCGGACACGGATTATTATCGCAGGATGGTTAAATGCCAATCCGCATGTCCCGTGCAAACCGACGCCCGCGCTTATGTGACAGCGGTGGCGCGGAATGAGTTAGAAAAAGGCTACCATATTGCGCACGAACCGAACCCGCTTTCCACCATCTGTGGTCGCATCTGCGGCGCACCGTGTGAAATCGCGTGCCGGAGAGGGGCGGTAGGCCCTGATTTTGAGCCCGTCGCAATTCGATCATTAAAGCGTGTGTTGACTGAGCGTTACGGCCCAGAAACTGCCGGGCGCTTGCCTGGTACGGCCGGAGCGGAAGCCAGTGTATCTTCGTTTGAGCCTACACGGGCTGCCATCCCTTATGCAGCTGCGCGCAAGGAAATGACTCTGCCTGGGACGGGCGCGGAGATGGATTACTCGCCCGTGCGCTGGTCGCGTGAAAGCCTGAAAGATCTCGCCAAAGAAGCTGGCCACAAGGCCGGAAAAATAGCCATTATCGGTGCAGGTCCGGCCGGGTTGACTGCCGCTAATGACCTTGCACTGCTGGGACACCAGGTGGTCATCTATGAAGCCGGTCCAAAAACCGGTGGCATGATGCGCTACGGTGTGCCGGTCTATCGCATCGATCAACAAGCCATGGACCTGGAAATCCAGAAAATCCTTGACCTGGGCGTGACCATTCATTTTGATATGCGGGTTGGCAAAGATGTGATGATGGCTGACCTGCGCCGCGATTACGATGCCATTTTCCTGGGGATGGGTCTGATGTCTGGGCGCCGCCTGGATATTGAAGGCGCGAACCTGGATGGCGTTGTCACTGCGGTGGATTTGTTGTTGAACTACAACCTGGGCTACAAGATGACGCTTGGGAAAAAGGTGATCGTGGTGGGTGGCGGCGATGTCGCCATGGATGCCGCGCGCACCGCCTTGCGCCTGGGCCAGGTGACTGCTGAACAGAAATCGGCCCTCGGGCAGACTGACCAGCGCAGTGATGATGCTTCAGATGCTGTTCACGAAGCGTTGGATGTGGCCCGTACGGCCTTGCGCCTGGGTGTTTCAGATGTGAAGATGATCTCACTGGAATCGTGGGATGAACTACCCGCTTCCAAGTTTGAGATCGAGGAAGCGATCGAAGAAGGTATCACCATTCATCCCCGGCTGGGCCCGAACCGTATTGTTGGGCAGGATGGTAAAGTTGCCGGGATTGAAGTCATTGAAGTTGAATCCGTTTTTGATGAAAACAAGCGTTTTAGCCCGAAGTTTAAGGCGAAAACTGAAAAAATCCTGGAATGCGATACGCTGATTCTCGCCATTGGCCAGTCTGCTGACCTGGGTGCGTTGACCGGTGTGAAAGATATTAAGGTGACGCCCCGTGGTTTGGTTGAAATCAACCCCGAAACCGGGCAAACCAGCGCCAGCGATGTTTTTGCAGGTGGCGATATGGCTTATGGGCCGCGCCTGATCATTCATGCGGTGCGTGATGGTCACCTGGCGGCGCTGGGTATCGATCAGAAAATCCAGGGTCGTCCGCAGCAGCGTGAGGTTACAACGCAGTGGACAGACCTGCCCACTCATGCCATGCCCGAAGATTGGGTCAAGCTCAATCGTGAGAAAATCCCCGGCCTGCCGATCGAACGCCGTACCGGGCTTTCGGTGGTGGAGCTGGGTTATTCGTTGGAACAGGCTCATTCCCAGGGCCTGCGCTGTCTCGAATGCAGTGTGAACACCGTTTTCGATGGCTCAAAGTGCATCCTGTGCAATGGTTGTGTGGATGTCTGCCCGTGGAACTGCTTGAAGATCGTATCGATTGACCAGGTGTCGGGCGACGAATCTGTTTCCCATCTACTGGAATCCGCCAAGGAAGGCGGGGCTATTGCCGCGATGCTCAAGGACGATACATCCTGCACACGCTGCGCCCTGTGTGCCGAACGCTGCCCGACCGATGCTATTACGATGGAAGCGTTCCGTTTCAAAGAAACGATAACTTATAACGGAAAGTGATTCAGGAGTTGCCATGTCAATTCTAAGCTTCATAACAAAATCTCGTGTTTGGCGTTCATTTTTCCGGCACGGATGGCCCAACAATCCGTTGGACCGTTCGCTGGTTATGACCACCAACGTTTTCTTTCACCTGCACCCGGTGAAGGTCAATCTTAAGAGCCTGCGGGCCGCTTATTCGTTTGGGCTCGGCATTCTGACGGTTGTAACCTTCCTTTCGCTGGTTGCCACGGGCACGATGTTGATGTTCAACTATGTGCCGTCGGTTGAGCGTGCCTATCCCGACATCGTTAACCTACAAAACCTGGTGCCTTTTGGCCAGCTTTTCCGCAACCTGCATCGCTGGGGCGCGCACCTGATGGTGCTGACCTGTGTGCTGCACATGGCGCGCGTGTTTTATACCGGCGCTTACAAGCCTCCACGAGAATTCAACTGGGTTGTGGGCGTTGTTTTGCTCATCCTGACCCTGGGTGGAAGTTTTACCGGTTACCTGCTGCCCTGGGACCAGTTGGCCTATTGGGCGATTACGGTAGGAACCAGTATCGCTTCTTATGAGCCGGTGGCGGGCGTGGTTATCAAGAAGATCCTGTTGGGTGGTCCGGAAGTTGGGCAGGCATCCCTGACCCGTTTCTATGGTCTGCACATCATGGTGATCCCGGCCCTGCTCGTCCTCCTGATCAGCCTGCATCTGTGGCGTGTCCGGAAAGATGGCGGCCTGGCCGCGAATGACCTGGATCAGCCTGCTGAAGGCGCCCGGTCCTAGCACCACTGGAAAAAAAAGCTGGAGCAAAACTATGGCAGATACATCTTCCAATAAAGAAGCCTTTCCAAAGGACGGCGTAAAGACCTACAACCTGGTGGAAGTAGTGCGCGGCCGTACCAATATGATCGAGAAGGGCCCAGATAACACCATATTCTCATTCCCAATCGTTGCCATCCTTGAGCTGCTGATTGCGCTGGGGGCTACTGCTGCCCTGGTGCTCTTCTCGCTGGTCAAGAACGCGCCGTTGGAAAACCTCGCCAATCCATTGATCACGACTGACCCGGCCAAGGCCCCCTGGTATTTTATGGGTCTGCAGGAAATGCTGGAGCATGCGCACCCGTTGGTTTCTGGCATCATGCTGCCCGGCCTGATGGTGGTTTTCATTATGGCTATTCCATACCTGGATAATTCACGGGTTGGTTCGGGCCGCTGGTTCACTTCTGAGCGCGGCAAGCGCATTACGCTGTGGACCACCATTTACACGACGATTATTATGCCGACCTTTATAGTGCTGGACAATCTCTTCCCGCCACGCGAACTGCTGCGCGGGATTGTCCCGGACGTGGTGGCGCAATCGGTCATCCCGGTCATCTTACTGTCGGTGATTGTGCTGCTGCCGGTGGTTGTGCTGATGCGCTCGAAGCCAAATGCGCGCGAAGTGATGCTGGTTCTATTCACCGTGCTGTTCGTCTCGGCCGTCATCTTCACCCTCTCAGGCTTCTTCTTCCGTGGTCCGGGCTTTAAGCTCTACTGGCCCTGGGCTATGCCGGACGGATATAACCCGTTGAATAACCTGTAAAGGCAAGGAAGGATTAGTTCACTATGAGCACAGAAAATAAGAATTCAGAGAAGAATATCACTCGTCGTGATTTCCTGGGGATCTCCTGGGCAGCTATGACTGCGCTGCTGGGGGCCGAGGCCGCTGGCTTAATGTTCCGTTACATCCAGCCGGTTAATACAGGCGGGTTTGGCGGAATCGTCAGGGCTGGCAAGGTGGATGACTTCCAACGCGGCAGTATCACCCTGAATCAGGCCGGACGTTTTTATGTCGTGCGTATGGAGGATGGCAGCTTCCTGGCCATCTGGCAGAAATGCACCCACCTGGGTTGCAGCGTTCCGTTTGTGGAAGCGGAAGACCAATTCCACTGCCCGTGCCATGGTTCGCTCTACAACCGTAATGGCGATGTGATGGGTGGTCCGGCGCCGCGCCCGCTCGATTTTTTCCCGGTCGAGATTAAGGACGGCGAAGTATTCGTTGATACCGGCAACCCGAAACAGCGCACCAAGTATGATCCGAGTCAAACCACAAAGGCCTAACCGATGGAAAAAGAAAACTATACCATCCATAAGATTGTCGGTCTGGTTCTGACTGTCATCCTGATTGCTGCCGTAACAATGGCATTCGTCACTGAAACGACGCGTACCGAGAGCGTTGCAGCGGCAGCCAAGAAAGCCAGCTTGCAGCATGGACGTCAGCTCTATGTCGATAACTGCTCCAACTGTCATGGTTCACGTGGCGAGGGTAATGTTGGCTCCGCGTTGAATAACAGCGTCTTCTTGAAGAAGGCCTCTGACAGCGTCATGTTTGCCACCATTAGCTCTGGTCGCCCCAGTACGGTAATGCCAGCCTGGGGACAGGCGTATGGCGGCGCGTTTACTGACCAGGAAATCCGCGATATTGTTGTGTTTATTCGCGCCTGGGAACCGACTGCCCCGGTTGTTGAAACCGCTGTCTTTGTGCCCGATGCGGCGCGCGGTGCCTCCATCTATGAATCTTCCTGCCAGGTCTGCCATGGAGAAAATGGCAAGGGCGGCGATGATGGCAAGGGTGGAAACCTGTTGGCGGTCAATGACAAAGCCCAGCTTGGAAAATTTGACGATGCCTGGTACCAGCAAACGATTGCCAACGGTCGCCCTGCCAAGGGTATGCCGAGCTGGGGATCGGTGCTTTCTGCCAACCAGACTGCTGACCTGCTTGCTTTGGTTGGCGCCTGGCGTAATGGCGAGACGGTCGCTTCCAAGACGACTGTGGCACAGCTGCTCAATTCCTCGTTGTTCTCGCTTCAGCAGAATGACAGCGAAGATGCGTTGTACTACCTCACCCGCGCCCAAAAGATCGCTTTTGGCCCGGCCCTGGGTCGCTTTGACCCGATCATTAGCAACATTCAGTCTGGTCAACCCGCCGCAGCGCTGACCGATTTGACCACACTTTCTTCTGACTGGCCCGTCGGCGATGCCGCCAATGGCGCGACCATTTACGCCGATGCTTGCAAGAGCTGCCACGGCGCTGAAGGTCAGGGTGGTGTGGGTCGTAAACTGAAACCGAACCAATTTGTGCAGGATAATGTCAACGCGAATATGTTCCAATTCATGTTGGCCGGCAGAGTCGGAACAGCCATGCGTGGCTGGGACGGCCGCCTGAGCGAAAGCCAACTGGCTGACGTTATTGCCTTCCTGCGTACCTGGCAACCATGAGCTTAAAAACTGGCCGCTCCTCAACGTCCGATGGAACTTCATCAAAGGCCGTTGAGGAGATGGCCGTTTTGGACAAACGAAGCGCTTTGCAACGATGGGTGGAAAAGCTGGCGATCTTCATTGAGCGACCGTTTAATAAGTTCGGCGGCACGTCGCTTAACCTTTTTTATCATACCGACACCCTGGCCGTGTTCCTGTGGCTGGTGGTGGCATTTTCTGGTCTCTACCTGACGTTTTTCTACCAATTTGGTTTTGATGCTTCCTATCGTGCTGTCGCGAAGATGGAGTCGCAGGTGCTGGCGCATATTGTGCGTGCAATTCACCGCTATGCGTCTGCTTCGGCGATGATTGTCACGGTGCTGCACGGTATTCGCCTGTTTTTTATGGATCGTTTCAGGGGCGCGCGCTGGCTGGCCTGGGTTTCAGGCGTGGTGATGGTTGTTTTCCTGTGGCTGGAAGGCCTGACCGGTTATTGGCTGGTGTGGGATCAACGTGCGCAGTTGATCACCAGTAGTTTCAGGGCCATGTTGGGGCGCTTTGCCCCGGCGTTTTTCAGTTGGATGCTGGTGGCAGGCAAGAACGATCAAAGCTGGATATTAATGACGATCCTGCTGTTCTTGCATGTGCTGCTGTTTGGCCTGATTGCCCTGTTTTTTTGGTGGCATATTATGCGCTTGCAGCGACCCCGATTTTTGCCGGCGCGCTACTGGTTGGTTGGCAGTGGGGTGGTACTGGTGCTGGTCTCTGCGCTTTTTCCGCTGGGGATGCTGCCCAAGACCGATTTTGGGTGGGTACCGGATCGGATCTCGCTTGACCCATTCTTCCTGTTGATGATTCCTTACACACTCAGCCCGTCTTCGATTTGGATTTGGGTTGGGCTGGGGGTGGTCTCGCTGGTTCTTGGGCTGGTGCCGTGGATAACTTTGCGCAAACCCAATTCCCCGATTGAGATTCACCCCGAAAATTGTACCGGTTGTACGCTGTGTTCCAAGGATTGTCCTTATAAGGCCATCAGTATGCTGGAACGCGCGCCTGGATCAGGGCATAAGTTCCTGGCCCAGGTTGATGCGAAGTTGTGCGTTGGCTGTGGTGTCTGCCTGGGATCGTGCGAAACTGAAGCCATTTCACTGAACCAATTATCTGAGACGGTCATCTGGCAGAGCGTGGAAGCGCGCCTGGCACGCCAAACGCAGCAAGCGGTGACGGTCTGTTTTACCTGCGAACGGCACGCCACCCAGGGTGCCCGTCCGTACCTGGTTGATCAGCCCCTCAGCCAGGCTGGGGTGGAAGTGATCCCGGTGCCGTGCGTTGCTGTTTTGCCGCCGCATTTGATTGCACGGGTGATGGCGGGCGGTGCGGGTGAGGTGCGGGTGGTTGGCTGCCCACCTGGCGATTGTTCACGCCGTGAAGGTAACACCTGGGCGGAAGAACGTCTGAATCGTACCCGCCTGCCGCGGCTTAAGAAGTCGCTCGAAGATGCGCCGATTTACACCTTCTGGCTGCCGCCTGACCAATTTGCACAGTCACTGCCGGTGTTGGCACCACGGGCTGGTCAGCCGGTTGGGGATGGCGCAAAGCCGGGTACTTCCATGCCGGTGCTGGCCTGGAATCATTTTGCGATTGCCTTTGGGGTGCTGGCTTTGCTGTTGGCAGGGCAAATCTGGCTGACGCAGGTTTGGTCGCCGCGTATTTTGGCTGAGCCACAGGCTTATGTGCAGCTTGTGCTTCCAGACCCTGGCGTGCTGGTTTTCACGGCCGATCGTTACACTCAAAAATTTGGCGAACAGCCTGCGCGTTTGCTGCTGCTGGATGGTGAGAAAGTTTTGCTTGACCGGCCTTACCCATTCGCTGAAAAAGATCAAAACAGCCCATTGGTGCTGGAGTTCCCGGCTGGACTGGCTGAGCACGATTTTCACTTCGGCCTGGCTGGTTCCTCCGGTGCAAATAGGCTGGATTACTATCATCGGACTGTCAGCTTGGAGGCTGGGCAGGTGTGGATCATCATGGTCGACCAACTGCCCAGGCCAAAATAATATACAGAAAATCCCCCGCTGTGTGTTGAGCGGGGGATTTTTTTTGGAAGTTCAAATGGCTGGCAAGACCGGGCGGGTGGTTGTGGTGTTCCCCGGCCAATGGAGAACAATAAAAACCATCAATTGCGATCCAGGAGGGGGTTAATTCCCACCGACCTGCAGGTGTAATACACCGTTTTCGCCGGTAAAGGTGAGTTTGCGCCCTTCCACCTTGAAATCCAGTGTACCGGTCAGGATTTTTAGGGTTTCGATTTCCTGCTGCATGATGATATCGGGAACACAGGCCAGTTGAGTGGAGGTTGTCTTCTCAATTGTTACCGTGTCTCCTGTGATGGTGTAGTTTCCGCTGAAGCTGTTGCAGCCCATGTTGCCGCTGAACTTGCCATCGGCTTCAAAAATGAGCGCGCGGTTCAGGTTTGGCATGGTGGGGGTCTGGTTGGATGCCGTGCCATACGAGATTACGTCCCAGAAGCCTGTCAGAATGTTGCCAGGTTGTGAGCTGCCGCATCCGGTCAGCAAGAAGCTGGCCAGGATGATTAATAGCAGGAATTTTTTCAAGATATACCTCCGTAGGTGATGGATGATGCCAATCCCCATTATAACGGTAAAGCCTGCGTTGGCATCAGGCTGCCTGCCAGGTGGGCCGGGTGAGGGCATGTTGCTGGGGGGTGGCTGAACCCAGCGGGCAGTGGTTGGGGTCGGTGGGGATGGCCGGGAGGGATTTGGACCGTGATCTTGGATTGTTTTATAGGGAGTGCAAGCGCATCGAATTTCCGGAGTAGAATTTGCTCGAAATATGAAACCGTTGTATTGGTGATGAAAGAGGCAACCAAAAACGATTTCGCGCAAAGTCGCAAGGTGCGCAAAGAAGAGCTTTTTAAGGGATAAGCATTCGTTTGGCGCAGGATAGGGCTGCGCGACCCTTGGTTATTGAATGTAGATGCGACCGCCCGGTTGCACTGGCCAGACAGGCGTTTGAAGTTCCAACCGGTGTACAATTAACCATATGTGCATAACCTGGGAGGAAAAATGAAGATCCTGGAAAAATCCTGGCGGGTGGTGAGGATTAACGGCGTGGATGTGCGGCTGCATATTTCCATGCTGTTGTTTATCCCGTTTATGGTGTATCTGTTTGAGCCGGGCAACCAGGCGGAATGGTTGGTGGCGGGGATGCAGATGGGCGGTTTGTTGGTGAGCATCCTGCTGCATGAGCTGGGGCATGCCTTTATGTCGCAGCGTTTGGGTGTTAAGGCACGCCAGATTGTGATCTGGCCGCTGGGTGGCTTTACGGAGCTGGAGCGTGGGTTGGAAAAACCGTTGGACAGGCTGCTGCTCTCGGCCGCTGGCCCGCTGGTGAACCTGGTACTGGCCTTGCTGTTGGGGGCTTTTTATTGGCTCAGCCTGGTGTGGCCGGAGATATTTTGGACTTCGCTGGGTTTTTACTGGTCTGATGTGCTGTTCGAGGTGTTGTTTTACCTGTGCATTCTGAATGTGATCCTGGTGGTGCTCAACTTGCTGCCGGTCTACCTGCTGGATGGGGGGACGATCTTCCGCTCGATTATGGAGATGTTTTTTTCGCGCAAGACCACAGATGTACTCAGCATGGTGGTGGGGATTCCCTTCCTATTGGGGTTAGTCGTGCTGGCGATCGTGACGCGAGATGTGATTCTGTTGATGGTGTGTGTGCTGTTGGCAATGGGGGTTGCCACGCTCAACCCGCGCAGCCAGCGTTGGCTCAACTTGGGGCTGACTTTTCTATTCAGGCGTGGCAGCTACTACCAGATGACTGGTGACCTGGACCAGGCGGTAAATGTGTTTACGCGTGTGCTGCAGAAAAACCCGCGCGCTGTACAGCAGTTGATTGGACGGGCGATGGTGTATATCGCCCTGGAAGAGAATAGCCTGGCCCTGGCGGATGCTCAGGCTGTGCTGGAGATTGAGTCGCAGCATCCGTTGGCCCTGGAGCTGTGCGGCGAGCTGCATTCCATCAACAAGGAATATGAGCTGGCCTTGGAGTATTTTGAACGCGTAAAGCAGTTAAAGCCGAATATGGCCTATGCCTATATTGACTGCGGCAGTGTTTACCTGGACCTCAAAGAGTATGAGCGCGCTTTACAGGAACTAAACCGCGGTATTGCGCTGCAGCCCCAGGTGGCGCTGTATTTCCTGGTGCGTTCGGTGGCGCATTTCCACCTGGGCGATTTGCAGGCTGCTCACAATGACCAGGATGAGGCTGTACGGCTTTCACCGCAGCAGGGGTTGGTGATGCCCGATTTCAACCTGGTGATGTATGCGGGTGAGCTGGATTGGGCGATGGATTTTTACGAACGATGGCTGCTAAAGCATCCGGGCGAGTGGCGCGCGCAGCTGGGCTGGGCGGATGCGAATGCAGCCAATGGGCGCTTTGCTGAGGCGATGGTGGGCTATGACAAGGCTGCGCTGCTGGCACCCCGCGAGGCGTTGATATTTTTGCGGCGTGGCAAGGCTCAGCGGGCGTTGGGGCAGGGGCAGGCGGCTGAGCAGGATTTCCGCGCGGCCCTGCAGTTGGCGCAGCAGCCACACGAACGCCGGCAGGTGGCGAAGTTGCTGGAGCAGGTGGTGAGTTAGTTAATCATTTGGTGTGCCTGGGATAAGGTTGCGCTCTGGGAAGCTGGAATAAGAAAAACAGCCATGCGAAAGCAGCAGGGCCCCATTGATGAGCATTTTGCTTCCCTGCCCTCCTTGCCCATGGGTTGGGTTATCATATGCGTGTAGAAGAATGACGGGAAGAGGGAGCCCATCCCTCGGGCAGATGCGGTTTGGTGACCAGGAAGAGGGAGGAGCGGGTGTAATATGATTAACTCGGTATCTCGTTTTAGGGTTACAATTTCCATATTGAGTGGTCCGCTATTTTTCGGGCGAGAATGTCTTGTGAAGGAGAGTCTTTATGGCAAAGAGTACTTCAAAACCAAAAGGTTGGCTGATTGGCCGGCAGCAAGTGAATGATTGGGAAGCCCTGGCCACTCGCCAGATGGCGGATCAGGATTACAGTGGGGCGATACGCACGGTGAAGCGCATCATGCAGTATGTGCCCCGAAAAGACAAGGTCTTCGCTGAAGCACTTGGTTCGCTTGGTACGATCTATGCCTTGCAGAAGAATTTTGAGGAATCTTACCAGGCCTATACCCAGGCATTGGCGATCGATGGCGAAAACGCCTACCTGTTCTACAACCGCGGTATCTCGGCCCGGCTAACCTTCCGAACCGGGCAGTCATTGCTGGATCTGGAATATGCGGCCGAGATTGAGGGCGATGGCAAGATGACCGAAAAAATTCAGAAGGCACTGGAAGTTGCACGTGAATTGGTGCTCTCGGAAATCACGCTGCGAGGGCCAGGTTTCACGGTAGAGCTGTTGATTGAGCAGCAGGAATACTTCCAGGAAGGCCTGGCGCTGATGAAAGCTGGAAAATGGCAGCTGGCTGTGGAAGATTTCAGCCATTCGATTGAACTGGCTGACTGCCTGCCGCAACCGTGGGGCAACCGTGGGATCTGCCACCTGATGCTGGGCGAGTTTGACCAGTCTGAAGCCGATTTCAACCGTGCTCTTGAAATCGACCCCGAGTATGATTTAGCCCGTACTAATATGAAGGAAATGCCCTATTGGCGCGCGCATCCCGATGAAAAACCACGCTTTGTCATTAACCAACCCCTGGCGGATGTGAATACCAATCTCAGCCTGGTTTAAATATCCGCGGAGGAAGAATGCCCGAAAACAGGAAACGACATAAGAAGGTGGCCAGCCCGGTGAGTGAGCCGGATTTGCCCCAGTTGATTGCGACATTGGTGGAACCCTTCCGCGAGGAATTGGAGACCCCCGAGTTGTTTAAGACATTGGTGGCCACGGCCTGCATGGCCTGGAATATGGCCAATCAACCTCAGACCGAGTGGGTGGGGGCGCTTAGCCAGGTCATCGCCCAGATGGACCTGCCTGAGGATGCCAGCCGGCAACTGGCTGAGGTGGTGCTGAGCTTGATGAAACGTAAGTTGGAGCTTTTCTCTGACGACCGGCGTGTGATCAACAGTTATGAGGTCAGCGAGATGCAGGGCCGCTTCTTGATCACGGTGAACCAGGTTGTTTCTGCCCCTGTGTAATTAACAGGCTGTCTGTCATTAATTTTTGACAAATTGTCTCAACTAGCTTGATAACGAACATTTTTTTATTAATAGAGATTAAAATATATGAAGTTCTCTCTTGATGAATTGTGTTGGAAAAAAGGATTATGGCAAAGTTAAAACGAGAAGAAATAATCAATTTGCTGAAACAGCCCGGTGAAGCACCTCTCACCGGGATTGATTTGATTTCCGCTGATCTCAGCTCAGCCGACCTGATGGGCCTTGACCTGAGCAACGCCAAGTTGGATTATTCTGACATGCGAGCCACGGTGTTGAGTTGGGCCAGGCTGCAACATGCCAACCTGAGTACCGCTGATTTACGCGGGGCCATTTTGAATGGGGCCGATTTACGCAATGCGCGCCTGGCGGATGCCAAGCTGGATAAAGCCGATTTTAATAACGCCAACTTGAGCAGCTCGGATTTTAACGGGGCCTTCATGCGTGGTGTCAAAATGGGTTTCGCCAATTTGCGTAGCGCTAACATGAGTTATACGGATATGCGTGAGGCCAACCTGATGGGCGCCGATTTGCGCGGGACTGATTTTTACGGCGCAGATTTAACTGGAGCCAACCTGGCCAACGCCAGGTATGATCGTGAGACCCGCTGGTCAAAGGGCTTTGAGCCTGAGACTCTCGGCGCGAAACTGGTTTAGCGAATCAACCGTTCTAAAGATTGGTTGTAGGCCGGCGGCAAACGGTGGAAAAGACCCGCCTGGCCTGTGTTGTTTGCAAAAAGGGATTTTTCATTTCAGCCGTAATTAACCAGGTCAGGGGTTTCCTGACCACCGGGGAGAATTGCCAGCATGTCGACGGATAGCAAAGCCCAAATCCTTGTAATTTCTCATATCCCTGAAGATCGCGAACAAATATGCCTGGCGTTGGAAGGTTTGCCTTATGTACTGCATGTGGCCGAGAGCGGGGTGGAGGGCATGGTGCGTGCCTCCACTGTGCACCCGGATTTGATTTTGCTTGAGGGCATGCTGCCATACCTGGATGGGTTTGAAGTGTGTGGGCTGATCCGTTCACATTACGCATTGGGTGAGATCCCGGTCATCTTGATGAGTGAGCGCGGGGATGCTGATCTGCGCCTGGCAGGGCTAAGGGCTGGGGCCGATGATTTCATCCTCAAGCCCATTAACCGGTTTGAATTGATTGGCCGGTTGCATGGATTGATCCGCCTCAACCGCTATCGCCTGATCCTGGAAAATCGCCGGCACGCGGGTGAAGCAGAAATAGATGAGAACACCCAGCGCGACCGCGATCTGGCAGGATGGTCGCGGGTGCTCGAACTGAGCGATAAGGAAACCGAGCAGCACAACCAACGGGTGACCACGCTGACCCTGGCGTTGGGGCGTGCGGCCGGGTTAAACGAAGAGGAATTGCACCAGGTCTGGCGCGGTACACTTTTGCACGATATCGGCGTGCTGGGCATTCCGAACTCGATTATCAAAAAGCCCGGCAGCCTGGATGAGTCCGAGTGGAAGATCTTGCGCGAACATCCGACGCATGCCTATCACTGGTTTTGTAATATCGATTACCTGCGCCCCGCACTGGATATCCCTTACTGTCACCACGAAAAATGGGATGGTAGTGGTTACCCACGCGGGCTGCGCGGACCGGAGATACCCTTTGCGGCGCGTCTCTTTGCAGTGGTGGATGTATGGGACGCACTGACCTCCGACCGACCCTACCGCGCGGCAATGGACGAGGCTGAAGCGCTGGACTATATCCGCTCGCAGGCCGGCAAGCATTTTGACCCACAGGTGGTGGAGCTTTTCCTGGCAACGGTAGGCCCACATTGAGCAGCCGCGGGCCTGGCGGGCTGAGTGGAGGCCTGACGGTGGGCTGAGTGGAGGCAGGCAGGGTCTGGGTGGGGGCTTATTTCGGAAAATCTTCATTTTCGTATAATTTAATCACTAAAATAGGGCACAATCTGCACATTTTGGAGTAATATTTAAACAGGTAGTTTATAACTATTTTTAGAGTTAATAACCGGCGGAGACAGGAGCAAGCATGAAGCCGAATACTTGCCTGGTGGTGGATGTATGGGAAGGCCAGCTCGAGATTGATGAAGCGGTGCTCAAAGCCAACGGTGTAGCTGGCATGGGTATCCGCCTGAATGATATGAATGGTGGCCATCACATGGACACCAATTTTGTTAAACAATGGGCAGAGGCGAAGAACTTTGTGCGCTTCCCATATTTTGTTTATAACCCGTGGGTGGATGGGGCGGCCAATTTTGCCTGGCTGGCGGCAAATGTTCCGCCAGAAGCCATGTCGGTGGCGGTGGACGTAGAGGTGCGCAAGCCTGGGTACCTCGAACGCGCCTATGCCGGTGAGCTGGCCAAATTCCTGACGCTGTGCAAATCCCGATGGAAGATGATTATTTATACGGCCCAGTGGTTTCTGCCGTATCTCTCCTCCTGGCCGTGGGTGGATTACTGGTGGGCGCAGTACCCGGACCCAACCAGTTATTTCGGTGGGGTGAAAACCTGGGATGACTTGAAGCTGCGCCTGGATAAGCTCGATAAACCATTCAACGCGCGCCTGGTGCCTGGCAATTTAAAGATGTGGCAGTTCAGCGGTGACTTCCTGGTGCTGCCTGGCAACAACCGGCCGATGGATATAAACCTGTTCTATGGTACCGAGCAGGATCTGGCCGATTATTTCGGGACAGGCACGACCCCAGACCCGCCCCCGCCGCCACAACCACCGCAGAAACCGGGTTTGTATATCTTCAATATTAATAACTATTATGAGCGTCCCGGCGGCGGGCCGTTGACCTTGCCGATGGGTACCGAGCCACGCCTGGGCGATAACATCTTGCGTGTGCTGTGGACGAGCCTGCGGCCCGTTCTTTACCGCTTAAACACGGCGAATCCAGACGCAGTGGATTTAATCATCCGGCCCGATTGGGGCCCCAGTAAGGGGCGCGAGGGTGATTTTATCAAGTGGATTGGGTTGCTCTGGCCTGGGCGAAATGTCGTCAATATTCGTGAGGTGGTGCAGGGTCCATCAGCATCATCTGGATGGTGGGGCCGGGTGGATGGCGTTACGGTGGAACAGGCCATGGCGATTAGCGCCAATGACAACCCGGACCTGGTGCACATGGTTTATGACTATAATCGTTCCAACGGTTGGGGCGAGCGGGCCAAGCCGGTGTATGTGCCCCTGCTGGGCGGTCCGTGGTATGTGGAGTTGAACAAGCTGGTCAGTGTGGATAGCCTGCTGCCTCGCATTGTGCGGATACGGGCCTTCCCGCGCCTAAATGTGCGTGGGGGTCCCGGGATGGAATTTGAGGTGGTCGGTTATAAAAAATACGATGAAGGTGTGCTGGTGGACCAAATGGTGACTGGCTCAGGTGGTTTGTGGGGCAAGGTTTCCAATGGCTGGATTGCCCTACGTAACAATGGGAAGAATTGGACCGATTGGCGCATCTAGCCGGTTTTCGTAGCCTGGGTGTGAATAATTTTTTGTGGATGGTGAATGGATGAAACCGAATACCTGCCTGGTGGTGGACGTGTGGGAAGGACAGCTCGAGATCGATGAAGTGGTGCTCAAGGCCAATGGTGTGGCTGGCATGGGTATTCGCTTGAACGATATGAATGGTGGGCATCACATGGACACCAATTTTGTGAAGCAGTGGACTGAAGCCAAAAACTTTGTGCGCTTTCCTTATTTTGTGTACAACCCATGGGTGGATGGTGCGGCCAATTACGCCTGGCTGACGGCCAATCTGCCGGCCGAGGTCAAGGTGTTGGCCTTGGATCTGGAGGTGCGCAAGACTGGTTACCCGGCTGCCACGTATGCGAAGGAAGTGGGGCGCTTCCTAGAATTGTGCAAACCGCGCTGGAAAGTTATCATTTACACAGGTCAGTGGTTTTTACCGTACGTAGAAACCTGGCCAAAGATAGATTATTGGTGGGCGCAGTACCCAGACCCCACCACTTATTTTGGCGGTGTGAAGAGCTGGGATGACCTAAAAATACGCCTGGACCGGCTGGATAAACCCTTTAACGCCAAAACAATACCTGGAACGCTGAAATTGTGGCAGCTAAGCGGCGATTTTATGATCTTGCCGGGCAACAATCGCCCAATCGATATCAACCTGTTTTTTGGTACGGAACAGCAGCTGGCTGAGTATTTTGGCATGCCATATACGGCGCCTGAGCCACAGCGCAATTATTACCGCCTGTTGCACGATACCGAGCTGCAGAAATGGGGCTACCAACCGCGTCCGATGACCGGGGTGGATGCGACCCCTGAGACGGTGCGTTTGAATGGTGGGATTGGCAATGTGACCCTCTCAGCGGCCTGGGAGAAGTTCATCACCCGTATCAACACCGAGGGTGCCAACCGCTTTATCCGCAAGCCCTTTAATGGCTGGATGAACCGGGGGAAGTGGCCGCAAGTGGAGCAGCTCTCGTTTGCTGGTAATGTTGTTGAAGTGACCGAGATCGTTGATGGCAAGGCCTATATCAAGTGCCTGTATAACGACGAGGCCCCGCCTGCCCTGGTGGGCGAATTTTATGACCCGGCCACCATGCATATTTTTGGTGTGATCCGCGCGGATGGCACGCTGGAAGGTCCGCCGGTGGGCAATACGCGCATCCTGGTGATGGCCCGTAACCGGGCCGAAAAGTTGTGGATTCCGCTTGACCAGCTGGTTAAGGTGGATAAGCTGAGCGTATATGTACCACCGGGTGTGCGGGTGGACCCGCCGCCTTCGGTGAAATCGGGGCTGTATTATTTCAGCTCGGTCAATTATTTTCAGCGACCGGGTGATGGGCCACTGACCCTGCCGATGAGTCGCCAGCGCAAACTGGGTGATAACCTGACGCGCATTCACTGGCCCACGCTTAAGAAGCTGTTACTGCGCCTGAATGCCGCCAACCCGGATGCCGTTGACAAGATCGCTGCGCCAGATTGGGGCCCCAGCAAGGGGCTGGATGGCGATTATATTAAATGGATTGGGCTGCTCTGGCCAGGCCGTAATGTGGTCAAGATTGAGGAAGTGGTGGATGGTTGGGGCCGGGTGGAAGGCATTGGCTTGTTTAAGGCCGCTGTAGATGGATTGTCCTCTCCGGGTGGACTGGTGGATACCGCGCCACTGGTGGACCTGGCAAGTGCCGATCTTACCAAGTTAAACCCGACCGACAACCCTGACCTGGTGCACATGGTTTATGATTACAACAAGGCGAACGGTTATGGTGAGCGCGCCAAGCCGGTGTTTGTACCGATCCTGGGCGGCCCGTGGTGGGTGGATATGACCAAGCTGATCAGCGTGGACAGCGTGCTGCCCAAGACAGTGACGGTGAAGGCTTTCCCGCGACTGCGGGTTCGTTCTGGGCCGGGGATGGATTTTGGCGTGACGGGCTATAAGTATTTTGGTGAAGGGGTGGCCGTGCAGCAGGTGACGATCAACGTGGGCGGCCTGTGGGGTAAGTTCTCGGGCGGATGGATTGCCCTGCGTAACAATGGTACCAACCTGACAGATTGGCGGATCTAAGCCATTTGGTGGATGAATAAAAGGAAGGCGGCTGCTCTTGTTATAAGGAGCGACCGCCTTCTTTTTTGCTCAGTTGGGTTCACGTGCCTGGTTCTGGCTGGGCCAGGCAGCTGGCAAGTTGGCAGAGGATGTCGATCATGGCAACGACCGCCTGTTGGCGGGTTTCATCCGGTTGGCGGCGGGGTGGAATGCGCAGGCGGGCGTTGATTTCCAACTGGGCAGCTGGCAGCCGGTGGAGCTTGCAAAAACCTGTCACGGTCTGGCGGTCACGACCCCCTTCGGCCGGCAGGGCGATATCCACATCCAGGCGGGTCAGGCCGCTGCCCTGCTGCGAGATGCCATTGCGCTCCAGGGTTTCTATTAACAATTGCCGCTCACGGGTGGAGCAGCTTTTACCGTGCATGGTGCCGAGGGCTACGCCAAAGTTACGGCTGGCATGCGCGCCGTGCAGGTCCAGAACGAAATGTATGTTGTGTTGACGGGCAAACTGGAGCAGAGAGGTTTTATAGGGGTTGTTGGGGGTGTAATTGGGGTCGCTACGTGATTTGCGGCGGGCATAGATCACGTGTGCCCCGGTGCGCACGCCGATCAGCAGGGCCAGGCCAGCGGTGAACTCATCTTCTTCCTTTTCCACGTCGCGGGTATGCACGGCGCCATGCGGAGCCGAGACCAGCACTGGCAGGCTGCCGGGCAGGTAGCGGTACTCATCCTCACCCGGGCTGGCGAATTGCTTGTGGCGCACATCGCTTTCACAGGCGAGCAGTTGGGCGATGGTTTCCTCAATCGCTGGCATGTTTTTCGCCATCCGGATGGAACAGACCAATTTTCCCCACCCAGGCTGCTTGAACTTCTTCGCGCAGCTCATATAGGAAGCGGGTGATTGCGCCATAGCCCAGGCTGCTGAAGTGCAGCCCGAGGCCGGCATTCAACACGCTGTGTGGATCGGGATTGACAAGGACTGCCAGATCATAATCAAAGGGGTAGGGGAAGGCGTCTTCGCCGAGCTGCTCATGGAGTTCCATGAAGTCTTCACGCGCAATTCGATTTTGCTCAATGCAGACCAGCAAGTTGCCATGCAGCGGGCTGCTGAATTTTTCGGTCAGTTGGTCGCGGCGGGTGGTGATAGCGATTTCCAGCCAGGTGAGAATGGCATCCAGCAGGTCAGGAGAGACACTTGAGTTCATCTCGAGCAATGTTTGGCTGCCTGCCAGGGAACGGATGCGCAAATCCACACAGTGCTGGGCGTGCTTGCGCAGGGGCAGGACCTTAATCTCAACAGCCAGGCCGGGGCTGTCGGCGTAAATTTTGGGTTGCTCGAGACGGACCATCTTGTGTGTTCCTGTTTTATTTTAGGGCTGTGGCCAGGGTCGGTTGAATTTACGGGTCTTTTAGGGTGTTTCCCCCGCGGCGGATGCCGAGCAGTGGTGTGCCAAGATTAGTATAGCACATTGGCTGTCCCTGTAAAAATGAGTGCTGTTGGCCCAAATAAGGCCGCTATTGCGATCTGGCTGCCGGGAAGCGGACCAGGGTGAGGCTTTACCCCGCGCGGGTCATTTCGGGGTTGACCCGCGCGGGCTGGGCGGAGTTGCCAGACGGTGAAAATGATGCTGGCAGGCTCAGGCTTGTTTTTCGCGCTCGGAGATGGCCATGCCAGACAGGATGAGGAGCATGCCGCCCAGGGATAGCAGGGTGATGGTCTCATGCAGTACCAGCAATGAGAAGATGATGGTAATGACCGGGATGAGATAAATATAGGCACTAGTCTTGACCGGTCCAAGCTGGCCGACAGCGTAATTCCAGGTAATGTAGCAGAGGGCAGAGGCGATCACGCCCAGGAAGATCATGTTGAACAGGTTGGCGGGCTGGATGAGCCGCCCGAGGTCCGAGCGGAATTCGAAGAAGGGCAGCAGCGGCAGCAGGAAGAGCAGCCCGTAGAAAAAGACCTTGCGGGTGGTTACCAGGATGGTTTGCTGGCTGGTGCCGACCTGCTTGATGATGACCCCATAAAAAGCCCAGGAAAGGGCGGCCAGGATGGAGAGCAGGTCACCGAGCGGGTTGAGCTTGAGCTGCCCACTGCCGCTAAAGGTCACCAGCAGGATGCCCGCCATGGCCAGGCTGAAGCCAAGTAGGAAATTGGCCTTGAGCGGTTCCTTGAGGATGAAACGGCTGACCAGGGCCGTAAAAAGAGGTGCCACCGAAACCAGTACACCGGCATTGGCCGCCTGGGTGTAGTTGAGGGCGATATTCTGGCAAATAAAGTAGAGAGTTACCCCGCACAAACCGGCCGCCATAATCTTCCACTCGCTGCTGAGTGTGCGCAGATCGAAGCGCAGGTCGCGCAGGCGTGGCGGGCTGGCGATGAAGAGCGCGAGCACTGCCAGCAGCAAGCGGTAAAACATGGTCTCGATGGGGGTGAAGTCAACCAGCAGCAGCTTGGTGGCGATGAAGGTGACACCCCACACACCAATGGAGAATAAAGCGGCCAGGTGTCCGCTCACGTGGTTGACTGGTTTGGTTGAATTCAACTTTTAGCCTGCCTTGGTTAGAGGATGAATGGCTCGGAACCGGTGGTTGATGCCTCCGCCGGTTCCGAGGTGGTTGTGCGCGTCAGCCAGGGGCTTAGCGCGGTGTAACGATGAACGTGCCGGGCAGGGTTTCGAGGTCCTCGGGTAGGATGGTGATTAACAATACATCACCATGGCGGCCGTCGGTGTTGCTGCGCAGGGCCGGGCTGGCCCAGGTGGCGGTGTAATTGAATGGACCGCCGGAAACGTTGCCGCAGCCCTTGATGTAGTATTGGCTTAACCCCAACCGGCCGCGGATGGTGGTCTCTGATTCAATGGTTCCATTGGCATAGAAGGAGCCGGGGAAGCCGAATTTTCCGTTTTTGATTTCAAGACTACCGGGACCGAACACCTGGTAGATGCCGCAGCCGGTGACATTGATATAAATAGTGTAGTTGTTAATGTACTTGCGGTTGGTGGGGATCTTGAAAATCATGCCCCCGGATTTCCACGTGCCGGATTTGGGGCCAGTGAGGGTGATGGCCTTCGGGGTGGAAAAGCCCATCCACATGCTGTTGACCATGGTGCGGACACTCCAAGTGTAGTTGCCAAAGGGCAGCGCTGCGACAGGTGAGGCCTTGCAGGTTGTCCCGGCCGCACAGGCGGAGGACAGTATCGTCATTTGGGCTACCAGAGTGGTGCCCTTGAATACTTTGAGCTGGTATTGGATTGCCGCGGGTACTTTCAACCAGGTGTATATGGGTGTGCGGTTAAAAGAGGTTCCGAGCGGCGCCTGTAGCGTGGCAATGCGGGTGAGCTGGTAGGGCTCACCGGTGAAATTGCCGTTGCCCAGCCCGGTGACACCGAGTGGCTGGCCGGATACATCGAGGATGCTATCGTTATCGACCAGGTCCAGGCGGATGGTGCCGTTCTCAGAAGCAGCGCCCAGGTTGAGGTTAACCGTGTAGACAGCACCTGACCCGCTGATGCTGGCCAGGCTGCCGCCGGTCATGCCGGTTTTGGTCAACTTGAAATCGGTCAGGTCGACGCCGGTGACCGGTTCGGTAAAGGTGACGGTGTAACTGACGAGGCGGGCCGAGGTGGGGCTGGGGTTGGCACGTTTGATCGAGCTGACCATGGCTGCTGAGCCTTCCACAGCGCCAATGTCACAGCGGGCGCCGACCGGGCGGGTAAACCCGCGCTGGTCGAGGGCCTGGCAGGCTGTGCCGCCGCTGCCGGGGGTGGCGGGGCTGCCGGCGTTTATCGCCGGGCTGCCAGCCATGAGTGCATGGCTGGGCACGCTGCCACCGTACAGGCCCAGTGGCAGCAAGCGTGCGTTAATGGGTGCCGTGCTGCTGCCGACCTTGTCGCCGGTGGCAGGTGTTAGTTGACATCGTGCGGTAGCGTTGCCAATCAGGTTATACCCAAGTGAGGTAAAGGTTCCCTTGTAACCTTGTTCAACAACACAATCACCGTCCCAGCCGATGCCGGCCCAGCCATTGCCGGCCAGGATGCTGTTGCGCGTGAAGACATCTCCGAGCAACGTTTTGATGGCTGAGTGGCTGTTGGCAGTGATGGTGCTGTTATCTACGTGGAGTGTTCCCAAAAATACATATATTCCATCGCCCGCTTTGTTGGCGCTGACGGTGGTGTTGGAGATGGTCAAGTTTGTTCCCTGAACATATACCCCGGCGCCATAAAAACTGCCATTCAATACATTGCCGCTGATGGTGCTGTTGGTAATAGCCGCACTCGTTCCGTCTCGTATTGAGATTCCACCGCCACCGGAGCCGCCAGATCCGCTACTTGTAAAAGCATTGTTGTTGCTGATCAGGACTTTATCGAGCTGGAGGGAGCCTGTGTTGGAATATATGCCACCACCGGCGGATACACTTTCGTTGGCCGTAATGGTACTGTTGGCGATGGTCAGGTTGCCGTCGTTTAAAATACCGCCGCCATATTCGCCTTTGTTGGTTGTGATCAGGCTGTTTGTAATGGTCAGGTTGCCGCTAGTAGAAATGCCAGCCCCAAATCGGCTGAAACCGTTTTGTACTTTGAAGTGGTCGAGACTGGCGCTGCTGGGGGCGGGCAAGGTAAAGCCGCGGCGGGCGGCCTGTCCATCAATGGTGGTATAGCCTTCCTGGCTACTGAAGGCAGCATTCCAGCCGCCCGAGAGGGTCAGGTCACGGTCGATCAGGACCACCTGGTCGCCGGTGCCGGTGTAGGTGCCGGTGGCAACCAGGATGGTGTCGCTGGCGGTGGCCTTGGCGATGGCAGCATTGATGCTGGCGCAGGCTGTGGCAGCGGCAATGCAATCGTTGCTGTCGCTGCCGGTGGTGGCCACGTACCAGTTAGTGGGGGTGGCGGCCTGGGCTGGCAAGGTTGAAAAGCTGGCCAGGAACAGGCCCAGCAGCAGGGCAAACGAACAGATGGATGCAATGGATTTCAATGCAGGCTCCTTTATATATAAAACTTAATTTCCACCCAGGGCTGTGTTGTGTAGGGAACAACAATATTAACCGCCGGACCTTTATTATAGAGGAAAGGGGCTGAATGACCATGTGAAATATGTCACTTTAGGGTGGTGACATTAAGTTGTTCCGTTTGATTGCTGGATAGGAAAACCGCCCGGCGTTGGCGGGCGGTTGGGTGGGGGTGGGATGCCTTAGGTTATTCGGAGCGCAGGGCCTCCATGGGGTGCAGGTTGGCGGCGCGAAATGCCGGGTAGATGCCGAAGAACAGGCCAATGGCCATTGAGAAGAAGAAGGATAGCAGTACCGAGCTGATGGTGATGACGGCGGTGATCAGCCCGAGGGCGGTGACCACCCAGGCGATGGCTGCGCCCAGAAGGATGCCGATGATGCCACCGCTGACGCTGAGGGTCATGGTCTCGACCAGGAACTGGAAGAGGATCTGATCCTTGCGAGCGCCAACTGCTTTGCGCAGGCCGATCTCGCGGGTGCGTTCGCTGACCGAGACAAGGGTGATGTTCATGATGCCGATGCCGCCGACCAGCAGGGAGAGGGCGGCGATGGCGCCCAGGAAGGTGGTGAGGGTGGTGGTGACGCTGGTGAGGGTTTCGAGCAGGGCGGCCTGGTTGGAGATGCGGAAGTCATCGTCATCATCCGTGGCCAGGTGGTGCTGGTGACGCATAACGAAGGTGATTTGGGTGGAGACCGAGTCGACTGAATCTGAGCTGATGGCTGAGACGGCGATGGCGCTGACGATCTTCTCGCCGTTGCGGAGTGCATTGGCGCCGAATAGCCGGGTGTAGCCGGTTTCAAGTGGGACGAGCACCAGGTCATCCTGGTTGTCAAAGCCGGTGGAGCCTTTGGAGGCCAGCACGCCGACGACGGTGAAGGAGACGTTGTTGATCTTGATGGTTTGGCCGAGAGCCGTGTTGGTGCCAAAGAAGGTTTCGGCGGTGGTAGCGCCAATGACGGCTACCTTGTTGAGCTTGGTGCGGTCGTTGGCGGTGATGCCACGGCCGGTATCGACCTCGTAGGTGTGGACGGGGATATAGTCCTGGGTGACGCCGATGACCGAGGTGCTGGCGCTGGTGGTACCGGCAGTGATGGTGTAGTTGGCCTGGTAAGCAGGCGCAATGCCGGCCACCTCGGTCAGCGTGCCGGAGAGGGCCTGGTAATCTTTATAGGTCAGGTAGGTTTGGGCCATCATTTCGCCGGGGGAGGGTCGCTGCGAACGACCGGCCTGGATGTTGAGCAGGTTGGAGCCGTTGCCTTCAATGCGGCTGGTGATGCTGCTGGTAGCGCCGTTGCCGATGGCCATCAGGGCCACCACGGCTGCCACACCGATGACGATGCCCAGGATGGTCAGGGCAGAGCGCAGTTTGTTGGACATTAACCCGCGCAAGGCGGTGAGAAAATTTTGTGTGAGCAGCATGGCTGCCTCCGGGTTCAGGCCTCCGCTTCGGGGCGGGGCGTACCCGCCTTGAGCGGGTTGGGGTTGATGGTATCGGATACAATGCGTCCATCCGCCAGGCGGATGATGCGGTCGGTGTGGCGGGCGACGAAGGAGTCATGGGTGACCATGATGACGGTCTGGCCGAAGTCGCGGTGCAGAGTCTGGAAGAGATCGATGATCTCGGCGCCGGTCTTGCTATCCAGCGCGCCGGTTGGCTCGTCGGCGATCAGGATGGAGGGGTCATTGACCAGGGCGCGGGCGATGGCGACACGCTGCTGCTGCCCGCCGGAAAGCTCGGATGGGTGGTGGTTTTTGCGTTCGCCCAACCCGACCATCTCGAGGGCGTGGTCGGCCTTCTGGCGGGATTGACGGCCGTTCAGCCTGGTGTAACTGAGCGGCAGGAGCACATTTTCGAGGGCGCTGGTGCGTGAGAGCAGGTTGAACTGTTGGAAGACAAAGCCGATTTTGTGGTTGCGGATATCGGCAAGCTGGCTATCGTTCATAGTTTCAACTGGCAGGCTGTCCAGCAGATAAGAGCCGGTGGAGGGCACATCCAGGCAGCCGACGATCGACATGAGCGTACTTTTGCCTGAGCCAGAGGGTCCCATGATGGCGACCATTTCTCCATTTTCTATCTTGAGCGAGACACCGTCGAGGGCACGGACTTCGTTTTCGCCCATTTTGAAGACCTTGGTAACATTCTCAATCTGGATCATGACATCACCTCTTAGAGACCGCCACCAGGGCCGCCGCCGGGAATCTGCAGGCCGCCACCGGAGTTATTGGATTTGGAAGAGCTGCTGGAACTGCTGGATGCGGTGGTGAGCTGAACGAGGTCGCCTTCTTTCAAGTCGCCGGAGGCCGGGAGGGTTACCTGGCTGCCGGAGAGATCGCCGCTCTGCACATCCACACGGCGGGTGTTGCCATCGGCGTTGACCACCAGGACGTACTCGCCCTTGGTGTCGCTCTGGATGGCTGCGACAGGCACGGCCAGCACTGTGTGTGGTTCGCTGGTGTACAATATTACGTTGGTAGTGGCGCCAAAACGCACTGGTTCGGTGGTGGGGTCGAGACCGATGGTGACGGTGTACTTGACCAGGCCGTTGACGGTGCTGCCGATGGCGCTGATCACCGCGACCTTGCCGGTCAGGGTGACGCCGGGCAGCAGGTCCATGCTGATTTCGGCCTTATCGCCCTGGGTGACAGCGGCGATGCTGGTTTCATCCACCATGGTTTCGACCTTGAGGGTGGCGCGATTGACGATTTCAAAGGCGGCGGAGCCGTTGTTGACCGGGTTGCCAGCGGCGGTCTGGACGGTCAGGATTTCACCATCGAAGGGTGCGATGATCTTCATGCTGTCAATGGTGGCCTGGGCGGCTTGCATGCGGGCCTTGGCGGCAGCCAGGTCAACGGGATCGGGGCCGTTTTTGAGCAGCTCATATTCGCGTTGGGCGTCGGCCAGGGTGGCCTTGGCACTGGAGAGGGTGGCGGCGGCTAGATCGGCATCGATGCTGGTTGGGTCACCGACGTACCAGTTATAGGTGGCTTGCAGTTCATTCAGGTTGAGCTGGGCGTTGGTGAGGGCCAATTCGGCGGCGGTTTTGTTGGGGTCACCATCGGGCTTGCGTTGCAGCAGGCGGTAGCGGTCTGATGCCATGGCGACGGCGCGCTTGGCCTGGGTGATTTGGGCTTCGGTGTTGTTGATCAGGGCGTCGCTGGCACGTGGGAAGTTGAGACTATCATATTCCTTCTGCGCGTCGCTGACGGTCTGTTCGGCATTGGCGACGGCCAGTTGGGCAGTGGCCAGGGCAGCCTGCGAGTTGAGCAGGTCATCCAGGTCACGTTGGGCGCTGGCCAGGTCAGATTGGGCCGTAATAATGGAGGAGGGCACACTGTCCTCGCCCAGGATGGCCAGCACATCGCCAGCTTTGACGATATCGCCGGCCTTGACGTTGACCTGGGCCACGGTGCCGCTGGTGTTCCATGTGAGGGAGCTGAGTTGGTCGGCACCCAGGTTGCCGGAGGTGGAGATCGAGTCGGTCACTTCGATGGCGCTGACTGTGCCGGTGCCGGTATCGGTGGCGGCGTTGGCATTGGCGCCGGCGCAAGCGCTCAGCAGTAACATGGAAAGAGCAAACAGGGTAATCCATTTGATAAGCAGCTGGTTTTTCATATAATTGTCCTTTGAATGGTTTGATTTCTATTTTGTTGTTGCCGATAAAATGATTTGTGAAAACTGTAACAACCATCCTCATTCTAGGATTCATTCCTGTGAGCAAGCCATGAGAAAGCTGTGAAAGAGCTGTGAGAGTTATGTGGAAGTTGTGTTTTCACAGCCTGTTCACAGCTGCGCGGTATAAGATTGACCTTATAAGAAAGAAATCAAAAGGTGGAACCCATGCATACTGTCCTGGTGGTCGATGACGATCAAAAACTACTCAAAATGCTCCAGCGCACGCTGGTTTACGAAAATCTAAATGTATTGACGGCGAACAATGGTGAAGAAGCCCTGCCGTTGATCGATGCGCACAAACCCGACTTGCTGATTGTGGACTGGATGATGCCCAAAATGGACGGGGTGACATTGATCCGCCACCTGCGAGCCGACCGGAACAAGCTGCTGGTATTGATGCTGACGGCGCGCGATGCGATTGAAAACCGGGTGGATGGACTGGAGAGCGGAGCGGATGACTACCTGGTGAAACCCTTTGCCCCGGCCGAACTGGTGGCGCGTGTGCATGCCATGCTGCGACGGGTGGAACCCAAGCCCGAAAGCCAGGCGGTCAGCTACCTGGATGTCAGCCTGGACCCGGCCACGCGCGAGGCCCGGCGCGGCGAGAACAACCTGGCGCTGACCCTGACAGAATTTAACCTGCTGCACCTGCTGCTGCGTCACCCGCGCCAGGTGCTGGAGCGCGGGCAGATCTTAAGTGATGTGTGGGGCTACGATTTCGGCGGCGACGATAACGTGCTGGAGATTTACATTGGGTACCTGCGCAAGAAGTTGGAACAAAACGGCGGCTCGCGCCTGATCCACACCGTGCGTGGGGTCGGTTACGTGCTGCGCGAGGAGTAGGCCATGTCAATTCGATTGCGATTTACCCTGCTGTATAACGCCATCCTGGCGCTGACCCTGCTGATTTTTGGGGTGGCGCTCTATTCGGTCCAATCACATACCACTTTTGATGCGCTGAAACAGGATCTGATTCGCACCAATACGGCGGTATCGGACTTGGTGCTGCGCTCGCCGGACAATCCTGGTTCGGCGATGAAGCCAGCGGAGCAAGTGCCTCCCAAGCCTTTCGAGCACCTGCCTGAAGATCAAAATCTGCGCAAGCTGCCGGAGCGCGAAATCGTGCGCATCCTGGATGTAAATGGCGTGCTGGTGGCCAACCCATTTGGGCGCACGGTCGGCGATCTGCCGTTGAGTGCTGCCAGCCTGAGCACGCTGCAAGCCCAGAAGGACCTGTGGGAGCCGGGTAGCTATAATGATCAGCGTGTGTTGGTGTTCAGTCACCCGGTGGTTGCGGATGGCAAGGTCATTTATATTGTGCAGGTGGCACGTTCGTTGGATGAACAGGAACGCGGCCTGAATATTCTGGCGACCACCCTGCTGGTGGCCAGCCTGTTGATGGTGCTGGTGGCCTTTGGGGTGGGCTGGCTCTTCTCGGGTTTGATGTTGAATCCGATTACGCGCATTACACAGACGGCCCGCACGATTGGCGAGGAGCGCGATTTTACCCGGCGGGTGGAGTACAGCGGCCCGCAGGATGAGGTTGGGCAGTTGGCCACCACCTTTAATAGCATGCTGGCGCGCCTGGAAGATGCCTACCGGCAGTTATCGCACTCGCTGGAGATGCAGCGCGATTTTGTGGCGGATGTCTCGCACGAGCTGCGCACGCCGCTAACCACCCTGCGGGGCAATGTGGGCTTGCTGCGGCGCACGCCGCCGCTGCCGGCTGAGGATCGCGCCGATATATTGTCGGATATGACCGAGGAGAGCGACCGGATGATCCGGTTGGTGAACGATCTGCTGGTGCTGGCCCGCGCGGATGCCGGGCGCAGCCTTGCGCGTGAGCCTTTTGCGCTGGGGCCGGTGTTGGAAGAGTGCGCCCGCCAGGCGCGCCAGTTGGATGCCAACCGCCAGATTGAGGTGCAGGCCGGTGAATTTGCGCTGATTGGTGATCGCGATGCACTCAAGCAGGTGCTGCTGATTGCGCTGGATAATGCGCTGAAACATTCCAGCGGGGCTGTGCTGGTGGGGGCGCTGCGCAGGGGTGGGCTGCTGGAGGTGTTTGTGAAGGATGAGGGCGAGGGGATTGCGGCTGAAAAGCTGGCGCATATTTTTGACCGCTTCTATCGCGGCGAGGATGCGGCTACCATTCCCGGTTTTGGGCTGGGGCTGCCGATTGCCAAGTCGTTGGTAGTGGCGATGGGCGGTGAGATTGAGATGCTGAGCGAGCCTGGGCGGGGCAGTACGCTGCGTATGAATTTCCCGGCGTTGGATTGAGGGTAACGCCCTGGCGGCGCGCGATGCGGGGGTTGGGTGGGGCAACGGTTTGGCCCGCGCGCGAAGAATATATTTTTGTGAATTTTTTCGCGGAAAGGCATCGCGAAAAAATTCACTTGCGGTAACCCCAGCCGCTGAGCAGCGGCCGGGGGAGGCAGTCTTCCTGCGTGGTCATATTACCTGGTGGCGCGCGATGCGGGGTTTTGATGGAGCAGCGGTTTGGCCCGCGCGCGAAGAATATATTTTTTTGTGAATAATTTCGCGGAAATGCTTCGCGAAATTATTCACTTGCGGTAACCTCGGCCGCTGAACAGAGGCCGGGGGGTGGCAATGGCGGTGTTGGTTAATGAGAGGGTGATTATGTTTTTGTGAGAGTGCACGCTGGCTGCACTTGGGCGAGGTAGAATGGGGAGTGTGCGAATTTGTTTGATGGATTGATTGAGAGGAGGAACCCCTATGCAACGTGATGTTGAAATCTTTATCAGGCAACCGGGCGAGGTGGCGGAGATGCACTGCCGGGTGTGCGGAGCGCTGTGCGAGGTCCGGCGGGATGTGATGGGCCCGACCAGCTTTGGGGCGTCGATGGCCAGAATTAAGAAGGCTCATGATGTCTTTCAGTGCCCGAATGCCGCGCAGGATTGGCATGGGCAGGCGACTGAGCTGCTGCAGGCGATGGAGGATTCACCCAGCAAGCGCCTGGTTGAATTGATGAGGCTGGACCTGCAGGACCTGCTGCGCGAACATGGGCCGGGATAAGATAAAAAATAAACCCGCCGTGCGCTGAAAAGCCACGGCGGGTTTGCTGTTAATGCGGAGATGGAGTTTAGCCGGCCAGCAGCCCTTCGAGATGTTCGATATGGTGTTCGTAGGAGCCGAGCAGAACGGCGGAGAGGGGGTAGCCCATCATCCATGCGTAGCGGGTGGCGTCCGAGAGGTCGGCGGGTGGGAGGGATTCGGCCAACTGGAGAAAGTGATGAAAACGCGCCTGCCACTCGCCTTGGATTTCAGACCAGGGGCGGGAGTGGTTTTCGGCGTAGATGAAGGCGTTGGCCTGGTGCAGTTCTTCGGTCGTTTCGGTATCGAGGTGTGGGTGGTGCCAGGCGGGCATGGTGGGTTGGCTACCGGTGAGGGCGGCCTCGAGCCGGGCGACCGAAATGATTTGCCAACTGGTCAGGTGAGCGATGACATCCTTGATGGAGAGCTGCTCGAAGCGCCCGGGGGCGCAGATTTCGGCCTCGCTAAGGCGCGCGAGCTGGGTCTGCCACTGTTCAAAGACCGTGCGCAGTTGCTGGATTTGAGTTTCTTTTTCTTGTGAGCCTGTCATGGGGGCCTCCTGGTCTAGTTTATTGAGGTGCAGCAGCAGGCCGACCAGGGTCAGCCCGTCGCTGATTTGTTTGTTGCGCAACAGGTGCCAGGTTTCGGCTGGGCTGAACCAGCGGATGGATTGGATTTCGTTCGGGTCGATCTGCCCGCTGCGTTCACCGACCAGGCAGTGTACGACGAACACGTTGAAGTTGGAGATGCCGTTGAGCGGGTTGTAAGCCTGCAACAAACGGTGCGAATGGGTCTGGTAGCCAGTCTCTTCGAGGACTTCACGAGCGGCGGCAGCCAGGATCGCTTCGCCCGGTTCGATGCCACCGGCGGGCAGCTCCCAGGAGGTGATGCCGGTTGGGTAGCGGGCGATACGTTCGAGCAGGATATTGCCGGCCGGGTCTTCCACGATTACGCAGGCGGCGCCGGGGCCAAAATCGACGATGTGGTACTGTTCGAGGATGGTGCCGGTTGGCAGGGCCACGCGATCGCGGTAGAGGTTGACCCAGCGGCTTTCGTACAGGACGGTGCGAGACAGGCGCTCGGGTCGTTTGTTGGTGTGGTCATCAGCGGCAGGGGGCAGGTCTGTTTGATTGTCTGAGATTGTCATGGATGGGTTCCTCGCTGGTATTTTCCGATGGCTTTGATCCCATCCGGTTGGCTGGGGCTATCCGGCCTTTTTTGGGGCTTTTTTGGCGGCGGCTTTCTGCTGGTTTTGGCTGGCGCGGTAGCGGGCGATACGGGCAAACAGGTCGAGAGGGATGGGCTGGTTGAGCGGGAAGCGCACGGTGCCCTTGGAGCCTTCGTACTGGGCCAGCTCGGATTGGAATTCTTCAATGCCGCCGGGGGTGGGGTAGAAGCCGATATGGTTCTTGAAGGCTGCGAAGTGCACCAGGTTGCCCTGCAGGTAAAAAGTGGGCATGCCGTAGCTGATTTTTTCGGTGGCATCTGGGACGGCGGAATGGATGGTGGCGCGGATCTGGCTGAGGATCTGCTGGATTTCGGCCGGGAAGGCGGCGATGTATTCATCGATGCTGTTACTGATGGGCTGTTTGTTTTCCATGTTTTCTCCGGTTAGCTGTGATTGA